>NZ_OZ244149.1:2749090-3054545 GCF_965216145.1 Candidatus Palauibacter sp.
TGGCTCAATCTCCAGTCGCAGGGGATCGTGGCGGAGCGCATCGCCGCCGAGGAGGCCGAGGTGGAGGCCGCTCGGGATCTGAACGCCGGGGATCTCCTCAACAATCCGCGGGGAGCGGTCGGGCGCCGCGTCGTCATCGAGGGGATCCGCGTGGCGAGCGGCCTCGGGGAGGGTGCCCTCTTGCTGGCGCTCAGCGACAGCCTCGCCTATCCCGTCCTCCTGGAAGGCGATCCGATTCAGCGCCTCCGGATGGCGGACATCACGATCTACGGCGGCGACAGCGTCTTCGTGTCGGGCGAGGTCTACACATTCAACGATTCGATCGGCGCGACCTGGGTCACGGCAGGGGCGGTGCGCGAGGAAATGGCCGGGATGATCCCCACTTCGCCGACCTTCCTCCTGGCCGATTCCGTGTTCGTGCACTGAGCGACCCATGGCCAACTTCTGCTACATCTGCGGCAAGGGACCCGGCGTCGGGAACCACGTGAGCAACGCGAACAACAGGCGCAAGCGCCGCTTCATGCCGAACCTGCAGCGCGTGAGAATCGTGGAGGAGTCGGTGCGGCGTCGCGTGCGCGTGTGTACGCGGTGCATCAAGGCGGGAAAAGTCGTCAAGGGAGCTTGACCCGGCCCCCGCCAAACCCTGCCACCGCCCCGCCCCTGGCCGGCCAGCACGTGCTGGTGACCCGGCCGCCCGGGCAGGCCCGCCCTTTGCGGGACCGGCTCGAGGCGATGGGGGCCACGGTCACCACCGCGTCCACGATACGTCTCGTCCCGCCGACCGACCCCCGGGGGCTGCCCCGCGCCGCGAAGCGCCTGGCCGCGTACGACTGGGTGGTCTTCACGAGCGTCAATGCCGTCGAGCGTCTGGCGGAGGCGCTTCGGGCCGAAGGTCGGGCGGACGCGCTGCGGGCGTGCAGGCTTGCCGCGGTGGGGCCGTCGACGGCGGAGGCGGCGCGGGCACACGGAGCCGCGGACTGTCTCGTGCCGCCGGTGTATCGCGGCGAGGCGCTCGCCGACAGCATCGTGGCGGCCACCGCGCCCGGGGAACGCGCGGGCGCTCGCGTGCTCCTCGTGCAGGCCGAGGGCGCCCGGCCCGTGCTTCGGGAGCGGCTCGTCGCGGCCGGAGCGGAGGTCGAGGTCGCGCCCGCCTACGCCGTCGACGTCAACTGGCCGGTGCGAGCGGCTCTGCTCGAGTTCATCGAACTCGGGCGCGGAGACTGGTTGACCTTCACCGCCTCTTCCGCCGCCCGAGCCTTCGTGCAACTCGTGGGTCCGCAGACCGGAGGCGCCCTGGTGGCCGCCATCAGCCCGGTGACCGCCGCCACCCTGTCGGAGCTGGGGCTTCCCGTGCACGTCGTGGCGGCGACACACTCGATGCCCGGGCTGGTGGACGCGTTGACGCGGGCGGCCGCGCGGCCGGGCCGTCGTTCCGCGACAGCCAGCCGTGTCTGAGGCGCCCTTTCCGGTGTCCCGGCCCCGCCGCCTCCGGCGGACGGCCGCGCTGCGGGAGCTGGTCCGCGAAACGCGGCTCGCGGCCTCGGATCTCATCTACCCGCTGTTCATCGATGATCGGGGGCCGGCGCGCCAGCCGATCGCCTCCATGCCGGGGATCGACCGCTTCAGCGTTGAAGCGGCCGTGGACGAGGCGGGCGAAGCGTTCGAGGAGGGGATCCGGGCCGTGCTCCTGTTCGGCCTTCCTTCGAGCAAGGATGCCCGGGGTTCGCGGGCGGACCCCCCGGACGGCGTGATCCAGCGATCGCTCCGCGCGCTGCGTGAGGCGCTTCCCGACCTGGTGCTGATCACGGATGTGTGCCTGTGCGAGTACACGGATCACGGCCACTGCGGGCTGCTGGAGGGCGATCGCGTCGCCAACGACCCGACACTGGAGCGGCTGGCTTCCCAGGCCGTGAGTCACGGGGCGGCCGGGGCCGACATCGTGGCGCCGTCGGACATGATGGACGGCCGTGTCGCCGCCATCCGGGCCGCGCTCGACGAGGCCAGCCTCGAGGACGTGGCCATCCTGTCCTACGCCGCGAAGTACGCGAGCGCCTTCTACGGGCCGTTCCGGGACGCCGCCGAGTCCGCTCCGGCGTTCGGGGACCGGCGCGGATACCAGATGGATGTGCGCAACGCGGACGAAGCCCTGCGCGAAGTCGGTCTCGATATCGCGGAGGGGGCGGATCTGGTCATGGTGAAACCGGCGTTGCCGAACCTCGACATCGTGCGCCGGGTGAAGGACCGGTTCCGGCGGCCCACCGCCGCGTACCAGGTGAGCGGCGAATACGCGATGATCGAAGCGGCGGGCGCGAACGGCTGGCTGGACGCCGAGGCCGCTCGCCTCGAGGCTGCGTACGCGATCCGCCGCGCCGGCGCGGATCTGATCGTGACCTACGCCGCGCGTCGCCTCGCGCGTGCCCTGTAACGCGCGATGCCACGACTCCGCCGCACGGGGGCGCCATGGAGGTCGGTGCCGTGAGGGTGCTGGTCACGGGCGGCGATGGGTTCATCGGGCAGCACCTCCTCGCCCACCTGCTGGCACGGGGCTGCGACGTGACGGCGACGTCTCTCGGCGGGACGCCGGCGGAGGGGACCCTTTCACGGGAGGAGAGGGGCGCGGTCGAGTGGCGGAGGCTGGACGTGCGCGACGGCGCGACGGTGGCCGCGGTGGTGGACGCCGCCCGGCCGCGCCGGATCTTCCACCTCGCCGGGTACTCGTCGAGCGCGGAGGCGCGCGCCCGGCCCGCCGACGCGCTGGAGGTGAACGGCATGGGCACGCTGAACGTCGTGGAAGCGGCGGCCCGGGCCCGGTCGGACGTGGAGACCGTCCTCGTCCCCGGCTCCGCCGACGCGTACGGCCGCGTGGTCGACGGTCCGATCGGAGAGCGTACGCCGCTGCGGCCGTTGAGCGTGTACGGCACCACCAAGGCCGCGCAGGACGTGATCGCCCGGGGGGCCGGCCCGGCCCTCGGCGTGAACGTCGTCGTGGCGCGGCTCTTCCCGCTCGTGGGGCCCGGCCAGCGGCCGGTGTTCGTGCTCCCGAGCTTCTGCCGCCGCGCGCTGGCGATTCGACGGGGAGCCACCGACTCCCGTCTCACGGTGGGAAATCTCGACGTCGCCCGGGACTTCACGGACGTGCGGGACGGGGTGCGGGCGCTGCGGGCTCTCGCCGATCTCGACCGGCCGCCCCACCGCGCCTGGAACGTGTGCTCGGGAAGGGGGACGCCGGTCCGGCAACTGCTCGAGTGGGTCATCGAGGTGGCCGGGATCGAGCCCGAAGTCGTGCGTGACTCGACCCTCGTTCGGCCCGGCGAGCCCGAAGCCGTGATCGGCGACCCCGGACGGCTCTCCCGGGCGACCGGGTGGCGCGCGGAGCGCGACCTTCGGGCCTGCGCGCGCGACACGCTCGACTGGGTCGCGAGTTCCGGCGCCGCCTGAGGGCGGGGTCGCGAGCTTCGATCAACCGAAGAAACGGGAGCGGAAACGCCGATGGAAGTCACCGTGATCGGCACCGGGTACGTGGGGCTCGTGGCGGGGTCGTGTCTGGCCGGCGCCGGGAACCGCGTGACGTGCGCCGATGTCGACGAAGCGAGGATTCGACGGCTCAACTCGGGGGAGGTCCCCATCTACGAGCCGGGGCTCGAGGCCCTGATCGCCGAGAACCTCGCGGCCGGCCGGCTGCGCTTCACGACGGACGCCGCCGAAGGGATCCGGACGGCGGAGGTCATCTTCATCGCGGTCGGCACGCCCCCGGGGGAGGACGGGTTCGCCGACCTCGACTTCGTGCGCGCGGCCGCCGGGACGATCGGCGAACACCTGCGCCCGCATGCCGTCGTCGTCACGAAGAGCACCGTGCCGGTGGGGACGAACGAGATCGTGCGCGCCGAGATCGCGCGCCGCACCGACGTCTCCTTCCACATGTGCGCGAACCCCGAGTTTCTGAAGGAGGGCGACGCCGTCGCCGACTTCATGTATCCGGACCGGATCGTGTGCGGCGTCGATGCGGAGAGCGCGCGCGAGCGCATGACGGAGCTGTACGAGCCGTTCAGACGGTCGGGGAACCCGCTCATCTTCATGGATATCCCCTCGGCGGAACTCACCAAGTACGCGGCGAACGCGATGCTGGCGGCGCGCATCAGCCTCATGAACCAGTTCGCGGAGCTGTGCGAGCGGACCGGCGCCGACATCGAGCGCGTGCGGCGGGGGATCGGCTCCGATCCGCGCATCGGGCCCGCCTTTCTCTACGCCGGGGCGGGATACGGCGGAAGCTGCCTCCCGAAGGACGTGCAGGCGCTCATCCGGTCGGCCGCGGAACGCGACCTCGACCTCACCATCCTGCGCGCGGTGAACGAGATCAACGACCGCCAGAAGACGCTCCTCGTGCGGAAGATCCGGCGGCGGTTCGGCGAGGACCTGTCGGGGAGGCGCTTCGCCCTCTGGGGGCTCGCCTTCAAGCCGCGCACGGATGACATGCGCGCGGCGCCTTCCCGGGCGATCGTGGCCGCGCTGAGGGAGCGTGGCGCCTCGATCGTGGCGCACGACCCGGTCGCGATGGACCCGGCGCGCGACGTCTACCTCGGAGACGAGGTCGAGTACGGGGCCGACGAATACGAGACGCTGGACGGCGCCGACGCGCTCGTCCTGGCGACGGAGTGGCTCCAGTACCGCCGCCCCGACTGGGCCGCGGTCGGCGAGCGTCTGGCCCGTCGCATCGTGTTCGACGGGCGGAACCTGTTCGACCCCGAGCGCATGGCGGAACTGGGGTTCGAGTACTATCCGGTCGGCCGCAGGCAGATCGGCCCGGAGGTCGTCGCGTGAGATTCGTCGTCACCGGGGCCGCCGGCTTCCTCGGGTCGCACCTCACCGACCGGCTTCTCGCCGAGGGACACACCGTCCTCGGCGTCGACAACCTCCTCACGGGGAGGCGGGAGAACCTCTCGCATCTCGAGGATGATCCCCGGTTCCGGCTCCTCGAGCGCGACGTGTCCCGGCACATCGAGATCGAGGGAGAGCTCGACGGCATCTTCCACCTCGCCTCGCCGGCAAGTCCCGTCGACTACCTCCGGTTCCCGATCCAGACGCTCAAGGCCGGCGCGCTGGGCACCCACAACACGCTCGGGCTCGCGAAGGCGCGCGGGGCCCGGCTCCTGCTCGCGTCCACCTCGGAGGTCTACGGCGATCCGCTCGTCCATCCCCAGCCCGAGTCCTACTGGGGCAACGTGAACCCGATCGGGCCGCGCGGCGTGTACGACGAGGCGAAGCGTTTCGCCGAGGCGATCACCATGGCCTACCGGCGCGCCCACGGAGTCGACACGCGGATCGTGCGCATCTTCAATACCTACGGTCCCCGCATGCGTCCCGACGACGGCCGCGTCGTCTCCAACTTCGTCGTGCAGGCGCTGAGGGGTCAGCCGCTCACCATCTACGGCGACGGTTCGCAGTCCCGCAGCTTCTGCTACGTCTCCGATCTGGTGGAGGGGATCTGGCGTCTGTTCAACGCCGAACTCCACGAACCCGTCAACTTGGGGAACCCGGGCGAGTACACGATCCGGGAACTGGCGGAACTCGTGGTCGCGGCCACCGGTTCCGCATCGCCGCTGGAGGCTCGCCCGCTGCCCACCGACGACCCGAAGGTGCGGCGTCCGGACATCTCGCTCGCCTCGGCGGAGCTGGGCTGGACGCCGCGGATTCCGCTCGAGGTCGGTTTGCGGCGCACGGTGGCTTACTTTCATCGGCTGCAGGCGCTGGGCCGGCTGGAGACGATGCCGGATTGAACGGCCGGGGAGGCGGAATGCGGGAGACGGGTCGGGCGCGGGTTTCCGTGGTCATGCCCATCTACAACGAGGAGGCGACGCTCGAGACCATCGTGCGGCGCGTGAAGGAGCTCGCGCCGGAGGTCGAGCTGGTGGCGGTCGACGATGGCTCGCGGGACGCGTCGGGCGCCATCCTGCGCCGGCTCGAGGAGGAAGGACTGGTGGACCAGGCCCTCGTCCACGAGAGGAACCGGGGCAAGGGGGCCGCGCTCTCGACCGGGTTCAGGGCCGTCCGCGGCGACATCGTGATCGTGCAGGACGCCGATCTCGAGTACGATCCGGCCGAGTATCCGCGCCTTCTGGAGCCGATCCTCGCCGGGAGGGCGGACGTGGTGTACGGGTCGCGCTTCATGGGCGGCCAGCCGCACCGGGTGCTCTACTATTGGCACTACCTGGGCAACCAGTGGCTGACTCGGCTGTCGAACATGGTCACGAACCTCAACCTGAGCGACATGGAGACGTGCTACAAATGTGTCCGGCGAGAGGTCATCGAGGACCTCACGATCGAGGAGCGGGCCTTCGGCGTCGAGCCGGAGCTGACGGCGAAGATCGCCCTCGGCGGGTGGCGTGTTTACGAAGTGGGGATCTCCTACGCGGGCCGGACGTACGCAGAGGGCAAGAAGATCAACTGGCGCGACGGGCTCTCCGCGGTGCGCTGCATCCTCCTGTACGGACTGGTGCGGCGCTGGACGCGGAAAGGCGTCGCGGGCGCCCCGCGGCGGGCAACCCGGGAGGAGGACGGGAACTGAGGCGGACGGGAACCGAGACGGGAACCGGGATGGTGACGATGCGACGGTCCGGCGGACGGACGAGCGGGATTCTGATCGCGCTCGCGCTCGCGGCGTGCGGGGACCCCGTGGACCCGTCGCTCGAGCGCGGCGACCGCTATCTCGCCGTGGGAGACGCGGACAAGGCGATCGCCGAATACCTCCTCGCCCGCCGCTTTCGGGGCGACACGGAGGACGTCCTGCTCAGACTCGGGCAGGCGTACGCGGCGCGCGGCGATGTCGCCGAGGCGATCACGGTCTACGAGACGCTCACGGAGCGGGATCCCGGACTCCGGCACCAGGCGGCCGCCGCGCTCGCGGGGATCGCGAGGTCCGCCCGTGCACGGGGGGCGAGGGAGAACATGTCGAGCGCGCTGCAGCCTCTGCTGGGGTGGGGCATGGGATACCTCCCCGCGGATCTCCAGCGTTCGCTGGCCGACTACTACGCCCAGGCGGGGGACGACGCGCTGTCGCTGTCGCTGCGTCTCGCGCTCCTCGCCGAGGATGGCGATCCCGATCCGGCCGTGCTGTACGAGATCGGCCTCGCCTACAGACAGCTCGGCGCCTGCACGCGCGCGCTGCCCTTCTTCAGGGGATACCTCGACGCGGTGGAGGACTCGGACCGGACCCGGGGTGCTGCCAGTTTCCAGTACGGGGACTGCCTCTACGAGTCGGCGGACGAGGACCGGGCCGAAGGCCGCCCCGCGACCGCGCTCGAGAAGCTCGATGAGATGGTGAAGCTCGGGGTGCAGCGGCCCCTCATGGTCGACGCGCACTTCCTGCGCGGCGAGCTGCAGCTCGCCCTCGGCGATACGAACGAAGCCCTCGTGAGCTACGCGCGGGTCATCGAGCTCAACCCGACGCGCACGCACGCGCTCGTCCGGCGCGCGGAGGAGCGGATGCGCCAGATCCGCTTCGGGTTCGAATGAGGCGGGGAGCCCGCGCGGCCGTGTGCGCCGCCGCCCTCTCGCTCGCGGCGTGCGGGAGTTCCGGCCCCCCCGCCGACCTGGCGCCCCCGGACCTCTTTCAGTGGGCCCACGACGAGTTCGACGCCGGGGAATACCGCCGGGCCGCTAACGGCTTCCTCGCCTTCATGATCCGGGATCCGCTGAATCCGCTCGCCGACAGCGCCCAGTATCTCGCCGCCGAAGGCCACCTGCGGGCCGGAAACGAACTCGACGCGGTGGAGGAATTCCGCCGCATGGCCACGGGCCGGCCCAACAGTCCCCTGGCCGACGACGCGCAATTGGGGTTGTGCCGCGCGTATCTCGCCGCCTCGCCCAAGGTCTCTCTCTCCCAGGAGTTCACCCGCCGGGCGCTCGAGGAATGCGGTCGCCTGCTGCAGTTCTTCCCCACGACCCCCTTCCGCGAGGAGGCCGAACGCCTGATGGCGGAGGCGCGGGCCAAGCTCGCGCGCAAGAGCTACGAGATCGGGACGTACTATCAGGACAGACTCCGGCTCCCCGAGTCCGCGATCGTCTACTTCGAGCTTTCCCTCGCCGAGGAGCCTTCGGCGGACTTCCTCCCGGACCTCCTGTGGCGCCTCTATCAGGTCTATCGCAGCGTCGGGTACGAGAACGAGGCCGGCAGCATCCGGGAGCGGCTCCTGGCGGAGTTCCCCGACTCGGAGGAGGCGCGGAATGCGGCCGCGGAGGAAGACCCCACGAGGAATGCCGCCACCCTCCGCTGACCGTCCGGCCTCCGGTCGCCGGATCGGCGTCTTCGGGGGCAGCTTCGATCCTCCCCACGTCGGACACGCGATCGTCGCGCGGGAGCTGGTCGAGCAGCTTCGCCTCGAACGCCTGCTTGTCATTCCGGCCGCCGACCCGCCCCACCGCCCCGCCGTGCTCCCCGCCGCGACCCGCTTCGAGCTGACCCGGCGGCTCTTCCACGGCATCCCCCGGATCGAGGTCAGCCCGCTCGAGTTCCGGCGCTCCGGACCCTCCTTCACCGTCGACACGCTAGAGGAGCTGGCGCGACAGTTCCCGGACGACCGGCTGATCCTCGCCATCGGCGCGGACCAGTTCGCGGTGCTCGACGGCTGGAAGGACCCCGACCGCGTCCGGGAACTCGCCCGGATCGCCGTGATGCCGCGGGGAGGCCGGGATCCGGTGTTCCCCCCGACCACAACGCCGATAGACTATCTTGTCGTGAACGTCACACGAATCGATGTTTCGGCGAGCCGGATCCGGCGCCGTCTCCGCGAGGGGCGTTCGGTCCACTTCCTCGTTCCCGAGTCGATCCGACACGATGTCGAGCGCGCCCTGGCCGACCCGTCGGGCGCGCCACGTAACCCAGCGAGTCCCGGATGTTGAAGAACGTCGTCACGCAGGTCTTCGGAACGCGCTTCACGCGCGAGATGAAGCGCATGCGTCCGATCATCGAGCAGGTCAAGGAGCACGAATCGCGGCTGGCGGATCTGCCGGAAGAGGCGCTCAAGGCGCAGACCGCGAAGTTCCGGGAGACCATACGCGAACGGACCTCGACGTTCGAGGATGCCGTCGAAGCGCTCCGGGAGAAGCGTCGCTTCAGCGAGAATCCGGCCCGCCGCGCGGACCTCACCGAGCGCATCGCCGTGACGGAGGGCGAACTCAACGAAGCCACCCAGGCCGTGCTCGACGACATCCTCCCCGAGGCGTTCGCCACGGTCCGCGAAGCCTGCCGGCGTCTGCTCGGCACGGAGATCGTCGTCAGCGGCAACGACATGAGCTGGGACATGGTCCCGTACGACGTGCAGCTCATCGGCGGGATCGTCCTCCATCAGGGGAAGATCGCCGAGATGGCGACCGGCGAGGGCAAGACGCTCGTCGCCACCATGCCCATGTACCTCAACGCGCTCCCCGGCCGCGGCGTCCACCTCGTCACGGTCAACGACTACCTCGCCCGCCGGGACGCCCAGTGGATGGGCACCGTGTTCGGCTATCTCGGACTCACGGTGGGCGTCCTCGAGGACACGGAGCCCGGGAGCGAGGAACGGCGGGCCGCCTACCGGGCCGACATCACGTACGGCACGAACAACGAGTTCGGGTTCGACTACCTGCGCGACAACATGGTCATCGAACTCCGGCAGCGGGTACAGCGCGGACACGCCTACGCGATCATCGACGAGGTGGACTCGGTCCTCGTCGATGAGGCCCGGACCCCGCTCATCATCTCGGGCCCCGCGGGCCGCGACGAGAAAGACGTGTACCAGAAGCACGACGCGCAGGTGGCGGCGCTCGCCCGCAAGCAGACGCGGATGATCAACCGGCTCGTGGCCGAGGCCACGAGCATGCTCGAAGCGGGCGAGGAGGAGGAGGACCAGGATCAGCGCTGGGAGGCGGGACTCAAGCTCCTCGCGGCGCAGCGCGGCGCCCCCAGGAACAAGCGGCTCCTCAAGCTCCGCACGCGCTCGGGCGTCAAGCAGCTCATCCAGCGCAGCGAGGCCGACCTCATGCGCGAGAAGCGGCTCCCCGAGATCGACGAGATGCTGCTCTACTCGATGGACGAGAAGGGGCACACGATCCAGATCTCGGAGCAGGGCCTCGACGTGCTCTCGCCCGACGACCCCGAGGCGTTCGTGGTGCCGGACATCTCCGAGGACGTGAAGCGCGTGGAGGACGACGAGTCGCTGGGCACCGACGAGAAGCGGGATGAGATCGAACGGATCGAGCGCGAGTACGCGGAGAAATCGGAGAAGATCCACGTCATCCACCAGCTCGTGAAGGCGTACTCGCTGTACGAGAAGGACGTGGAGTACGTGGTCGAGAACGGCGATGTCGTCATCGTCGACGAACACACGGGCCGGAAGATGCACGGGCGGCGCTGGTCGGACGGGCTCCACCAGGCGGTCGAGGCGAAGGAGAACGTGAAGGTGCGGGGCGAGACTCAGACGCTCGCCACCATCACGATCCAGAACTACTTCCGCATGTACGACAAGCTGTCCGGGATGACCGGGACCGCGGAGACGGAGGAGGGCGAGTTCCACTCGATCTACGGTCTGGAGGTCGTGGTCATCCCCACCCACCGGCCGGTGCGGCGCGTCGACAACGACGACGTGATCTTCCAGACCAGGCAGGAGAAGTACGCCGCGCTGATCGATGAGATCGAGCGCATCAACGAACAGGGCCTCCCGATCCTCGTCGGGACGACGAGCGTCGAGGTGTCCGAGGTCATCTCGCGCATGCTCAAGCGCCGCGGGCTGGCGCACGAAGTCCTGAACGCGAAGCAGCACGAGCGCGAGGCCATCATCGTGCAGAACGCGGGCCAGCCGGGTGCGATCACGATCGCGACGAACATGGCCGGCCGCGGCACCGACATCAAACTCGCCTCCCCCTGCGTGCAGTGCGACGTGTGCGGGATCCGCTCCGACACGCCGGCGTTCGGGCACATCGGCGAGGAACCGGATCTGTCGCGGGCCGAGATCAAGGAGCGCGGCTGCGAGGAAGAGCCCCCCTGCGGCCTCCAGATCCTCGGCACCGAACGGCATCAGTCGCGGAGGATCGACCGCCAGCTGCGGGGCCGCTCCGGACGCCAGGGCGACCCCGGGGCCAGCCTCTTCTTCCTGTCGCTGGAAGACGACCTCATGCGGCTCTTCATGCACGAGCGCGTGGCCCGGATCATGGACCGCCTCGGGGTGGAGGCAGGCGAGGTCATCAGCCACCCGTGGATCACGAAGTCCGTCGAGCGCGCGCAGAAGCGGGTGGAGACCCAGAACTTCGACGCCCGCAAGCGGCTGCTCGACTACGACGACGTGATGAACCAGCAGCGCGAGGTCGTGTACGACCTGCGCCTGTACGCCCTCGAGGGAGGCGAGGACCTCAAGGGCGAGACGTGGGAGATGATCGAGGAGGCGATCCGGGAGGAGATGGACGAATACGTCCCCTCGGAGAGCACGCACGACCAGTGGGACCTGGCGGGGCTGAGGGAACACCTCCTGATCGAGTATTTCCTGCACAACGACTTTCTGCCGAGGGTGGGGGAGGAGGCCGCGGACCCGGGCAAGGAGGCGAGCGCGGACAACTGGGCGGCGGCGGACCGGGTCCACGAAGCGGTCCTCGCCAACGCGCTCGAGCAGTACCGGGCGAAGCTCGAGAGCTTCGGGGAGGCGTGGGAGCAGGTGCTGCGCTTCATCGTCCTTTCCGTCCTGGACGAGAAGTGGAAGGATCACCTGTACGACCTCGACCACCTGCGTTCGTCGATCCAGTTCCGGTCGTGGGGTCAGAAGGACCCGCTCGTCGAGTACAAGAAGGAGGCGTACGAGATGTTCGTGAGCCTCATCACGGACATCCGGCAGACGGTGGCGAATCGCTTCTTCCGGGCGCGGATCGAGGTCCGGCCGCCGGTGCGCCCGCGGGCGCCGCAGATCACGGGGATGAGCGGTCCGGTGGAGCCGGGGGCCGGGGGGGCGGGGCGGCTGCCCGGTCCGGATGCGGCTGCGGGGCCGGGCGGACCGGGCGGCGCCCCGGGCCGGGCGCCCGCGGGCGAGCCGGCCTTCTCGGCCACGGGCGTCGCGGCCTCGGCCGCGGTCCGGGATCTCACCCCGGACGACACGGCCGCCCGGGCCGCGCTCCGGGCCGGCCGGCCCCGCCGGGCCGGCCCCCCCGCGACCGCCGCCAAGGCGCCGGCCCGCAACGCGCCGTGCCCGTGCGGGAGCGGCAGGAAGTACAAGAAGTGCCACGGTCGGCCCGGCGGCTGAGGCCGGCGCCGTGACCCGACGCAGCGGGCCGCTCGCCGCCGCGATCCTCGCCGTCGGGTGCGCCGGCGACGCCGAGCCCCCCGACCCGGCGCCCGCCACGACCGCCGCGGACCCGGCCGCGACGGCCCTCGACTCCATCTACGCGGCCGACGCCGTCGATGTCGCCCTGCTCGAATACGCGATCGGCATGCCGACCCGGCTCCCGGCCGGCCCGACCCGGCTCCGCCTCAGCAACCAGGGGTTCGAGGGGCACAACCTCAAGCTGGTGGATCCGGAGAGCGGGGCGGTCCTGTGGGAGACCGATGGGGACGTGGACACCGGCGAGGTGCGTCTGGTCCAACTCGAACTGTCGCCCGGGACCTGGACGTTGCTGTGCGACGTGGCCGGCCACGACACCCGCGGCATGCTCATGACGCTCACCGTCGACGAGCCGGGGGGTCCGTGACTTCCTTCCTCAGATACGTGCCCCCGATGGGGATCTACGAGACGCTGTACGCCTTCCTCGGGGCGTTCGGCACCTACATGGGGGAACGCGGCACGCATCCCTGGAGCCAGGGCTTTCCGCGCACCGTCTCGCTCCCCGGCGGCCCCAGGCTCCCGTCCATGGTGCGGGTGAACGCGGATCACCGGAAATACCCCAAGGCGTGGGGCCTGCCCGCACTGCGGGAAGCGATCGCCCGCTACTACCGGGACTCGTACGACGTCGCGATCTCGGCCGACAACGTGATGGTGTTCGCCGGGGGACGTCCCGCGATCGTCGCGCTCCTGCTCTTCCTCGAACCCGACATCGAGGTCCGGGTCGCGTCGACGGAATACACGCCGTACTACGACATCCTCGAACGTCTGCGACGGTCCTACCACCTGGTGGAGAGCGGACCCGGGAACGGGTTCCGTCCCCCGGTCGACGACTATACCGCGCCCGCCGACGGCCGCACCCTGATGCTGATCAGCAACCCCTGCAACCCGACCGGCGTGACGAGGACCCGCTCCGAACTCCGCGCGCTCGTCGCGGCTTCGAGGGCCGACGGCATGGGGCTTCTCATCGATGAGGCCTATGAACTGCTGCACGATCCGCCGGTGAGCGCCCTGGAGCACGTCGACGACATCGAGGACGGCAACCTGTTCGTCGTCGGCGCGGCCACCAAGGGGCTGCAGGCGCCCGGCATCCGCATCGGCTGGGTCGTGTCGGCGAAGCGGCACATCGACGTGCTCGGGAACTTCTCGTCGTTCGGGATGGGCGGCGTGTCGCACCCGTCCCAGTGCTACGCGGTGGAGTTGCTGCACCCGATTCGCGTGCCCCGGGTCCGCGCCGCGGTCCCCGCCTTCTACGCGAGCCAGCGGGCGCGATACGGCAAGGCGTTCGCGGAGCTGGGACTCGAGCTGTTCTCGGGAGACGGCGGCTTCTACCACTGGTGCCGTCTCCCCGACGGGCTCACGGCCGGGCGACTCAACGAGCGCCTCTTCAAGCGCGGGGCCGCGATCCTCAAGGGCACCGACTGCGACATGGCGCGCCGCGGGGACGCCTCGCCGCTGGCGAGCTTCTTCCGCTTCTCCTTCGGCCCCCTCGCCCCGGAATCGTTCGAGGCGGATATCGCCCTCATGGGCGACGCGCTGCGGGATGGGCCGCCATGATGTGGGGATCTCTCGAACGGATCAGGAGCGCGTGGCGCGCGCGACGCCGGCTCCGGCGTGCGATCCGTTCCCGGAAGGGCGCCGACGCGCGCGCCGGGCCGATTAACGCCGCCGGCGGGCCGCGGCCGGCGGCGGTGCGCGGCAACGACTGGCGGCAGGTGCAGCTGCCGGAGGGCGGGAGCTTCACGCCCACGCTCCCGGTCAGCGTCATCGTGCCCTGCTTCGAGGCGCCCGGAGCGCTGACGCTGGCGGGGCTGGAGCGGCAGGACTACCCGCTGGAGCTGTTCGAGGTCGTCATCGTCGACGACGGCTCCGAGCCGCCGCTACGCCCCCCGGCCGGGACCCCGCTCGACGTGAGGGTGGTGCGCCAGGAGCGGCGCGGGTTCGGGCTCGCACGGGCGAGAAACGCCGGTGCGCGGGCGGCGGCGCACGGCATCCTCGTGTTTCTCGACGGCGACGTGATCCCCGAAGCCGGGCTGCTGGCGGCCCACGCGCGCTGGCACCATGCGGTTTCGGACGCGTTGACGCTGGGCTTCTGCGCGTATGTGCAGGCGGCGGGCATCGATGCCGAGGCGGTTCGTGGCCGGGCAGGCTCGCTGCGGGCGCTATTCGCGGACCGGCCCGCGGATCCGCCGTGGCTGGAGCGCCACATGGCCCGCACCGCCGACCTGACCTCGTCGCACGAGGACCTGTTCCGGGCCGTGACCGGGCATAATCTGGGGATCGGCAAGGCGTTCTACCGCGAGGTGGGCGGCTTCGACGAGTCATTCCGGCGCTGTGGGGGAGAGGACACCGAGTTCGGCTACCGGGTGCAGACGCGCGGTGGGCTGCTGGCGCCGGTGCGCGAAGCCTTCGGCTGGCACCAGGGGCGCTTCGCGGACGGCCGGGAAGGGAAGGCGCGGGACCAGCACCTGCAACGTGCGAAGCTCGGCCACTGCATCGCGGACCCCGGATTTCGCCGCTCCGTGCCGGGCCGGTTCTTCGCGGTGCCGCGCCATGTGGTCACCGTGGAGGCCGGGGACGTCCCGGCGGCGCGCGTCGTCGCGGCGGTCGAGGGTCTGCTCGCCGACCCGGCGGGCGATCTGGCGGTGCGGGTCGAGACGCCGGTCGCGCGGGCCGACCTCGGCCCCACGTGGCTCGAGGCGCATTTCGGGGCGGACGCCAGGGTGCGGGTGGCGCCCGAAGGCCCGGCCCGCGCGTCGGCCCGCGCGTCGGCCCGCGTGTCGGCCCTCGAGGTGGCGCACGAGGCGGCGCTCGAGGCGTTTCCGGCGTCGCCGTTTCACATCCGCCTTGGCGCCCGCGCCACCGTGCCCGGCGGCCTCGTGGAGCGGCTTCACACCGGGCTGGGCGACGCCGTGGTGGCGACGGCCAGGCTCGCGGGCGGCTCGCGCGTATCCATCGCCCGGGCGTGGGCGCTGCATCGCGCCCGGCGCACGGGGCTGCCCGTGGCGGCGTTCGGCGACGCGCGCAGGCTGAAGGCGGCCGCCGTACGGCCGCGCCCGGTCCGCGGCGCGGTCCTCCTGCACCTGCCCCGGTCCGCGCGTGCGAACCCGGACCCGCCGCCGCGGCGCGGCGCGTTGCGCGCGAACGCGGCCCGGGTGTGGGCGGAGGCCCGGCACATCAGGGGGATCCGCACCGCCTGGCGTTTCCTCGCCTGGCTGGCCGTGGCGCTGCGCTGGCGGCTCGGTCAGGCGCGCGCCGCCGTGGCGGCGCCGTCACGGGCCGCTGCGATGTCCTCTGCGAGGCCGACGCCGCCCCCCGGGCCGACCCACTGGGACCCCCCGCTGGGGACCCGGATCGCGGTTCTGGGCCCGCGCGCGCGGGCCGTGTTCCGGGCGTCCTCGCGAGTCGCGCATGGGCTGGACGCCGGGCCTGTCGACGTTGTGCTGGCGGACACGGCGGACACGGCGGACACGGAGGGCGCGGCGGCGGGCATCGGCGTGCCCACGGTCCGTCTCGACGCGGTGCCGGCGCTGGCGGTGCCCGCCTTCGACCCGGCGGCGCACAACCCGGTCGGCTGCTGGGTGAGGGAGGTGGAGCCGCGTGCCGCGTGCGTGGGGCCGCGGCGCCAGCTGCCGGCTGGCGTACGCGCGCGCGAAGTGCCGCTGGCGGAGCGCAGCCGTCTCGTGCGCTACCACCATGTCGAGGACGTGGGCGCCTTCCATGACGGGGCGGCCGAGCGCGCCGGCACGCTGGTCCGGATCGCCGCCTGCGGCGTGCCCGTGCATCTGGCCGACCACGACCCGGCGCTCGAGACACTGCTGGGCCCCGAGCTTCATGGGCTCATGAGCGCCCCCATCGGCTATGACGGCGCGGAGGCGCGCGAGGTGCTCAGCATCCGCATGCGGCGCGCGGCGCTGCGCGGGCACTCGCTCGGCGCCCGCGCCCGGCAGCTGTGCGAGGCGGCGGGCGTCGACCCGCCGGAGTTTCCCCTTGTGTCGGTATTGCTCGCGACCCGGCGGCCCGGCCGCCTGGCGGCGGCGGTGGCGAATGTCGCGCGCCAGGACTACCCGCGCCTGGAGCTGGTGCTGGCCCTGCACGGCCCGGGCTTCGAGGCGGACGCGGTGGCGTGCGCCACCGCGTCCCTCGCGGCGCCGGTGACGGTGCTGCGCCTCGGCGAGGACCACCCCCTGGGCACGGTGCTGAACGCGGCTTCGACGGCCGCCGCCGGCCCGCTGCTGTCGAAGATGGACGACGACGATGTCTACGGTGTCGAGCATCTGTGGGACCTGGTGCTGGCGCGCGAATATTCCGGGGCGGCGCTGGTCGGCAAGTTCCCGTCGACCGTCTACCTGGCGCACCGGGACCGCACCGTGCGCCGCCGCCGCGTGCGCAGCGAGACCTGGTCGCAATCGCTCGGCGGCAGCGCCATGCTGATCACGCGTGCGGATCTCGGGCGCGTCGGCGGCTGGCGCCCGGCCCGGCGCCACGTCGACGCGGCGCTGATCGAGGACGTGGTCCGCGGCGGCGGCGGCGTGTACCGCACCCACGACGCGGGCTACGTCGTGGTTCGCCACGCCGAGGGCCACACCTGGAAGGCGGCCGATGCGGCGTTCCTCGCCGAGGCCGAGTCGGTGTGGCCGGGCTGGCGCCCGGCGCTCGCCGGGATCGAAGGCGTGCCGTCGCCGCTTTCCGACCCCGCGATGCGCGGGACGTCCGGCGCGGGGACGGCGGGATGATCTCGCACCGATACCGCTGCATCAACATCAAGGTGCCCAGGTGCGGCAGCACGAGCCTGCGCGACTGGTTCCTGGACCACGGCAGCGGGCGCCACAGCTTCAAGCCGCGGTGGTACGGGGGGCTCCTGCCCGACCGGATCCAGTCGGTGACTCGGTTGATGAACCTCTATCCGGACTACGCCACCTTCACCTTCGTGCCCCGATCCGTACGAGCGCTTCGTGTCGCTGTACCTCGCCCGCCCAATACCGCGTGAGACTGCTGCAGGTCGCGGGAGAGGACTTCAAGCTCCGGGACGACCGTGTACGCGACCGCGATCTCCCGCCGAGGGGGACGCGCGGCCGGCTGAGCGGCGCCCTGCGCTGTTAGGGGGTGCCCATGGCTGGACCGGCCGAAGGAAGACGCATGGGAAGAGTGCAGATCGACGTCAAAGTGGACGAAGCCCCGAGGAACGCCGCGGAAGGCTCTTGCAAGCCCCGGGGTCTCGTCATGAAACACGTCGTCCAGGAAGCGCTCCTCGATCGTCTCGAGGAACTGGAGGACATCGAGGATCTGAAGAAGATCCGACACGAACCGACCCGGCCGTTGGCCGATCTGCTCAGGGAACTCAGGCTCGATGGCGGGCTGTGATGTCGGGATCTCTCGAACCGCGAGGAGCAGCTTCGCGAGCTGGCGCGAGCGGACCAGGAGCGCGTGGCGCGCAAGATGTCGGCTCTGGCGGACGATCCGTTCCCGAGAGGAGCGAGAAAGCTCTCGGGCTACGACGATGTCTTCCGCGTCCTCGTGGACAGATATCGGATTCTCTACCGCGTAGCCGAGGCCGCGCTGATCATCGTCGTCCTGAAGGCCGGAAACCATAGCGCCGCACACCGATAATCCCGATTTGTCCGATCCCGGCACAGAGCCGGCCTGACCGGCGAACATGCGGGCACCGATGGGGTCGGTCTGGTCTCCGCCGACGGTCACTTCGAGTATGTGGATGGAATCGCCTGGGCGCGTATCCCGGCAACACGATTATTCGGGAGGACCTTCGATGGTAATGACGCGACGTGAATTCGCGGGAACCTCGCTCGCCGCCGCGGGAGCTGCGGCGCTCCCGGCTCTGGGGGCCACGGCATGCACGGGGGAGATCCGGCCCTCGCCGGACTCCGAAGGCGCCGCCGCCGAACGTGCGGCCCGGCCCGGGCGGTTGCTCATCCTGGGAGGCACCGGTTTCATCGGCCCCCACATGGTGCGGCGCGCCCTCGAGCGGGGACATGAGGTTACCCTCTTCAACCGCGGGCGCACGAATCCCGGTCTCTTCCCCGGTGTCGAGACGCTCATCGGGGACCGCGACGGGGCTCTCGACGCGCTGCGGGGGAGGGAATGGGACTACGTCATCGACAACAGCGGCTACGTCCCCCGCCTCGTGCGCGACTCGGCCAACCTCCTGCGCGATGCCGTCGGCCGCTATCTGTTCACCTCCACCGGCTCCGTGTACGACTTCGATCAGGATGAACTGCCGGAAGATGCCGGACTCCTCGAGGTGACCGACCCCGAGAGCGAGGATGTGGGGCGGTACTACGGGCCGCTCAAGGTGATGTGCGAGGAAGCGGTGCGGGAGATCTTCGGCGACCGCGGCACGATCGCGCGCCTCCACGTCGTCGCGGGCCCCGGAGATCCCACCGACCGCTTCACGTACTGGCCGGTCCGGATCCACAACGGGGGCGAGGTGATCGCGCCGGGCGACATGGACAACCCGGTCCAGTTCATCGACGTGCGGGACCTGGCCGAGTTCAACATGCACCTGCTGGAGCAGGACACCGGCGGGATCTTCAACGCGGCCGGGCCGACGCTCGACGAGACCCGCATGGACGAGTTCCTGTATGGCATCCGCGCGGTCACGACGTCGCGCGTGTCGTTCACCTGGGTGGACGAGGACTTCCTCGCGAACCGCGAGCCGCCCGCGCGCTACCCCCTCTGGTACTCCCAGAACGGGCCGGCGAGAGCACTGGCGCGCGTGCGGTCGCACCGGGGCGTCGAGGCGGGTCTCAAGTTCCGCCCGCTCGCGGTCACGGCGCGTGAGACCCTGGACTGGTTCCTGAGCGAACCCGAGGAGCGCCGCCAGCAACTCCAGCTGAACCTCGAGCGCGACGCCCGGATCCTCGAAGCGTGGACGCGCCTCGGGGGGGCGGACTCATGACGGGCGCGCCGGGATCGGGCCAGCCCGCGAGCGTGGACCAGTCGGACCGGATCGTCCCCATCAACCTGCGCCAGAGCGGACGGACGCCGGTCGAGATGCTCATCTCCACCCGGGTCCGGAAGTCGCCCTACTGGCACCTGTCGCACCTGGCGGGCTGCTGGCGGGCCACCGTCTACAACCGCATCTACCACCCCCGCGGCTACGCGCGGCCCGAGGACGGGGGCGCGGCGGCGGAACACGAGGCGCTCACCCACCGCGTTACGCTGTGGAACGTCGCCGTGGAGCGGCAGATCCGCGTCAGGGGACCGGACGCCGAGGCGTTCACGGACCATGTGATCACGCGCGACGCGACCCGGATCGAGCCGATGCGCGCGAGGTACGTCATCCTCTGCAACGAGCGCGGCGGCATCCTCAACGACCCGGTGCTGCTGCGGCTCTCCGACGACGAGTTCTGGTTCTCGCTGGCCGACTCCGACCTCCTGTTCTGGCTTCAGGGCGTGAACGTCGGCCTCGGGGTGGAGGTGGAGATCGACGAGATCGATGTCTGTCCGCTGCAGGTACAGGGGCCGAGGTCGCTCGATCTCATGGTCGACCTCGTGGGCGGGGCCGTCCGGGACATCCCCTACTACGGGCTCCTGGAGGCGGAGATCGCGGGCTGCTCCGTCGTGGTCTCGCAGACCGGGTTCTCGGGGGAGAAGGGGTACGAAATCTATCTCCGGGACACGACGCTGCACGCGGGGACGTTGTGGCGAGCGCTGCTGGAGGCGGGAGAGGCGCACGGGCTGATGGTCACGGCCCCCGGCCACCAGCGCCGCATCCAGGCCGGGATCCTGTCGTGGGGGCAGGACATCGACCACGAGACGAGCCCGTTCCAGTGCAACCTCGCCTACCAGGTGCCGCGCGAGAAACCCGGCGACTACATCGGGCGGGCCGCGCTGGAGCGCCAACGGGCCGAGATCGAGGCCGGGCGCTCACCGTTCGCCCTTGTCATGGTGGGGCTGAAGATGGGCGGCAGGCCGATCGACGACTACGCGCCCGACTTCTGGCTCGTGTCGGACGCGGACGGCGGCGACCCGGTCGGCTACATCACCTCCCCGTGGTACGCGCCCGAGCTGGGCTGCAACATCGCGCTCGGGTACGTGCCGCCCGCCGCATCCGCCATCGGCACGGAACTCGCGGTGTGGCTCCCCGACGAGTACGCGAGCGATCCGGCCCGGCCCGATCCGGCCCGCGTATGCGAGGTCCCGTTCCGCCCTTCGGTGAACCCGAGCGCCCGTGAGGTCGCCCTCGCCCGGGGCCGCGACGCCGCCCTTTAGCGGGTCATGATCTCATGCGGGCGCCGGACGGGTCGAAGAGAGCGGTGTCGGCGGCGACGGTCACCGGGAAGGTTTCGTTCATGTAGAGGGCCCGGAGCCGCGTTCCGGGGGCGGCGAATTCCGGCGGCAGGTACGCCATGAGGAGGTACTTCCCCACGGAGGGGCCCATCCCCGCCGACGTGACGCGGGACTCCCTTCCGCGGGCGTCGACGATGCGCTCCCCGTCCGGCCCCAGCAGCGGCTCGTTGCCTCCGGTGGGGAAGCGGGCGAGGCCGGAGGCGTCGGCGTGGCTGTCCATGGTGAGCGTGCGGAGCACCGCGGCGGGGCCCGCCTCCCGGGCCTCGAGGTACGCGGCCCGGCCGATGAAGTCCGCCCGCTTCACGCGGGGCCGCGCCAGGCCCGCCTCCACCGGCGAGTACTCCGACGTGAGTTCGGCCCCCATGAGGGCATATCCCTTCTCCATGCGGCCCGTGGTGCCGTAGACGCCGGCGCCCACCGGACGCAGGCCGAACGCCCGGCCCGCCTCCCACACGGCGTCCCACATCCGGGGCGCGAGCGGCGCCGCCACGTAGATCTCCCACCCGCTCTCCCCCACATACGAGATCCGGCACATCGTGGTGGGAATCCCGTCCAGCGGGACGTCGCGCACCGAGGCGTAGGGGAACGCGGCCTGCGACAGCTTCGCCCCGGAGATCGTCCCCAGCAGCGCCTCCGCCCGGGGGCCCCACACGCCCAGCGCGCACATCCCCTCCGACAGATCCTCGAAGCGGACGGAGCCAGCGTCCGGCAGGTGTTTACGGAACCAGGCCGCATCGCGCGCGCCATCGAAGGCGCCGGTCACGATGCGGAAATGGTCCGCCGCCAGCCTCTGGATGGTGAGGTCGGCCCGAAACCCCCCGTCCGGGGTCAGGAGCGGCGTGTAGATGGACGTTCCGGGCGGCCGGTCGCATGCGTTGGCCGCCATCCCCTCCAGATAGGCGAGCGCCCCGGGGCCCGACACATCGAAGATCTGGAACGCACCCAGGTCGACGACGCCGACCTTCTCGCGCAGGTGCAGGTGCTCGGCCTCGATGATGGGAGACCACCACCGGCGGTCCCACTCGTGCGGCCGCTCGGCCACGCCGTACCGTTCGACCAGCCCGGCGTTCGACTCGTACCACTGCGGGCGCTCCCAGCCGCGGGCCTCGTAGTACACCGCCCCCAGGGCCTCGGTGCGGGCGTGGAGCGCCGAGTAGTTCACCCCGCGGCCGGATTCCCACTGCTCGCGCGGGTGTACGATCCCGTACGTCTTGTTGAAGTGCTCCCGGGCGCGGGCCCGCACATGCCGGCGGGTGCGCTCGTGCGGCTGGAAGCGGGTGACGTCCGACCCGTGCGGGTCGCACAGGCGGGGATGGCCGTGCGTGATCCACTCGGCCATGAGGCGCGCCGCCCCCGGGCCCTCCTTGATCCACACGGCCGCCGCCGACCACAGGTTGGCCACCTCGGCGGTCTCTCCCAGCACCGGCTGCGCGTCGGGCGTGAGGGAGAGCAGGCCGTTGATGGCGTATCCGATCTCCGCGCCCTCGAGCAGCTCTCCCATGATCTCGCGCGCCCTCGCGAACTGGGGAGCGAAGTCGTCCCCCGTGAACGGCATCTCGGTGGGCGAGAGTTCCGACGCCTCGCGCGAGGGGATCTCCTCGGGGCGCACGAGGATGGGACGGTGCGCGTAGGATCCGACCTCCATCGCTTCGTGGCTCTGGCGCTCGTACATGAACGCGTCCATGTCGCGCACGATGGGGTGGCCGATCTCGTTGCCGGTGGCGAGGAGGACGTCGACCGGGCCGAGGTCCGCCATCTGGTGTACCGCCGGCGTGAGCGGAATCGAGGCGCCGGCCATCTCCGCGACGAGAGGGCTCCACACGCCGCAGGCGATGACCGCGTGCTCGACCTCGATGCGGCCGCGCGCGGTGAGGACGGCCCGCAGGCGCCGCCGGCCGCGGCGCAGGGCCGCGACCTCGAGTCCCGTAACCGCCGTGTTGTCCAGGACCGTGAGCGCGCCGCGGGACAGGGCCCGCTCCCGCATGAGGGTTCCGGCCCGCACGGCGTCGACCACGGACACGGACGGGGTCCAGAAGCCGCCCACGATGACGTCGGGGTTCACGAACGGGATCCGCTCGGCCACCTCCCCCGGCGTGAGCAGCTCGGCTTCGATACCCCACGCCCGCGCCGAGGTCATGCGGCGACGCAGCTCCTCCATCCGGGCCTCGGTGCGGGCGACCTCGGCGCCGCCGCACGTCGTCTGCACGCCGAGCGCCTCGTACTGCCGCTGGCTCTCCAGCGTCAGCATCGCGACCTCGCGGTCGTGATCGGTGGGGAAGATGAAATTCGATGCGTGGCCGGTGGAGCCGCCGGGGTCGGGCAGCGGGCCCTTGTCGATGAGGACGAGATCGTCCCAGCCTCGCCGGGCGAGGTGTTCGACCAGGCAACTGCCGACGATGCCGGCCCCGATGACGGCGACGCTCGCCGCGGTCGGTTGTGGCGCGCGTCCGCTCACGGTTCCCCAAGCGCCATGCGGCGCCGGCGACGGGCGGCTTGCCGAAACGGCTCGCCGCCCGTCCGGCGTCAGCGTCGCGGCGGAATCCGAATCGGGTCGCCCAGATCCGGCATGACGCCGAGGTCGCCCAGCAGCACCTCGAGCGCCGGCATCCTTGCGGTCAGAAGCGCGTTGATGCGGTCCGCGACCGGCGGCAGCGCCTCCCAGGCCCGATCGATCTGGTACATCTGATCCGCCGTAGGCTCGCCGGACCACCCTTCCATCTGCGAGATCCCGGTCCCCCCGGCGGCGTCACCGAGGTCGTCACCGATCTCCTCGAGTTCGCCGGAGATCTCCTCGGCCATCGCCTCGATCCGCTCGCGATCGCCCTCGCCGACCTCCGCCTCGTCCAGCAGCGCCCGGATCTCGTCCAGCCGACCGTTCATGGCGCCGATCCGCTCCCGCGCGTCGCGCGCCGGGGCGGCAAGCGCATGGGCGCGCATCATCGCGTCCTGCCGCGCCACGAGCGCCGCCTGGCTGGCCTCGCGCCGCGGATCGAGCCGCACGCCGACGTCTGTCGTCTGACTCTCGCCGCCGACTGTGAGGCGCACCGTGTAGGTGCCCGGGAGCACGCGCGGCCCCGCGCCCGGCGGAGGTCCGCGCCGGAAGCCGCCCCCGCCCCCTCCGTCCGTCTCGAAAGCGGGATCGACGCGGAAGTCCCACACGACCTCGTTCAGCCCCGCCTCCCCGGAAGCGTCCATCGTGCGCAGGACATCGGCGCCGTCGAGGATCTCGAGGCTGGCTCCGTCCGAGTCGACCCCCTCGCCCAGGTAGTAGCGGAGGGCGATCCCCGCCACGGGGTTGGGCGCGATGAAGGTGGCGGGCTGGAAGGGCCAGTCCATCCCCATCGACCACATCGTGCCACGCCGGGCGCCGAGCAGCTGGAAGTCCGAGGCGAACATGTCGGCGGCCATCTCCTCCAGAGGCGTGATGTCGTCCAGAATCCAGATGCTGCGCCCGTGCGTCCCCACGACGAGGTCGTTCTCGCGCGGGTGGATCGCGATGTCGTCCACCGGGACCACCGGCAGGTTGTTCACCATCCGCGCCCACGACTCGCCGGCGTCGATCGACAGGTAGACGCCGATCTCGTTTCCGAGGAAGAGGAGGTCCGGGTTGCGGGGGTGCTCCCTGATCACGTTCACCGACCACCCGTCGGGGAGGCCGGCCGTGATCCGCCGCCAACTCGCGCCGTGGTCCTCGCTCACGTAGGCGTACGGCGCGTAGTCGTCGTTCCGGTGCCCGTCGAACGTCACGTACACCCGTCCGTCCACCGCGGAGGAGGTCTCGAGGCGGCTCACGTAGGTTCGGGGCGGTACCCCGGGGACCTGGTCGATCACGTTCGTCCACATGGCCCCGCCGTCGAGCGTCACCTGCAGGTTGCCGTCATCCGTCCCCACGTAGAGGGCGTCGGGCGAATGCTTCGACTCGGCGAACGCCGTGATGTTGCCATAGTTCGAGATTCCGTCGTTGTCCGACAGCGTCTCGTCCGTCACGACCCGGCCCATGATCTCCAGCGTGTCGCGGTCGATCGCCTTCGTGAGATCCGGGCTCGCCTCCTCCCACGTCGTGCCGCGGTCCCTCGACCTCATGAGGTGGTTCCCGCCCAGATAGATCGTCGCCCGGTCGTGGCGCGAGATCGCGAACGGGGAGTCCCAGTTGAACCGGTAGCGGCGCGGCTCGTCGTCCTCCGCTTCGTCTCCCGTCGGACGCGGCACGGGGCGGAGCGACTGCCCCTCGCGCGAGGCCACGTCGATGCGCGCCATGTTCCCGCCCTGCGACTCCGAGAACATGATGTTGGGATCCATCGGGTCGGAGTGGTTGTGGAACCCGTCCCCGAACCATACGTGCCACCATTCGCGGTTCCGCACGCCCCACGTCGACTGCGTGCGGTGCGGCGCGCACCAGTTCCCGTTGTCCTGCAGCCCCCCGCACACGTTGTAGGGGTCGCTCATGTCGACGTCGATCTCGTAGAACTGGCCGATCGCCATGTTGCGGATCGAGCGCCACGTCACCGCCCCGTCGCGCGAGAAGGACAGCCCGCCGTCGTTCCCGTCGATCAGGTGGTTCGAGTCGTTCGGGTTGATCCACAGCGCGTGGTGGTCGGAGTGGATCTGGTCCGTCGCGTTCCCCGGCCACCAGGTCCGCCCGCCGTCGTCCGAAGCCGAAGCCTGGACGCCGGCGATGTAGATCCGTTCGGGGTTGTTGGGATCGATCCTGATGAGGGAGAAGTACATCGGACGCGGGTTGCGGTCGCTCATCATCTCCCACGACTCGCCGCGGTCGGTGGAGCGGTACACACCCTGACCCTCGCGCGCCTCGACGATCGCGTACACGAGGTTGCCGTCCCGCCGGTAGACGTCGAGCCCGACACGGCCCAGTTCGCCCTCCGGGAGCCCTTCCTCCAGCCGGGTCCAGGAGTCCCCGCCATCCGTCGTGCGCCAGATGCCCGAGCCGCCGCCCCCGGCCGCGAAGCCGAAGCCCGTCCGCTGCCGCTGGTAGGTCGCGGCGAAGAGCGTGTTCGGGTCGTTGTGATCCATGACGAGGTCGATGATTCCGGTGTGTTCATCGATATGGAGGACGTTCTCCCACGTCTCGCCGCCGTCCGTCGTCTTGAACAGGCCGCGCTCCTCGTTGGACCCCCAGAGGTGGCCGACCGCCCCGACGTAGACGACGTCCGGGTCGCGCGGGTCGATCCTGATGCGGCTGATGTGCCGTGTGTCCTCGAGTCCCACGTGCGTCCAGGTGCCGCCCGCGTCCGTCGACTTGAACACACCGACCCCCCACGGCGAACTCTGCCGGTTCGCCGGCTCGCCCGTCCCCACCCACACCACGTTGGGGTTGGACGGGGCCACGCTCACCGCCCCGATCGAGGCCGTGGGCTGGTCGTCGAACACGGGATCCCACGTCATCCCGTCGTTCGTCGTCTTCCACACGCCCCCGGCGCCGAGGCCGACGTAGAAGGTGCGCGGGTCGCTCTCGACCACCGCGAGATCCGCAACGCGGCCGCCCATGATGGCGGGCCCCATCTCCCGAAAGTCGAGCACCGAGGCCGCGTCGGCCGCCTGCGCCGAAGCCGTCTGGGCTGCGGCGACGGCGGGGAATAACGCTCCCAGCGACAGCGAGAGGGGAACGAGAAGGGTGACGGAGAAGCGAGAGCACCGTTCGAACTTCGACTGGAACGCCATCGGAACCTCCGGGGTGACGGCGGCTGACTGCGGCGAAACGGGACAATCCGCACAGTGGTCCGCCCCTTGCTCACCGCGCAAGACATCGCCGACGGACATTGATGGATAGAATGACGGGATAGCCGTCATTTTGACGGGCATTGTGACGATTGCAACGGATGATAGCAAATGATAGCTTAGGGGGCGCTACCCCTCCCGGGCCGAGGAGATGTCATGGGAAAAGTACAGATAAACGTCCGCGTGGATGCCGCGGTGAAGAACGCAGTGGAAGGCTACTGCCGGCCCAGGGGCGTGGCCATGAATCACTTCGTTCAGGAAGCGCTCCTGGATCGCCTTGAGGAACTCGAGGACATTGAGGATCTGAAGAAGATCCGACACGAACCTACCCGGCCGTTGGCCGATGTACTCAGGGAACTAAAGCTCGATGGCGCGCTATGATGTCGAGATCTCTCGAACCGCCGAGAAACAGCTTCGCAAGCTGCCGCGAGCCGATCAGGAACGCGTAGCGCGCAAGATGTCCGCCCTGGCGGACGACCCGTTCCCCGCGGGGACGCGAAAGCTCACGGGATACGATGATGTTTTCCGCGTCCGGGCGGGAAGATATCGGATTCTCTACAGCGTGGCGGAAGCCGCGCTGGTCATCATCGTTCTGAAGGTCGGACACCGCCGGGACGTATACCGGCGGCCGTAACGACCGGGCCGCGTTGCGGGTGGTGCACCGAGTGCTCTCCGCCGTGTCACTCTCCTCGCCGTCTGGAGTGTCGATGTAGAGTTCGACACGGGCGTCGCGCTGTCGGACTACATGGTTGAAGCCAACTCCCGAGATCCCCGCTCCCGCCCCAACCCAGCCCGCGGTGCCGGGGCTGATGGCAATCTACGAAAGAGACTTGACCGTCTGGATGGCCGATTTTGCGACAAAATCGTCCATATCATGGCCGATATTGCGACAAAACCGTCCATATACATCATAAATCTTGTTACAACGCTTGATATCTACGGATCGACACCATACCCTTCGTCGACCTTGTGGCGAAGCCCGATAGCATCGTAAGCGGCGGGGGCAGGATTGCCGAGCGTTGACGACATCCGAGGCATGCTGGCCCTCACGGGATGGTGGAGCAAGCCGCGCTCGTGGGTTCTGGGCGACCGCGATCTCCGCCAAGCGGCCCGGGCACCGTTCGACTACTCGGCCAACGTACTTGACGATCTTCGGCCGGGTGGCCTCTACCTGCTCCGGGGACCCAGACGGGTCGGAAAATCCGTCGAGGTCAAGAAGACGATCAAGCGCCTCATCGGGGAGGGTCGCGATCCCCGTTGCATCGTTCACTTCGCCGCCGATGGCCTGTCGGCGGCGGACCTCCGGCGAATCGTAGATGTCGCCGCCGAATTCACGCCGCCGGACGGGCGGCGTTACTGGTTCTTCGACGAAATTACCTCCGTCGCCGACGGGTGGCCTGCCGCCATCAAGTGGCTGCGGGACAACGACTCCCGCTTCGGCGACGACACGGTCGTTCTCACGGGGTCGTCGGCTGCGGATCCGGGTGAAGCCGTCAGGGCCCTCGCCGGACGGCGCGGCGGCGTCCCGGATCCCGACCGCGTCCTCCTGCCGATGTCCTTCCGGGCCTTCGTACGTGCACGATCGGACGTCGATCTGCCGGAGGACATCCCCCCGCTCTCCGTGGCGCATCTCACCCCCTCCGTCCTGCGGGAGCGGGTTCGCACCCTCGCGCCGTGGCTGAACCAGCTCGTCGAGCAGTGGGATGCCTACATCCGCGTAGGCGGCTTCCCGCAGGCCGTCTCCGCCGCCGCGGCCGGTGACGACTCCTCCGGGGAGCTGTGCCGCGACCTCTTCCAGGTCATCCACGGTGAGGCGTTCGCGCGAGCGGCGTGGTCGCAAGCCCAGTCGGCGGCGTTCACGACACGGCTGGCGAAAGGGCTCGCCTCTCCGACGAACCGCCATGACATCGCAACCGACCTCGGGACCTCGCGCCAATCCGTCGGCCGCCGGATCGCCGCGCTGCGGGAGGCGTTCGTTGTCTGGCCCTGCTATCCGGAGCGCTCCCTCCGCCCCGCGCTTCGGTCCCAGGAGAAGACGTACTTCGCCGACCCCGTCTACGCCCGCCTCTTCCCCCAGGCCGTGCCGCCCGATCCCGGCCCCATGTCGGAGCAGCAACTGGGCGTGGTGCTCGTCCGATCGTTCCTGCGCGAAGACCCCGCCTCGTACCTGAACTTCGATTCGGTTCTCTATCACCGAACGGGAGGGCGACGAGAGATCGACTTCGTGGGACCGGCGTTCGGCGACCTGGCCGTCGAGTCCAAGTATGTGGACGGCGAGCGGTGGACTCGCGGGGCGGGCGTGATCCGGGGATCGAAGTGGCGCGGCCTCGTGGCGACGCGGCGGGCGCTGGACACCCGCGACCCCGACCTCATCGCGCTCCCGACCGGGATGCTGGCGTGGCTCATCGGAGGGTGAAGTGGTGAGAGACCCGTTGTACCGACAGATCGAGCAGCGCCTCGGAGAAAGACTCGATCCCCACCTCTTCGAGCGGTGTGCGGTGGAGTTGCTTCGGGAGGTGTACCCGGGACTGGTTCCTGTCACCGGCGGCGACGACGGCGGCATGGATGGCGCCATCCCGGACGAGGACGGCGACGCTCTCCCCTTGATCGCGACCACGGCGGCGAAGGACAAAGTTCTCGGAAACGTGACCCGCAACCTGGAGTCCTATCGGCGCGCCGGGGGGTCGGCCACGGAGGCGGTCGTGGCGACTTCACGGGAGCTGACACCGCGGAAACGGCGGAACCTTGAGGCTCGCGCCCGGCAGTTGGGCTTCACCCTTCGCAACATCCACGACCGCGACGACTTCACGGGCAGACTGTACCGCAACTCGAAGTGGCGTCTCGAACTCCTGGGTTTGCCAGGGACTCCTCCCGCGCTCTCGGCGATCCCCCGTTTGGTGGGCCCCCGTCGGACCGGCGAACTCATCGGACGGGACAACGAACTCGACCGGTTGCGCCGGCACCGGGGTGACGTCGTCGTCGTCGGACAGCCCGGAGTCGGAAAGACCGCGTTGTTCGAGACGCTGGCCAGGGAAGACCGCGGCCTGTTCGTGGTCTCGGACGATCCCGGCAGGATCGCCGACGCCTTCAGGGACAACCCCGTAAGCCTACTCTTCGTTGATGATGCTCACTTCAACGAGCCGCTCATCGATCTCTTGGCTCGGCTGCGGGAGGAGCCCGGGTTCGACTTCAAGATCTGCGCGTCCACTTGGCCGAACCGGGCCGAGGCGGTGGAAGGGCAGCTGTACCTGCGCCGGGAGGAGCGCATGGCCGTGAATGGCCTTGCCCGCGACCAGGTCGCTCAGCTTATTCGTCGCGAGGAGCCGCGACTCCCCGAAGACGTAATCGGCGAGATCCTCAACCAGAGCGACGATCCGCCGGACGAAGTGCTGCAGGTGACGGGTTCCTGTCGGCCGGGCCTGGCAATGACTTTGGCGCGTCACACGGACCTGAGGGGAATCGAGCCCCTCGTCCAAGGTGGGTTGCTGCTCGAGGGCTTGCGGCGCGATGCCCGGCTGTCGGGGACGGAACTCGACTACGTGGCGACATTGGGTCTGGGTGGCGAGGCCGGCATGCGGAAGGACGTCGCAGCGCGGGCGCTGAACCAGCCGGAAGTCAAGCTGCGGCAAGCCCTGAAGAAGTTGTCCGGCACGGGCACCCTCACGGAAACGTGGCGGGGGGCCCTCGCTGTGAGACCGGCGGCGCTACGACACGCCTTGATGGCGCGAACCTACTTCTCGGGCGCGCTGCGCCTGCGTCCGGAGGCGGCACTGCAAGGCGTGGAGGATGCCGTTGCGTGCACCGAAGCCCTGCTCGATGCGCTCGCGCGTGGCGGCGCCATACCGCACCAGCTCATCCGGGATCGGCTCGGGGCACACAGGAAGGCGCATGTCGGCAACCGACCGCTCGACCTGTACGCGGCGACGGGGGCCGAGGGGGCACGGTGGGTGTTGGAGAACTACCCCGACCGGGCGTCGTCGATCGCCACCGATGCACTGACGTTCGCGCCCGAGTGGGCCCTCGGCAGGCTCATCTCTCTGGCGATCGGGTCCGAGTGCGGATCCCGCGACCGCCGCTGGGAGACGGAGTTCCGCGGCGGGTTCTGTGCGCTTGAGCAAACGCGTTCGGGGGACCTCGTTGGGAAGATCGGCGCCTGGGTGCGGGCGGGACGGCCGGGTTCCGACGCAGCGGACCGTCGCCGCCGACTCCTCCGCGCGCTGGCGGAGCACGGGGAGTTGGTTGAGGGTCGCGAATCAGCCGCCGAACTCGTTCGCGCGTGTTTCTCGCTCGGCTTCCTCCGCATGCGGGGAGATCCCGTGAGCGTTGAGAAGTTCACGATGGGGATGGGCTCGCTCACGGAGGACGATGTCCTGCGTCTGGCACGCCTTTGGCCGGAGGGGATGGAACTGCTCCGCAATCTCGGGGATGCGGGAATCCGATGCGCGCGGAGCGTGATCCGGCGCTGGGTCGCCGGTCCCCGCGTACCCGGTGAACTGCCGGAGACCAGCGTCGCGTCGCGAGCCGAAGTCGCCCGGATGCTTGAGTTGGCGTTGGATGCGTGGGTAGAGCCGGGTTTCCTGCACTGGGCGCACGGCATCGTGCGTGAGCACAAGCTGCACGTGGCGCTGCCGAAGGTTGGCGATCGAACCGTTGTCCAGCTGTTCCCCACGCTCGATCAACGTCTGTCAGACCCCGCAGCCCGACACTTCGATGCCGCCGCCCACCGGTTCGCCGGAGAGTGGCGCCGCGAAGAGCCGGGAGTCGTGGCCGAACGCATGCTGCGCCTGAAACGCGAAGGTAAGCTCAGCGGCCACCACGGGACGCGTCCGCTGGACCTGATCGCGGTTCAACTGGCCGAACTTGTTGATGATCCGTCCGCATGGTTGGGGGAGTTCACCAAGCGCGCGGCGCCGGGCGCCTGGGTCGGCCCGTTCCTGGCCGCGGCCGTCGCCGACGATCCGTCGGGCGAAGCCCCCTGGACGACGCTGAACCGTCATGATCCGGATGGGGCGTACGCGTGGGTGAGCCTCCAGGTCGGTCTGCGGCTCCGCAACCTACCCGTCGCGGCCGTGCATCACGTAGTGGCTGCGGCGCGAAAACAAGCCGGTTTCCTGCGGGACGCCGCGCCTTGGCCCGATGTGCCGGATGAGTGGAAGCTGCGGCTGCTGAAGGACTCGGACCGAACGGTTCGCGGGGAAGTGGCCGCCGCCCTGTGGGATCTCCACCATCGGAAGCGCCCGCCCGGCGTCGTAGGCGTGCTCTGGGAGGACGCCACGGTGACGTGTGGCGCCGCCGACCAGCTGCACGATGTGGTCGGATCGGATCGGCGTGCGGCCTTGGCCTGGCTGCTCCATGAGGCGGAAGAGAGCTCGCGGCGGAAGTATGAAGGCCCGGAGAGGGCCGAGGAGCTGCTGGAGGAGACATCGTCCGTGGGGAAGACCATCGCGCAGCTGCTGGCGGAGAGCGAGACCCTCTATTCACTGGATACCGAACTTGTCGTTGCGGCACGGGAGACCATTCGGTCGGAGGACCGGCGCAGGCTCATTCGCGACATTCCGGCCGAAGCAGACCCCAGGTTCTTCGGATATCTGGTGGGAGGCGACCGTGATCTCTACGCCGCCCTCTTCGCTCGACGCGCCCCGCAGGAGGCGCACCTGGCTCCACTGCGGACGGAACCGCCGCCGGCCAACCTCGACGAACTGGCCCGGCTGGCCATGGAGCACGGCTACACCCAAGCCGACCTGGGGCACCGACCGTCGTAGTCCAAGAGGCCAGCATGGCGTGACCTCCAGAGAATCGCGGATGACAAAATGACGGGACAGTCGTCATTTTGACGGTCATTATGACGACGTTGCCGCGATTCCTCGCTCTTCTGCGGGGCAGCTTCTTCCTCTTCGGGCGCACCACGGTCGCGGGTTGTTTCGCTGATAGCGAACGTAGTACAATGTGTGACATGAAGACTTCGACCGTAACCATCAGGATAGACCCGCAGCTTGCGGGCCGGCTGGACCGTGCCGCCAGACGGAGTGGCCGGAGCAGGAGCGCGTTCGTCCGGGACGCCCTTGAGCGGCAGCTCGCCCTGGACAAGCTGGCCGGTCTTCGCCGCCGGATCACACCTTTCGCGGAAGCCCGGGGATATCTGACGGACGAGGACATCTTCCGCGAAGTTTCTTGAGGATATTCCTCGACACCAACGTCCTGGTCAGCGCGCTGGCGACGCGCGGGATGTGCGCCGATGTCCTCCGGGTCGTCACGGCAAACCACTCACTGCTGGTGAGCGAACACGTGATCCAGGAGTTGCGGCGGGTCCTTCGCGACAAGCTCGGCGTCCCTCTCGACACGATAGAGGCGGCCGAAGCGTTCCTGCGCGCGGAGGGAGTTGTCGCCGGCAGGGCGGAACCACTCGGCATCGAGTTCAACGATCCGGACGATGTCCCGGTACTCGAGGCGGCCGTGGCGGAAAATGCCGATGTCCTCGTCACGGGAGACCGGGACCTCCTCGAGATTGCCGATGACGTACCGGTGGCGATCGTGACCCCCCGCGGTCTCTGGGAAGCCCTGACGTCGGTCACGTGATCACCGAGATGTGCGGCGAGAGGCCCTTGTCTCGCCGTGATCGGGCAAGTCAGTTGGCCTCCATGTTCCAGTGGAGCGTGAAGAGGTTCCTGCGGCAGGGGATCGGGCACTATCGGACTGCCCGCCTGCTGGCCGCCGTATCGCTCGCGGCCCTCCCGTCCGTCGCCGCGTCCGCGGTTCCTGCGTGCGCTCACGAGGGCGGGACCTACGCCGATGCATGTGTCACCGCGGCAGCCCCGTCCCTGCGCCCTTTTCCAGCGGACTCCGTCCTTCGGATCACGTTTCTCGACGTGGGGCAGGGGGACGCGGTGCTCGTCCAGGTGCCCAGCGGCCAGGTCGCGCTGATCGACGCCGGACGCAGCGACGTCGTTCGAATCCTCCGGCAGTTCGGGGTCAGCGAGATCGACCTGCTCGTGGCGACGCACCCGCACGCGGATCACATCGGCGGCATGGCGGGCGTGATCGCGACGTTTCCGGTCCGCTTCTACATGGACAACGGCCAGCCGCACACGACGGCGACCTACCGCCGGCTGCTGGCCGCGCTGGACGCCCGGCCGGACATCACGTACCTGGAGGCTTCGCCGCGGACGCTCACGCTCGGGGAGGTGGAGATCGAGGTGCTGCCGCTCCTCCCGCCCGGAAGTACGCAGCACAACGACCGCTCCGTCAGTCTGGTGGTGCGCTACGGGAACTTCACGGCCTTCCTCAGCGGCGATTCCGAAGTGCGGCAGCTCACCCATCTGGTCGGGCAGGGCGCCGTGCACGAGACGACCCTCCTCAAGGCCCCGCACCACGGGAGCGACAACGGCTTCACGCGGGATTTCCTCGATATGGCCCGGCCTCGCGTCGTGGTGATTTCGGTGGGACGCAACTCGTACGGCCACCCGCGGCCCGCCGCTGTGCAGGCATACGATGCGTCGGGAGCGACGGTCTTCCGTACCGACCTGCACGGCCATGTCTCGGTCAGCGGCCGCCAGAGCGGCGACTATGAGGTCGCAGTCGGTGGAAACGTGGCGCTTCGCGGCAGCGCGCGCGGCGATGAGCCGCGACTGCGGCCGGTTCCCGTCCGGGTGCCCGGTATCGACCTCGCCGCCGCGGGGGATGCCGGCATCCGGATCCGGGTCCATGCCGATGCCCCGGGCAACGATCATCGGAACCCGAATGGCGAGTACGCGGTGATCGAGAATCTCGAGTCCGAAGACCGGGCGATCGGCGGCTGGACGCTGTGCGACCGGGCGAACCACTGCTTCACTTTTCCGCCGGACGCGCTGCTGGCGGCCGGCGGGCGGCTCGTCGTCCACACCGGCTCCGGACAGGCGGACGGCACGCGGTACTACATGGGTCGGCGGCAGGCGGTGTGGAACAACAACGGCGACACCGCGACCCTCTACGACAGCGGGGGGGCGACCGTGGTCGTCTTCAACTATTGAGCGCCCCGGCGGAGTGTCTCTGGGTCGTCGACCGCCTGGAGGGGTCGATCGCCGTGGTGGTGCGCGACGATGACGAGCGTGCGGAGGATGTCCCGGTCGCCGAGCTTCCCGCCGGTAGCCGCGAAGGGTCCGTACTGCGTGTGCCCGAGCGGGATGGCCGACCCGACTGGACGGCGGCCGTACTCGACGAGGAGGCTCGTCGCGCCCGGCTCAGGGATGCGGAAGATGTCCTTGCCCGGCTCAGACGGCGCGATCCGGGCGGCGACGTCCAGTTGTAGGAGCGTCTTGAACGGCGGGTTGCTCCGGGTCTAGGATCAAGGTCTCCGATCCCCCCTGCCAGGAGCCGTCCGATGAAACGCCGAGACTTCCTCGCCACCTCCGCCGCGGCCGCCGCCGGTTCGAGCCTCATCGCCTGCCGTCCCCCCGAGACGTCCGCCGCCCCGCCCGTCACCTCCGGGCAGTGGGGTTCCGGCGACTACTCGCACGTCCCCGGCCTGGCCGGGCCCGCGCACGGGACCGTGTGGGGCCGGACGGGCGTGACGGCCTGCTCCGATTACTACGCGTCCCTCGCCGGCACGATGACCATGATGCGGGGCGGGAACGCCATCGACGCGCTGGTCGCCGCGTGCGCCACCCTGAACGTGTCCGACCCCTACATGTCCGGGATCGGCGGCTTCGGCGGCTACATGCTCATCTACCTGGCCGAGGAGAACCGCGTCGTCGGGCTGGACGCGCTCGGCCGCTCCCCCGCCGCCTCGTCGCCCGCCACGATGACGCTGGACGACTTCGCGATGGGCTACAAGGCCCCGATCGTGCCCGGGGCCTTCAAGGGCTGGGCCGCCGCGCTCGAGCGCTACGGCACGATGAGCCTGGGCGACGTGTTCGAACCCGCCATCCAGCTCGCCGAGGACGGTTTCGTGATCTCGAAGTTCGACGAGAGGTACACGCAGTCGAGCGCGGACAAACTGAGCCGCTACCCTTCGACCACACGCGTGTTCTTCCCGAACGGCCGCCCGCCCCGCATGGGCGAGATCATCAGGCAGCCCGAACTCGCCGCGAGCATGCGGCACCTCGCCCGCGTAGGGGCGGACGACCTCTACAAGGGCGAACTCGCCGACCGCATCGTCGCCTTCCTGGCCGAGAACGGCGGGCACATGACGAAGGCCGATCTCGAAAGCTACGAGGTCGAGTGGAGGGAGCCGATCACGACGACCTTCCAGGGGCACGACCTGTTCGCGATGCCGCCGGGTTCGTGCGGGATGTCGATGTTCCAGGCGCTCAACATCATGGACGGCTTCGACCTCGCGAACATGGATCTGTACGGGTCGGAGTTCGTGCACCTGTGGCTCGAGGCGTTCAAGCTGGCCCTCGCCGACGACGACATGTACAACACCGGGAAGGAAGACGTGGAGATCCCGGTCGACATGATCATCTCCAGGGAATACGCCGATGAGCAGCGGGCCAGGATCGACCCCGCGCGGGTCGCCTCCTTCTCCGGGGCCCCGCTCCCGTTCTACGGGACGACGAGTCTCTCCACGGCGGACCGCTGGGGGAACGCGGTCGCCTTCACGCAGTCGCTGGTCAACGGGTACGGGAGCGGCGTGATCGCCGGCGACACCGGGATCTTCCTCAACAACGGCCACATGTTCGGCTTCGTGCTCGAGGAAGGGCACGTGAACCACCTCGAGGGCGGCAAGCGGGCGAAGGGCGTGATGACGCCGTGCATCATGATGAAGGACGGGAACCTGTTCGCGGCGGTCGGGGCGCAGGGCGGCTACACGATCCCGCAGACGGTGGGGCAGGTGATCACCAAGCTCGCGGTCGCGGGCATGGACATGCAGTTGGCGATCGCGTCGCCGCGCATGTGCGTCAACCGGGGCGGCGGCCGGACGCCGATCCCGGAGGACTCCGTCACCTATCTGGAGGCGGGATTCCCGCCCGAGGTCTACGAGGAGCTGGCCGACCGCGGCCACTACCTGGCCGAGCCCGGCAACCTGGGCGGCGTGCAGGGCGTGTACCGGGATGCGGAGACCGGCGCCCTCGCCGGGGGGTCCGACCCGCGCCGCGATGGGCACGCGATCGCCTGGTGAGACGGGGACGGGGGTCTTGAGCGGCGGACTACTCCCGGTCTAGGATCAGGGACTGCGATCCCCCCTGCCAGGAGCCGTCCCATGAGACGCCGAGACTTCCTCGCCACCTCCGCCGCCGCCGCCGCAGGCTCCAGCCTCATCGGCTGCCGTCCTCCCGAGACTGCGAGCGCGACCACCAACGCAGGCGGGCAGTGGGGCCCCGGCGGCGATTCGAACGTCCCCGGCCTGCTCGGGCCCGCGCACCGGACCGTCTGGGGCGCAAGGGGCGTGACGGCCGCCGCCGACTACTACGCGTCGCTCGCCGGCACGACGATCATGATGCAGGGCGGGAACGCGGTGGACGCCATCGTGGCCGCGGCCGCCATGCTGAACGTGTCCGAGCCCTACATGTCCGGGATCGGCGGCTTCGGCGGCTTCATGCTCATCTATCTGGCCGAGGAGAACCGCGTCGTCGGACTGGACGCGCTCGGCCGGTCGCCCGCCGCGTCATCTCCCGAGACGATGACGCTCGACGACTTCGAGATGGGCTACAAGGCCCCGATCGTCCCGGGCGCCTTCAAGGGGTGGGCCGCGGTGCTCGAGCGCCACGGCACGATGAGCCTCGGCGACGTGTTCGAGCCCGCGATCCAGCTCGCCGAAGACGGTTTCGTCGTCTCGCGCTTCGACGAGATCCATACGAACGGCGCCGCCGCCGAGAAGCTCGGCCGCTTTCCCTCGACGACGCGCGTCTTCTTCCCCAACGGACGCCCGCCGCGCATGGGCGAGATCATCAAGCAGCCCGAACTCGCCGCGAGCATGCGCCGCCTCGCGCGGGAGGGCGCGGACGACTTCTACAAGGGCGAACTCGGGGACCGCGTCGTCAGCTTCCTGCAGGAAAACGGCGGCCACATGACGAAGGCCGACCTCGAGTCGTTCGACGTGACATGGAAGGAACCGATCACGACGACGTACCAGGGCCACGATCTGTACGCGATGCCGCCGGGCTCGTGCGGCATGTCGATGTTCCAGGCCCTCAACATCATGGACGGTTTCGACCTTCCGAACATGGATCTGTACGGGTCGGAGTTCGCCCACCTGTGGCTCGAGTCGTACAGACTCGCCCTCATCGACGACGACCGGTACAACACGGGGAAGGAAGACGCCGATATCCCGGTCGACATGATCATCTCCAAGGAGTACGCGGACGAGCAGCGGGCGAAGATCGACCCCGCGCGCATCGCCTCTTTCGCCGGCGCCCCGCTCCCGTTCTTCGGGACGACGAGCCTCTCCTCGGCCGACCGCTGGGGGAACGCGGTCGCCTTCACGCAGTCGCTCGTGAGCGGCTACGGGAGCGGCGTGATCGCGGGCGACACCGGAATCTTCCTCAACAACGGCCACACATTCGGCTTCGTGCTCGATGAAGGGCACGTCAACCACCTCGAGGGCGGCCAGAAGGCGAAGGGCGTGATGACGCCGTGCGTCGTGATGAAGGACGGCAACCTCGTCGCGGCCGTGGGCGCCGCGGGCGGTTACACGATCCCGCAGACCGTCGGGCAGGTGATCACCAAGCTCACCGTGGGCGGCATGGACATGCAGCTCGCCATCGCTTCCCCGCGCATGTGCCTCAACCGGGGCGGAGGGCGGACGCCGATTCCGGAGGACTCCGTCACCTATCTCGAGGCGGGATTCCCGCCCGAGGTCTACGGGGAGCTGGCGGACCGGGGCCACAATCTGGCCGAGCCCGGCAACCCGGGCGGCGTGCAGGGGGTGTACCGCGACGCGGAGACCGGCGCCCTCGCCGGCGGCTCGGACCCGCGGCGGGACGGCCACGCCATCGCCTGGTGAGAATCAGGCGGTGCGCCCCTGCGGCGGCCGGGCTGGCGGCGCTGGCCGGCTTCGCCTGTGGGGAGGGGGCGTCGACAGCCGGCGATGAGGGGGCGAGCGTGGCCGCGGTGAGCGCGCTCGTCCGCAACCAAGCCCTGCACGTGCCCATGCGCGACGGCGTCCGCATCGCGGTCGACGTCTGGCTTCCGGACGGCATCGAGCCCGGCGACCGCTTGCCCGCCATGATCCGGGCGACCCGCTACTGGCGCGCCCGGGACGAGGTCGGCATACGCCTCGAGAAAACCGCGAACTTCGCCGAGGCCGAGCGCTGGAACCGGGCCGGCTACGCGCTCGTCCTCGTCGACGGGCGCGGGAGCGGGGCCTCGTTCGGGATCCGCCGCTTCGAACTGGCCGAGGACGAGGTGCGCGATTACGGAGAGGTCGCGGACTGGATCGCGGCCCAGCCGTGGTCCAACGGACGAGTGGGGGCGTACGGGGTCTCCTACGCCGGCAACACGGCCGAGATGCTGGCCGTGAACGGGAATCCGGTCGTGAAGGCGGTCGCGCCGCTCTTCAACGACTTCGACAACTTCGGCCACCTCATCTTCCCCGGCGGCGTGCTCACGGTCGGCTTCCTCGAGGATTGGTCGAACCGCACCCGCATGCAGGACCTGAACGACATGTGCGGTCTTTCGGACGCGACCGGGCCGGCGTGCGACGAGGTGCTCGGGCGCGTGACCGGGGTGAAGCCGGTCGACGCGGATCACGACGGGTTCCTGCTCGCGGCGGCCGTCGCCGAACACCGGGCCAACACGGTGCCCTTCGAGGCGGCGCTGGAATACGAGTTCCGCGACGATCCGTTCGGCCCCTACGGCGAGACGAACGTCGGGCACCGGCGCAGCCCCTCCGGCCACCTGCCGCAGATCGAGGAATCGGGCGTGGCGATGTTCATCCGGGTCGGCTGGCAGGACGCCGCGACCGTGAACGGCACCCTCGGCCGCTACAACACGATCTCGAACGCCCAGCAGGTGTTCATCGGCCCGTGGGATCACGGTGCCAGCAACGACACCGACCCCTTCAGGCCGGTCGACACGCCCGTCGACCCCGACGCCGCGACGCAGTTCGCGGAACTCGTCGTCTTCTTCGACGCGCACCTCAAGGAAGACGGGTCCGGGGAAACGCCGACCGAGATCCACTACTACACCCTCGGCGCCGACCGCTGGACGCGCACGGAGACCTGGCCCCCCGAGGGCTTCGACGACGTGACGTGGTACTTCCGCGAGGACGGCGCACTCTCGACCGAAGCTCCCGCCTCGGAAGCGGGGGAGGACCGCTACACGGTCGACTTCACGGCCACGACCGGGACCCGGAACCGCTGGTACACGAACGGCGGCGGCGGCGATGTCGTGTACGGCGACCGGCGGGCCGAGGACGAGAAGCTGTTGACCTACACGAGCGCGCCCTTCGCGGTCGATACGGAGATCACCGGCCACCCCGTCGTCACCCTCCACCTGGCTTCGACGGAGACGGACGGCGCGTTTCTCGTCTATCTGGAGGATGTCGCCCCGGACGGGACGGTGCGGTACCTCACCGAGGGACAGCTCCGCGGGATGATGCGGGCGGTGACCGACGACCCGCCGCTGTACCGCAAGTACGGGCCGCACCGCGGCGAGTCACGCGCGGACGCCCTGCCCCTCGTTCCGGGAGAAGTCGCCGAACTCGGCTTCGATCTGTGGGCGACCTCGGTCCTGATCCGGGCCGGACACCGGATCCGGGTCGCTCTCGCCGGCGCGGACGCGGACACCTTCCTGCGTTACCCGCGCAACCGAAGCGTCCCGGATCTGTCGGTCCAGCGCAACGCGATGCATGCCTCCCGCATCGTGCTGCCGATGCGGCCGAACTAGGTCGGATCGGTCACGAGTTCGAGTGTCGTGGTCATCTCCGTCGGCATGGCCATGCCCCCCATCCCCATCTCGACGCTCAGCTGGCTCTCCTGACGCACATACCTGCCTTCGTCGAGATCCACGACCATCGACCCGCTCAGCTCTCCACTGACGCTCATCGGCATCCCGCCCATGTCGAGACTCGATTCCACGGGGCCCGTGAAGGTGATCGTCGCCTGACCGTCTTCCAGGCTGGTGAAGGTGTACGTGAACTCCACCTCGATGTCCTGCGCCGGTCCGCCCAGCGACAGGGGGACCGGCACGATAGCCGTCCAGGAATCCCCCGCGGCGACCTCGGCCTCGGGGAGCCAGAAGAAGTTCGACCCCTCCAACAAGCCCTGCGCCGCCGCCTCGGCCTCATCGCCCGCGGCATTGTCGGCAGCGACGTTCAGCATCCGGCCGCGCGGGTCCATCTCGATCGTAAAGGCCCTGCCCGAGAGATCCGGCTGCGGGGGCCCCCCGGGCGTGCTCATCGTCATCGTGGACGAGTCGATCACCGTGCGCGAACGAATGACCTCGTCCGCCGCGCTCAGGATCGTCTGCGTCTGATGCGCGCGGAGCGTCATGGAGATGGGCATCATCGGATTCTGCACGCTCAGCTCCATGGAGTAGACGTAGAGGTTCACCTGGCCCTCGGGCGGGGCGAGCCGGAGGAGCGACTGCCCGCTCAGGGGTAGAGCGAAGGCGAGAGCGATCATGGTGGCGGTGCCGGCACCGCGCCGAACTGATTTCATTGGTTCTCCTCGAGGTACTGGGATTCCGGTAGCGGCCCCGTTCTCCTTCGGCCTCCGCCATCGGGCGCCCGCAACCTGCACGTCCGGGTCCCGGGGGGCCACTCGTTCTTCGCGATCAAGTGTTACCTGTCCGGCGTTATGGGTCCGGCAACAGCTCCAGCGTGGTCGTCGAACTCATCTTCATCGTCATCCCGCCCGTGCTCATGTCGAGGCTCGTCTGAGTCGTCTGGCTCTGGTAACGGCCCTCGGCCAGGTCCACGACCATCGTCCCGCTCATGGTCCCGGTGCTGCTCATCCCCATTTCCTCCACGGCCAGACTCATGTCGATCGGACCCTCGAACGAGAGAGTCACGAGGTTCCCCTCCAGGCTGACGAAGGTGTGCGTGAGTTCCACCTCCACGGACATCGCCGCAGGCCCCGCGGGGAAACTCATGGGCGCGTCGAGCGTCCAGGAATCCCCTGGGCTGACCTCCTCTTCGGGCAGCACGAAGTAGTTCGACTCCCCGAACATGCTCTCCAGGCTCAACCCCGCATCATCCGGCAGACCCTCGGTCTCGATAACACCAAGCATTCCGCCACGCGCATTCGAATGACCTCGTCCTCCACGCTCAGGACCGTCTGCGTCTGTTGCCAGCGCATGGTCATGAGAGGGCCGGTCGAGGGCATCATCGGATTCTCCATGTTCGTTTCCATGGAGTAGGCGTAACGGGATACCTGGCCTTCGGGCGGTACCAGCCGGAGCAGGAGCGGCCCGCGGAGGGGGGCAGGAGATACGGCCGGGGGCGGCCCCCAGGCAGCGAGCACGGTTGCGAGGGAGAGCGTCGTGGCCGCGGCGACACCGCGCCATGATGACTTCATGGGTCCTCCTTACAGTATTGAGACCCAACAGCGTTGAGGCTCAAACCTGCCCGATCGGGCGCGGACAGGCCACTGGCCCCGAGGGCGATATGCCTTGCCTTACCCCGCAGTTGAGACGGGATTCATACGCGCCGCGATACATTTCGCATGGCTCCGAAGATCCTGGAACTCCCGGCCAGCGAGCGCCCGCGGGAGCGGCTGCGCCGCTTCAGCGCCGACGCGCTCTCGACGACCGAACTGCTCGCGGTCGTGCTCGGGGCTGGCGCTACAGGGCGCTCGGCGGTGGACGTGGCGGGCGGCCTCCTCACCGCCTTCGGCGGCTCCCTGCGCGAGATGGGGAGGTCGGAGCCCGCCGAACTCGAGAAGACCGCGGGGATCGGCCCTGCCCGTTCGGCTGCGGTGGCCGCCGCGCTCGCGCTGGGTCGGCGTCTGGCGGCGGAGCCCGCGCGCGCCAGCGCCCGCATCCGCAGCCCGGCGGACGTGTTCGGGCGTCTCGGACCCCTGCTGCGCGACCGCCGGCAGGAGGAGTTCTGGGTCATCTACCTGAACACGCAGAGCCAGGTTCTGCTCGAGCGCCGCCTCACCGTCGGGCTCCTCAACAGCTCGCTCGTCCACCCCAGGGAGGTCTTCGCGCCGGCGATCGCGGCGGCATCCGCCTCCCTGATCCTCGCCCACAACCACCCGAGCGGCGACCCCGAGCCTTCGCCCGAGGACATCGCCGTCACCTGCCAGCTCGTCGAGAGCGGCCGGCTGCTGGGGATCCCCGTCCGCGACCACGTCATCCTCGGCGATCGCGAATACGTCAGCCTTCGCGAACGCGGTGTCTGCTAGCCCTCACCACGGCGGCGCGCCGACGGGGCGCGCCGAAGGGGCGTCCCGCTGCTACCTTGAAAGGTTGTCGGAGCGAGCGGGGCGTGACTTCGCACGATCGGAGCGCGAAGCGTGGAGAGCAGCGTCAAGCAGGCAGCCGGCCGGGCCGCGCCGGGAGCGGGCCCGCGTTCGCTGCTGCCCAAAGACTTCATGAAGGCGATCGAGGGCTACGAGGACCGGCTCGACCTCGACCTGCTCGCGCTCGCGTTCCAGTACAGCTTCGAGAAACACGAGGGCCAGAAACGGCGCTCCGGCGAGGACTACATCCGCCACTGCGTCGAGGTCGCCAAGATCCTCATCGACATCCGGCTCGACACCGTGAGCCTCGCCGCCTCGCTGCTCCACGACGTCGTCGAGGACACGGACACCACGGTCAGCGAGATCCGGACCGAGTTCGGCGACGAGATCGCCACGATCGTGGACGGCCTCACCAAGATCTCCCTGTTCGCGCTGGGTTCGATGGCCGAGCGGCAGGTCGAGACCTACCGGAAGCTCCTCCTCTCGATGGCGCGGGATGCGCGCGTGATCCTGGTCAAGCTCGCGGATCGCCTCCACAACATGCGCACGCTGGAGCACATGCCGGCCGGCGCGCGCAAGCGGATCGCCCTCGAGACGCGGGAGATCTACGCGCCTCTCGCGCACCGTCTCGGGGTCGCCAGGATAAAGTGGGAGCTCGAGGATCTCGCCTTCAAGTTCCTGGAACCGGAGGGCTACCGGAAGCTCGTGGGGGAGGTCAAGGCCACCCGCGGGGAGCGCGAGGAACTGATCCGGCGCATGGAGGAGCCGCTGCGGGCCGAGCTGGCGGCCGCGGGAATCGACGGCGAGGTCACGGGCCGTCCCAAGCACCTGTGGTCCATCTACGGCAAGATGGTCAAGCGCGACAAGCCGTACGAGGAGGTCTACGACACGCTGGCCATGCGCCTCATCGTGAGTTCCGTCCGCGACTGCTACCACGCGCTCGGGATCGTACACAACAAGTGGACCCCGCTCACCGAGCGCTTCCACGACTTCATCGCCACGCCGAAGTCGAACATGTACCAGAGTCTGCACACGACGATCTTCGGCCCCGGCGGCGCCCTGTACGAAATCCAGATCCGCACGCACGAGATGCACCGCACCTCCGAGCACGGGATCGCGGCGCACTGGCGCTACAAGGAGGGCCGGTCGGGGGACGAGGTCGACGACGAACTCGCGTGGTTCCGGCAGGTGCTCGAGTGGCAGCAGGAGACGCGCGAGCCGGAGGAGTTCATGGAGTTCCTCCGCATCGACCTCTTCCAGGACGAGATCTTCGTCTTCACCCCGGCCGGCGACGTGAAGCAGCTGCCGAAGGGGGCGACCCCGATCGATTTCGCCTTCGCGGTGCATACCGAGATCGGACTCCACTGCGCGGGGGCGAGGGTCAATGAGAGGATCGCGCCCCTCAGCCGGCCACTGCGGAACGGGGACACGGTTCACATCATCACCTCGGACGCGCAGACCCCGAGTCGTGACTGGCTGGGTTTCGTCCGCAGCAGCAAGGCGCGGCACGATATCCGGCAGTGGATTCGCCGCGAGGAGGAGGATTCGGCCCGCGGCCTGGGGAAGGAAATCGTCCAGCGCGAATGGAGGCGCCGCCGGCGCGGGAAGGTCGACGAGGCGGCGGTCCGGACGGCCTGCGAGACGCTCGGCTACGACTCGCCCGACACCCTCTTCGCGGCCACGGGACGCGGGGACATCGGACTCACGCGCGTCATGCGGGCGATCCTCCCCGAAGTGGTCCCCGAGGTGCCGGAGCGGAGTCCGAGCCCCCTTAACAAGCTCGTGGACAAGATATGGGGCGGGGGCGGGAAGGGGATCCGGATCCAGGGGATGGACAACCTGATGGTCCGCTATTCCCAGTGTTGTCAGCCCGTCCTCGGGGACAGGGTCATCGGCTATATCACCCGGGGTCGGGGGGTCTCGATCCACAGGCAGGACTGTCCCAACGTCCTCAACCTCTCACAGGCACCGGAACGCCGCGTGGAGATCGAATGGGAAGCGCACGGCCAGCGTCGCTTCCTGGTGCGGATCGTGATGGAGGGGACGGACCGTCACGGTCTGTTCGCGGACATCGCGCGAGCCGTGAGCGACACGGGCACGAACATTCAGTCGGCCGACATCAAGGGCGTCGAGGGCGGGATGCGGGGCCAGTTCGTCGTGGAGGTCGAGAACCTCAGCCACCTGCAGAAGGTCATGCGCAAGGTGCAGGGCGTGAAAGGCGTGCTCTCGGTCGAGCGCAAGGAATCCTTCGGCGAGAGCGACCTCACGCTCGAGTAGCGACTCGAATACCACTATGCCCAGCTTCGATCTTCAGCTTCCGTTCGAGCCCACGGGGGACCAGCCCGCCGCGATCCGCGAGCTGGCGGACGGCGTGCGCCGCGACGAGAAGTGGCAGACGCTGCTCGGGGTGACGGGGAGCGGCAAGACCGTGACGCTGGCGGCCATGATCGCCGAGGTCAACCGTCCGACGCTCGTCATGAGCCACAACAAGACGCTCGCCGCGCAGCTCTATGGTGAACTGCGACAGTTCTTTCCGCGCAATGCAGTCGAATATTTCATCTCTTACTATGACTATTATCAGCCGGAAGCCTATGTGCCGTCCACGGATACATACATAGAGAAAGACGCGTCGATAAACGAGGACATCGATCGCCTTCGGCTGCGCGCCACGTCCTCGCTCATGGAACGGCGCGATGTGATCGTCGTCGCCTCTGTCTCCGCCATATACGGACTCGGAGACCCGGCCGGCTACCGGGAACTGATGCTCACGTTGCGCGAGGGACAGGAGATCTCGCGACGCGAGATCCTCTCTTCGCTCGTGCAGGTCCAGTATTCCCGCAACGATCTCGACTTCGTGCGCGGGACCTTCCGGGTGCGGGGTGACGTCATCGAGGTCCTCCCGGCGTACGAGGAACAGGGGGTGCGGATCGAACTCTGGGGTGACGTCATCGAGCGCATCTCGAAGATCGATCCCATGACCGGGGTCACGATCACGCGCCTGCCCGAGACGTCGATCTTTCCCGCCACCCACTACGCCACGCTGGGCCACCGGCTGGAGGAGGCCCGCGAGGCCATCTACGTGGAACTGGAGGAGCGTCTGCTCCACCTGCGGCGCGAGGGCATGCTGCTCGAGGCGCAGCGGCTCGAGCAGCGGACCCGCTTCGACCTCGAGATGCTCACGGAGGTGGGCTTCTGCCCGGGCATCGAGAACTACAGTCGGCACCTCGACCGGCGGGCGCCGGGCGAGCGTCCCTACTGCCTCCTCGACTATTTTCCCGACGACTACGTGGTGGTCGTGGACGAGTCGCATGTCTCGATCCCCCAGATCGGCGCCATGTACGAGGGCGACCGCAGCCGCAAGCGGACGCTGGTCGAGTTCGGCTTCCGGCTGCCATCGGCACTCGACAATCGGCCGCTTTCCTTCAAGGAATGGGAGGAAGTGGTGCCCGGCGTGATCTTCGTCAGCGCGACGCCGGGCGAGTACGAACTCCGGAAGAGCGGCGGCGTGGTCGTGGAACAGTTGATCCGGCCCACGGGCCTGCTCGATCCGGCGGTCGAGGTGCGGCCGGTTCGCGGGCAGGTGGATGACCTGCTGGGCGAGATTCGCCGCCGGACGGAACGGCGCGAGCGGGTGCTCGTGACGACGCTGACCAAGCGGATGGCGGAGGACTTGTCCGAATTCCTGGCCATGCGGGGGGTGCGGGTCCGCTACCTGCACTCCGACATCGCCACGATCGATCGGGTGAAGATCCTCCGCGACCTCAGGCTCGGGACGTTCGATGTCCTCGTGGGGATCAACCTGTTGCGAGAGGGGCTCGATCTCCCGGAGGTCTCTCTCGTGGCGATCCTCGACGCGGACAAGGAGGGTTTCCTGCGCTCGGACCGTTCGCTCGTGCAGACGATCGGGCGGGCGGCCCGGCACCTCGCGGGCACGGCGATTCTGTACGCGGATCGCGTGACGGACTCCATGCGCCGGGCGATGGACGAGACCGCGCGGCGGCGGGAGGTGCAGGCGGCGTACAACCAGGAGCACGGGATCGAGCCCCGCTCCATCGTGAAGTCCGTGCGGGAGATCCGCTTCTCGACCGCGGTCGCCGACGCGCGCGAGGCGCAACCGGCGGTCTTCGAGCGGGAGGGAGCCTACGAGAAACTGTCGGCGGAGGAGCTGGCCGACGCCATCGAGAAGGACATGCGCGTTGCCGCCGCCGCGCTCGACTTCGAGGCCGCGGCGCGTCTGCGCGACGAGCTGTTCGAGATTCGCGCGCGGATCGATGGCGGGGCGCGAACGCGCCCCCCCGGGCTGCCGGCTTCCGCGGCGGATCCGGCATGAAACCGGCGGTCCTCGACGAGGCGGGGCTCGTCCGCTGGGGGCGTGCGCTCGGGGAGACCGCCGCTCGCGAGACCGTGTTCGTCGCGCTCCTCGGACCGCTGGGCGCCGGGAAGACGCGTCTCGCGCAGGCGGCGTGCGCCGGGGCCGGCGTGCGCGACCCCGTCACGAGTCCGACCTACACGCTCGTCCATTGGTACGAGGGAGACGGGGGGGCCGTCGCCCACGCGGACCTGTACCGCATCCGCGACGCGTCGGAGCTGCCGGGGCTGGGCTGGGAGGAACTCGAGTCCCACCCGGGGGCGGTCTTCGTCGAGTGGGCGGAGCGAGCGGGCGGGGAACTCCCGCCCGACCGGTGGGAGGTCCGGCTCGAGTTCGCCGCGGGCGGAGCGATGCGGAACGTCACGGCGCGGGCGCTGGGGGACGCCCCTCCCATCCCGGACCCCGCCCTTCACGCCAGGGCGGCCCGGACGCCCTCGTGCTGACCCTGGCGCTGGAGACGAGTACGCGGCTGGGGAGCATCGCCCTCGGGCGCGGCGACGAGTTGATCTCGGAGTGCGCGCTCGCGGTCCGGGCCACGCATTCGGAGACGGTGCTCGACGAAGTGGCGCGCCTCCTCGCGCGAGCCCGCGTCGACGCCGGCCGGGTCGAGCGCCTCGTGATCGGCGCGGGTCCCGGCTCGTTCACGGGGGTGCGGATCGCGGCGGCGCTCGCGAAGGGTTGGTGTCACGCGCGGGACGTGCCGCTCCATGCCTACTCCAGCCTGCGCTCCGTCGCCGCCTCCGCGGGGCGCGAGCGGGTGTGCGCGCTGTTCGACGCCCGCCGCGGCGAGGTGTACGGGGCTGCGTACCGGAGCGGCGGGCTGGAGGGTCCGGTCCTCGGGCCCGCGGCGTGCGCCATCGAGGCGTGGCTGGACCGGCTGGATGACCCGGCCGCCTGGTCCTTCGCCGGGGAGGGGGCGATCCGCCAGCGGGCCCGGATCGAGGCGCGCGGGGGCAGTGTCCTCCCGGCCTTTCTCGGGGTGCCGCGGGCGGCGGCGCTGCTCTGGCTCGCCGAGAGGATCCCCCGGGGCCGCGTGGACGACATCGAGTTGTGGGAGCCCCGGTACGTCCGGAGTCCCGGCGCCGAACGCCAGGCCCGCCGCCAGGCCGAACGCCAGGGCGGGCGCCACGGTGGACGCCGGTAAGCCGCCGCCCCGGATCCGGCGGCTCGCCGCGGCCGACCTTCCGCGGGTGGTCGCGATCGAGGAAGCGAGCTTCGCCGCGCCGTGGTCCGCGCAGACGTTCCGAAACCTCCTGCGGCGCCGCGACGCCTGTCTCTTTTCGGCGGTCGACGAAGGCGAGCGGGTCGTGGGGTACGCCGCCGTGTGGTTCGCCGGCCCACAGGGAGAGCTGGGGGACCTCGCCGTCGACCCGGTCGAGCGCCGCCGCGGCATCGGGGCCCGCCTGGTGGAAGCGGTTCTCGCGGAGGCGCGGTCGCGCGGGGCGCGGCAGATCTTCCTGGAAGTGCGCGAAGGAAACCGCGGCGCGCAGGGCCTCTACCGCAGCTGCGGCTTCGAGGTCGTTGGACGGCACCCGGCGTACTACGCGGGCCCGACCGAGGACGCGCTGACCATGCGCCGGTTGCTGGTCCGTTGATCCTCTTTCGGAACCTCCGAAGACCTCATCTATTGTCGGGCGAAGGTCCGGCGGAAACACTCGATCGATCATCCGGGAGGCGGAAGATGGCGCGGAGTCTGAACAAGGCCACACTCATCGGGAACCTGGGGGCGGACCCCGAGGTCCGGTCCACGAACGCGGGGACGCGGGTCGCAACGCTCTCCGTGGCGACGAGCCGCCGCTGGACGAGTCGGGCGGGCGAGCCGCAGGAGAAGACGGAATGGCATCGCGTGGTTTGCTGGGACAAGCTCGCCGAAATCTGCGAGCGGTATCTGAGCAAGGGAGATCGCGTGTACGTCGAAGGGCGGATCGAATACCGCCAGTGGGAAGGGCAGGATGGCCAGACCCGCTACACGACCGAGATCCGCGCGCTCGAGATGATCATGCTCGGGAGCAGTGGCGGCCGGGAGAGCTACTCGAGCACGGAGGCGGGGCCGGCGAAATCGGACTTCTCGGAGTTCTCGAACCAGTCGGTGGCGGGGGAGGACGACCTCCCGTTCTGACCGTCCGGAGACGCGGCGTCGACCCCCCGGCATGTCCACCCGGATCCTCCTGACCGCCGCCCTCGCCTCGTACGCGGGCGCCTGGCTGCTTCAGGTCGCCGATTTCAGGGGAGGCGGAGCGGCGCGCCGTCCTCCTTCGGGCGTCCTCGCCATCGGGGCGGTGTGCCTCCATTCGGCGGCGCTGCTCGCGTTCTGGTTCACGTACGGAACGCCGCCGCTGTCCGGCTTCGGGCCTGCCTCCGCCTTCCTCGCGTTCGCCCTCGCCACGGGATTCCTGCTCGCGAGTCGCTCGCGCGAACGCTGGTCGGCGGGCCTCCTGGTCCTGCCCATGGTGATCGCGTTGCTTGCGGCGAGCCTCGTGGCGGGACTTGCGCCGACCCTGGCCGATCCGCGCCTGCAGGGGCCGTGGCTGGTGGCCCATGTGCTCCTCGTGTTCGGCGGATGCGCCAGCCTGCTGCTCGCCTCCGTCGCCGCCGCGATGTATCTGTTTCAGTTTCGCGCCCTCAAGAGGAAGGATTTCGGTAAGGTGTTCCGCTTCTTCCCCTCGCTCGAGAGTCTGGACCGGATGAATCGGATCGGACTCGCCGGAGGGCTTTCCGCACTTGCGATCGGGCTGCTGGCGGGGTGGAGCCTCTCCCTCACGTTCGGACGCGGCCTGGCGCTGGGGGACTCGGACGTGGCCTTCGGCCTCCTGACGTGGGTCGTGTACGCCGCGGCCCTGGGCGCCCGCCGCGGGACGCGCGGGTTCGGGCCCCGGCCGGCGCGGGTCTCGGTGGCCGCGTGCGTGGCCAGCGGTGTCGGGTTCGTCGCCCTCCGGGTGCTCGGGCCGGCCACGGAGTTCTTCCTGTGACGGGCTCGCGGAGCCGCCCCGGGGCGGAGAGCGGCCCCCCACCGGCCGATACGCTGCTCGTCGTCGGCGTGAGTCACAGGACCGCGCCGATCGATGTCCGCGAGCGCTTCGCGTTGGGGAGCGAGCGGACGGCCGAGTGGGTCGCTGGCCTCGTCGCCACACCGGGCGTCTCGGAATGTGTCGTCCTCTCGACCTGCAACCGCACCGAGTGCTATCTGGCCGGAAGTGGCGGTCACGAACTCGACGCGGTCGCGCGGGAGGCGCTGTGCCGCGCCTCGGGTCTTGGGGACCAGGGGGCCGGCTACCTGAGAACGCTGGGCGGGGAACGGGCCGTGCGGCATCTGTTCCGGGTTACGAGCGGACTGGAATCGCTCATCGTCGGCGAACCGCAGATCCAGGGACAGGTGCGGGGGGCCTACCGCGAGGGGCCGCCGCCGGCCGCCGGGCCCGTCCTTCATCGCCTCTTTCAGTCCGCGCTCGGCGCCGGGGGTCGGGTGCGGGCCGACACCGCGATCGCGGGCGGCGTGACCTCCATCCCGGCTGCCGCCGTACGCCTCGCTCGCAAGGTGTTCGGCTCTCTCGACGACCGGACCGTCCTCGTCCTCGGCACCGGCGAGATGGGACGGCTCACCGCGAGGTGCCTGAGGAGGGAGGGCGCCCGCCGCCTCTTCATGGCGAGCCGCAATCCCGCCCGCGCCGAACGCGCGGGCCGGCCGTTCGACGCCCTCCCCCTGGGGCGCGCGGCGGCGCTGGAGAGCCTGCATCGCGTGGATCTCATGGTGACGTGTACCGAGTCGGAGGCCGCCTTCGTGCGGGAGGAGCACGTCCGGCGTCGAGGGATCGGCGGGACGCCGCTCCTCATCCTCGACATCGCCGTTCCCCGCAACGTCGATCCGCGGGCGGGCGATGTCGGCGATGTCTTCCTGTACAACATCGACGACCTCCGCCGAGTCGTGGACCGGGCCCGCGAAGCGCGCGAGTTCGAACGTGAACGGGCCGACGCGATCATCGAGCGGCACGTCGGCAAGTACTGGGCGTGGCACCGCAGCCGGCGAGCCGATCCGGCGGTGCGGGCGCTGCGCGACACCGCCCGCCGCCTCGTGTCGGACGGACTGGCCGGGCGCCCGGCGGGGCCCCGCGACGCGGACGCGGACGAAGCCCTGCGGCTGGCGAGTCGCGCCGCGCTGAACAAGCTTCTGCACGGCCCGACGCGGGCGATCCGGTGGCTGGCCGAACAGCCTGGGGGCGACGCGTGCCTGCGTGCGCTGGAACCATGGCTGGCGGCCGGTAGCGGGGGGGCGCCGCGGGCTGCTAGTGTAGACTCGCTGGCGGCCCGGACGGTCGGATCTCGACGGACGCGCGAGGGCACGGACTGAGGCGGATCCCGGAGGCGGATCCCGTTCGCAGGCCCCGGGGACAGTGGAACGGGTGGGGAAGTCAGGAGAGAGTGGATGAGCCCTGGCAGGGTGCTCGTGACGGGTGGCGCCGGCTTTATCGGATCTCACGTCTGTGAAGCGTACCTGGTGCAAGGCTGGGAAGTGACCGCGCTCGACAATCTGGACGGCGGGCGCGCCGCCAACGTGCCGCGGGGCGTACACCTCATCGAAATGGACATCCGCGACGAGGGCGTCCGCCGTGTCTTCCGCGACGGCGGGTTCGATGTCGTCAACCATCACGCCGCGCAGGCGAACGTTCGCGACTCGGTGTCCCGCCCGCGTCACGACGCCTCCGTGAACGTCGACGGACTCCTCAACCTGCTCGAGTGCGCTCTCGAGTTCGGCCTCTCCCGGTTCGTGTTCATCTCGTCGGGAGGCGCCCTCTACGGGGAGGCGGCCGGGTTTCCCATCCCCCGCGCGGCGCCGAAGCGGCCGCTGTCGCCCTATGGCGTCAGCAAGCTGGCCTCGGAGCACTACCTGGATGCGTTCCGTCGCCTCCGGGGTCTGGAGTACGTCGCCCTGCGCTACGCGAACGTGTACGGCCCCCGTCAGGATCCTCACGGCGAGGCCGGCGTGGTCGCGATCTTCGCCCGGCGCATCCTCGATGACGAACGACTCGTCGTCTTCGGCGACGGCGAGCAGACGCGGGACTTCGTCTTCGTGAAGGATGTCGCCGCGGCCAACATCCTCGCGACGAACGCAGACCTCCCCCGGGCCGGCGGGCTGGATGACGTCGCCTTCAACGTCGGTACGGGAGAGCGCACGAGCATCAACGCGCTGGCCACCGCCATGATCGAGATCGCGGGTCGCGCGGTGGGGATCGCGCGCGAACCCGCGCGTCCTGGAGACCCCATGCACAACGGCCTCGACTGCTCGGAGATACGGGCCCTCGGCTGGAGCCCGGCCCATTCGCTGGACGCCGGTCTGCGGGAGACCTGGGACTTCATCGCCCGGGAGGCCGCGTGATGACGGCGGTCGCGAGCGTGACGGCCAAAGTCGTGGCGGCCAAGGTCGTGGCGGTCGTTCAGCAGCTTCCGGAGCGGGTCATCGATTCTCCGCTCGACATGGTGCTGGGCGCCACGCTCCCGACGAAGGTCATCCTCACCGTGCTCGCGGCCTTCTCGCTCCTGTCCTGGATCCTGATCATCTGGAAGTTTCGCGAGTTGCGTGCGGTGAACGCGCAGGCCGACGACTTCGTGTTCGCGATGGCGGGATCCGGTGACCTCGCGAGCCTCAACGACGCGCTCCGGGAACTCGAGGATTCCCCGTTCAGGAGGGTGTTCCGGGAGGGGATCGCGTTCTTCTCCGACCTGCGTCCGGGGGCCCTCGCGACCCGTCATGTCGGCGAGGGTCTGAGCTCGACGCAACTGGAGGCGCTGTGGCTGACGCTCGAGAAGAGTCTCTCCGAGGAAAGCGATGAACTCTCGCACGGGTTGCCGTGGCTGGCGATCATCGGATCCGTGAGTCCCCTGCTGGGTCTCATGGGGACGGTCGTGGGCGTGATGAACTCGTTCATCGGCATCACCTCCCAGGGGTCCGCGAACATCGCGGCCGTCGCGCCGGGCATCGCGGAGGCGCTGACCACCACGGTCGCGGGCCTCGCCGTCGCGATCCCGGCGGTGATCGCATACAACCACTATGCCTCTCGCCTGCGTCTCTTCACGGGGGAACTGGAGGGGTTCGCGAGCGAGTTCGTGGGATCGCTGGCGCGCGAGGGCCGCGTTTGAGCCAGGCCCACGGGCCGCCGGCGGAGCGGGGGAGGCACCGGGAATGAGAAGACGGTTCAAACAGCGGGGGGACGGGACCGGAGCGCTGGCGGAGATCAGCGTCACGAGCCTCGTTGACGTCGCCTTCACCCTCCTCATCATCTTCATGATCACGGCGCCCATCCTCCAGGGCGGGATCGAGATCGACGTGCCCGAAGCCGCCTCCGGGCCGCTGAGCGCCTCCGATGCGCTCGTCGTCTCGATCGACGCGGAGGGGCAGATCTACCTCGATGACGTTCCCGTGACGTACGAGGAGTTCGACGCCACGATCGAGGCGGCGCTGGAACGCTTCGATTCGGACAACGTGTTCATCAAGGCGGACGGCGATATCGCGCTGCGCCTGGCGCTGCGCGTGATGGGAAGCATCGACGAGGCCGGCGGGATCGTGAGCATCGTGACCCAGCCCGAACCGCGCCGCCGGCCGTGAGCCGGAATCCGGAACGCCGTCGCGAGCGTCGCCACGGGGGGCCGCCCCGGCAGGCCCTGTACGGCTCGTTCGGCGTGCACGGAGCCCTGGCGGTGCTGGCCTTCCTCGGCAACGCCGTCCTCCGCCCGGTGCAGATGCCGCGGGCTGTTCGAGTCAACATGGTGGCGGCCGCCCCGGAGGACGCCCCGATCCGGCTCGACCCGACGCCGCCTGAGATCGCGGAGGAGGAGTACCGCCCGCCGCCGCCCGAGCCGACGCCCGACCCGGTGCCCCAGGTCGAGACGCCGACCGTGGAGGCCGAGGCACCGGTCGAGCGCGAGCCCGAGCCGGAACCCGCCCGGGCCGAGGAGGTCGGGGAAGAGATCCAGAGCATCCGGATCGCCGGCGACGCCTCGGCCTACCCCGAGTACCAGCAGAACATCATCCGCCAGATCCAGCGTTATTGGCGGCCGCCGCAGGGGGCCCGCGACCTGCAGGCGGAGGTCTACTTCATCATTCACCGCGACGGCCGGGTGAGCGGGCTCGACTGGGTCGCGAGGTCGGGGAACCGGACCTTCGATCTCGTGGCGATGAGCGCCGTGGAATCCGCCGGCCTCGCCGAGGCTTTCGGACCGCTGCCGGAGAATTTCCCGGCCGACGCGCTGGCCGTCTCCTTCTTCTTCGACCCGAGCGGCCGCTGACGTGGCCCCGATCCCGTCCGCCTCGATCCGGCGCGCCACGGTCCGATGGGCCCCATGGGCCCTGATCCTCGCCGCGTGCGCCGCTCCACTCTCGGCCCAGGAGCAGGAGCCGGCCGGCGCGGTGCGTCTCGGGCTCACGTACGAACCGGGCTACGTGCCGGGCATGGTGATCGTGCCGGTGAGCGCCGCGACGGGGCTCGACCCGTTGGCCGAAGCGGTCGGCGAGATCCTGCGGACCGATCTCGACTATTCGGACCGGTTCGACATCATCGAGCTGCCCGACACGGTCTCCCTGAGCGGTCCCCCGAACTACGCGCTGTGGAACCAGCTCGGGGCCGTGTGGCTCGTCACCTCGGAGGTTTCCTTCGCGCCGGGGACGCAGACCCCCATCCTCCGGGTCGGCCTGCACGATGTCGTGTACGGGAACCTCGCCAACGTACAGGCGTTCAGCCTGCCCGAACCGGGAGCGGACGACTTCCGCATGGCCATCCACCGGGTGTCCGACCAGATCGTGTCGTGGGCGACGGGAGGGCGCGGCATCGCCGCGACGCGGATCGCCCTCAGGCGGAAGGACGGCGACGGGTCCTCCCACATCCTCCTCATCGACAGCGACGGCCACAATCCGCGCCGCCTCGGCGGCGGCGGCCAGAACGTCTTCTCCCCCGCCTACTCGCGGGACGGGATGCGTCTCGCGTACACGATCCAGGACGAGACCGGGCACTTCGCGCTCGTCGAAGCGAATCTGATCACCGGCAGCCGTCGCACCGTGGCTTCGGGGACGCTGCTCATATCGCCGGCCTACGCGACGGACGGGCGGCTGGCCTACGCGGAGGGAGTCGGCGGGGGTTCGCGCATCCTCTTCGAAGGAGCGGAACGACTGACCGAAGGCCGGGGGCGGGCGCTCAATCCCAGCTTCTCTCCGGACGGGGCGTGGTTCGCGTACGAGGCCGCTCCGACGGATGAACCCCAGGTCTACGTTCGGCGCATCTCGGGGGGACCCGCGCGCAGGATCAGCATCTACGTTCGGCGGGAAGACACGAACGCGGCCGGACCGACCTGGTCTCCGAACGGCGACCGGATCGCCTACTCGGCGCTGAGCAACAGTCGGTGGCAGATCTTCACCGTCAACCCCGATGGCACGGACCGGCGCATGCTGACCCGGCGAGGCGAGAGCGAGGACCCGAGCTGGGCGCCCGATGGAAGGCACATCGTCTTCGCATCGCGGGACGCGCAGGGCTCCGCGATCTGGATCCTCGACACCGTGACCGGGCGCGCCCGGACCCTCACGGCCGGACGCCTCGACGGCCTGCCCGACTGGTCGCCGCCGCTCCCTCCCGGCTCGTGAACGAGGGGCGGTTCCGCGGGTTGCGGCGTGACGGGGCCGCGATAGGTTACAATTCCGTGGTGAAGCGGACCCATGGGTGGTATTCCTCTACAGGTGGTGTTCGCAACATTCCGGCAATCTCAGGCTCGGCGACCCGCACAAAGGAGACCTCGATGCGGCTTGGCTACCGATTCGCTCCTGTTCTCGTCATCGCGCTGCTGGCAGCGGCGTGCAGTGGAAACCCGGAACCGGAGCCGGTTCCCCCGCCCCCGCCCCCCCCGCCGCCGCCGGCGGCCGTTGACGATGGTTCCCGGCGTGAGGCCGCCGCCGACCGCATCTGCGAGCGCGCGATGACCGCAATGCAGTCGGGGGACTACACGACGGCGCGCGAACTGCTCGAGCAGGTCGTGCGCGACTATCCCGGAACGACGTGTGCCGATTCGGCCCCCGCGGAGATCGAGCGCGCGATGGCGGGCGAGGCGATCGTGGCCCGGGTTCACTTCGACTACAACGTCGCGGACATCACCGACGACGCCGCCGGAACCCTCCAGCGCAAGGCCGACGCGCTGCGCGCGTACCCCGACATCCGTCTCAGGATCGAAGGGCATTGCGACGAGCGCGGCTCGCTCGAGTACAACCAGGCGCTCGGCTTGAGGCGCGCCCAGGCCGCGATGGAATACCTCGGCAGCCTCGGGATCGACGCGGGTCGGCTCGATGTCGTGACCTTCGGCGAGGAACGGCCGCTCACGACGGGCAGCAACGAGTCGGCCTGGCGCCAGAACCGCCGCGGTGAGTTCGTGGTCACGGATGGGGACATCTAGGTGAGCCGGGCGGCGGTCGCCGTGCTGTTGGGCGTGGCGGCCGCCTCCTGCGCGTCCCGGGCGGACGTGGAGGAGATGGGGGATGCCCTCCGAGAGGATATCCGCGCGCTCGAGGAAGGGCAGCGTCTCCTCCTCGACCGGGTGGAGGGCAGCCTCGACAACCTCGAGACTTCGAGCGAGCGACGCGAGGCGACCGGACGCGGGGAGCTGGAGCGGCGGACGAGCCGCCTGGAGGTCCTCGTCGAGCAAAACATCGAGCTCTCCACCGAGAACAACCAGTTGCTCGCCAACATCTACGAGAATCAGCGTCTCGCGGGGGCTCCGTCCCCGGTGGGAGGCCCGACGGGAAGCCCCCGGCCCGCCGACCCCGGCCCGGTTTCCACCTCCGGGTCGGAGGAGGCTCCCCAGTTCTACGGGATGGCCCTGGACACGTTCAATCAGGGGCTCCTCGAGTCGGCCCGCGGGGCGTTCCGCGACTTCATGGTCCAGTGGCCCCGCCACGAGCTGGCGCCGGATGCCCAGTTCATGCTCGCCCGCACGTTCGAGGACGACGAGGACCTCGGGAACGCGCTCGAGGAGTACCGCCGCCTGACCGAACTCTACCCCAACTCGGGCCGGGCCCCGGCGGCGCTCTATCGCCGCGGGGTGATCGAGGCGACGCGAGGCAACACGGCGCTGGCACGGCAGCTGTTCACCCAGATCGAGAGCGGCTATCCGAACAGCCTCGAAGCACCGGCGGCCCGCCGGGAACGCGAGAGGCTGGGCGGTTAGCGCCGAAACCGTGACCGCAGACGGCCATGCAGTGCCCTCGATGTAACGACCCCGAACATCGGGTCGTCGATTCCCGGACGAGTCGCGGAGGCCGCGTGATCCGCCGCCGCCGCGAGTGTCTCTCGTGCGGCGAGCGGTTCACCACCTACGAACAGGTGGAGCGGGAACCCCTCATGGTTCGGAAGAGCGACGGCGGTTCGGAGACCTACGATCGCGGGAAGCTCCTCGCGTCGATTCGCCTCGCCTGCGCCAAGCGTCCCATCTCCAACAACGACATCGAATCCCTCGTGGATGAGGTCGAGGAGCAGTTGGAGGCGGAGGACCCGCGCGACGTAGCGAGTCGCCGCCTCGGCGAACTCGTGATGGCACGCCTCCGCGCCATGGATCAGGTGGCGTACGTGCGCTTCGCCAGCGTCTACCGGAACTTCCAGGACACGACGGAGTTCATGGAGGAGGTGCGCCGGCTGCTCAGCCGCGCGGGGCACAGCGCGGCCGGCCAGGTGGACCTGTTCTCAGAAGGGAGCGACTGAACCGATGGGTCCCCGACGACAGGAGGACGGCTCCCCCAGGCAGGCGGAGATGCCGTTCCTCGACCACCTCGACGAGCTTCGCTCGCGGCTCATCCACGCGCTCATCGCCCTGCTCGTGGGTCTCGTGCTGGGGCTCGTGGCGGTCATGCAGTGGGACGTGCTGGGGATCGTTCAACGTCCGATCGTGGAACTCCTGCCGGGTGAGAACCTGAACTTCTCCAGTCCGACTACCCCCTTCGTCTTGATACTCAAGCTGGGTTTCATCGTCGGGCTTCTGACGGCGTTCCCGTACATCGCGCTCCAGGCCTGGCGCTTCCTCGCCCCGGCCCTGTACGAGAACGAGCGCAAGTTCGCCATCCCGGCGATCAGTGCGGGCACCCTGCTCTTCATCGCCGGCATCTCGATGGCGTATTTCCTCGTGCTTCCGCTGGGGCTCAGGATCCTGCTCAACTTCTTCAGCGATCAGCTCACTCCGGTCATCATGGTCGGGGAGTACCTGACCTTCGCGACGAGGCTGATCCTGGCGTTCGGTCTCATCTTCGAGCTTCCGGTCGTCCTCGTCTTCCTCTCGTTGCTCGGCATCGTGACGCCGGAGGGGCTCGCGAAGTACCGGCGGCACGCGATCGTCGTGATGGCGGTGGTGTCCGCGTTCCTGACGCCGGCGGATCCGTACACCATGCTCGCCATGATGGTGCCCATGATCCTCCTGTATGAAATCTCGGTCGTAGCGACCCGGGTGCTTCGCCGGCGTCGGCGCGAGGCCGCGCGCGCCGCCGAGGAAGGAAGTTCCGCCTGACGGCACGCGACGCTTCCGGCGTCCGCGCGCCCCGCGGGCTCTACGGGCTCCTCGCGCTGGCGGCGCTGCTCGGCGGCCTCGGAGGCGCCGAGACGGCGCGGGCAGCCTCGGTCGGCCCCCGTCCCCTGCGCCTCGCGGCCGTGGCCGACACCGACACGGTGGTCGTGAGGGGGCGGGATTCGCTGCCGGTGGACTCGACGGCCCGCGATACGCTGGAGGTGCCCCGGCCCGACTCGGCGGCGCAGGCGGACTCGGCGGCGCGGGCGGACTCGGCCGTGGTCGCGGACCCCGCCGCGCGCGTGGACCCCGCCGCCGCGGGTGATTCGGCCGCCTCGGACACGCTCGAGGCCGCGCCGGCGGACCCCCCCTTCCCCCAGCCGGACGACATCTTCGGCCTGCTCCTCGAAGAAGCCGGCTATCAGGCGGTTCAATATCGGGGGCGCCGCGTGCAACTGGATGTGGGCGAGGAGGCCGTGCACCTCGAACGCGAGGCGCAGGCGAGCTACGAGCAGGCCCTCATCGATGCGGACACGATCACGTACCGGGCCGGTCTCCAGTTCGTTCGCGCCTGCGGCGGCATCTCGATGACAGGGCAGGGGCAGGACGCGGTCTCGGACCAGTGCCTCCACTACGATGTCTCGGGGACGAAGGGGACGATCCTCGATGCCCGGAGTTCCTTCGCGGAGCGCGGCTCCGAATGGTTCACCCGGGGGAACACGACCTTGCGGGGTTCCGGCACCGCCTTCGTCGAAACCGGGAACTTCACGTCATGTGACGTCGAGCACCCCCACTACTACTTCCGGGCCGGCCAGATCAAGGTGGTATCGAACGACATCATCGTGGCGTGGCCGGTCACGCTGTACATCCAGGACGTCCCCGTCGCATGGTTGCCCTTCTTCGCCCAGGATATCCGCGACGAGCGCCGAAGCGGCTTCCTGCCGCCCCGCTTCGGCGTCAACGACGTCGTCGCGTCCTCCAGCAATTCCAGGCGGAGCGTCACCGACTTCGGGTACTACTTCGCCTTCAACGATTTCATGGACGCGCAGGCGACGGCGGACTGGTTCAGCGGCCGCTTCACCCGCCTCAACGGCGCGCTCCGGTACCGCTCGATAAAGAAGTTCTTCCGGGGCAACATCCTGACGAGTTACAGCGTCGGGAACGAGAAGACCTTTCAGTTCCAGATGCGACACAATCACGAACTGACGCCCGTGACCGATATCCGGGTCAACGCCAACTTCGTGTCGAACACGACCGTCTTCGAGCGGCAGTCGTTCGACCCCGCCCAGCAGACGCAGCGCATCTCCTCGGACGTGGGCATTCAGCACCGCTTCCCGTTCGCTTCCGTCAACCTCAGCGGCAGTCGCCGCCAGGACCTCGGCGCCCAGAAGGGACGAACCGACCTCACGCTGCCCAAGCTGCAGATGACGTTCTCGCCGCTCACACTCTTCCGGGCGCCGCAGAACCGGCGCGGACCGTTCAACAACATCGTCGTGAGCGGAGGGATGTCCGCCTCCCGCCTCGATCGAACCCGGGAGGAGCAGGACGGCCAGCGGACGGAACGCGCCTCCGCGAACAGCGCGATCCGGATCGGTTCCTTCGGGGTGAGCGGGAACGCGAACTTCGATCGCCAGTTGAAACTTCCGTTCGAGCCGATGGCCGGTGGCGGGGAAGGAGCCGATTCGACGGATGCCCCGGAGCGGCCGCCGGGCGTGACGAAGCTGACCTACGGAGCGCAGGCCGACTATCAGGTCGACCTCATCGGAAGCACGACCTTCCGCCCCACCGTCAGCATGGACGCGAGCCAGTTCCGGTCGGAGAATACGAACGGAGAGTACGTGACGGCCCCCATGCGGCTGCGCGTCGGGGCGGCGGTCTCGACCGATCTGTACGGGTTCCTGCCGGGATTCGGCCCCTTCGAGCGCGTCCGCCACAAGGTTTCGCCGCGCTTCCACTACGACTACTCTCCCGCCGTGGAGGCGTCCGACTCGATCCTCTCGATCCCCGGTTTCCCCGTCTCCAACTCGAAGCAGGAGAACCGGCTGCGCCTGACGCTGAACCAGACGTTCGAGGCGAAGCTGCGCGAGGAGGTCGAACTGGACCCCGAGGCGCAAGCCCACCTCGAGGGCCGCTCGCTGGAGGGGGACTCCCTCGGGGCGGCGACCGACTCCGTGCCCCTTGCGGAGGGTGCGCTCGACGTGGCGGCGGATTCGGCGGCAGTCGCCGCGGACTCGACCGTCTTCGAGGCCGTGGCGGATCCGGAGCGTGGGGTCCAGGATGCGCCGCCCGGCACCGGATCCGGGACCGGAGATCCGGACGCGCCGCGGCGCGGGCAGCCGCGCCGCAACGTCGTGATTCTGGGGATCAACTCGAGCCCCCTCACCTTCGACTTCGCGCGCGAGAACCTGTCGCCGCTGACGACGGATCGCTGGTCCCACCGCATCAACTCGGACCTGCTACGCGGCCTCTCGCTGAACATGTCTCTCGACCTGTTCGAGGGCAGCGGAGAGGAGCAGAGCTTCGCGCCCATCCTGTCGAGCCTGACGGGCAGCTTCACGTTCAGCTCGGCCAGCGGACTCGGGGGGCTGCTCGGGCTCGGGGGCGGGGGCGGGGGCAGCCAATCCGCTGCCCAAAGCCGCTTGCAGACCGCGACCGATTCGCGGTATCGGCTGCAGAGTTTCGATGAGAATCCGGACGCGCAGGACCCCGGCATGCGGGCCGGCGGTCCCTGGACCCTGTCGCTGACCTATTCGATGCAGCGGGGTCGGGAGAGCGAGACTTCGCGAGACCGCCAGTCGCTTAATGCCGTCCTTTCACTGAATCCGACGCCGAACTGGCGACTCGCCTGGCGGACGAGCTACAACCTCTCGGAGGGAGAGTTCGGCGAGCACCTCATTACGCTGGACCGGGCCCTCCACCGCTGGATGGCCACCTTCATGTTCGCGCGCTCGCCCAATGGGAACTTCATCTTCCAGATGAGCGTCAACCTCCGCGACGCGCCCGACCTCAAGTTCGACTACGACCAGCAGTCCCAGGGTCGCCCGGGCTCATTTTGACATTCTCGGGCGCGAGTCCGACATTCCCGAAGCACTTCACGCGCACCTCGCCCGCCGAGGAGGTCATGCTCCCAATCGCCGCCATCGGTCTGGAACAGGTCCGCCTCCCCGTCAGGGATCGGCTTCACGCCGTCGAGGGGGAGCTCCGCGACATGGTCCCGTCGGGGTTCGAGGCGCTCGATGAAGTGGGAGACTATCTCTTCGAGCGATCGGGCAAACTGCTCCGCCCGACGCTGCTGCTCCTCTGCGACGGGATCGCGGGCCGGCCATCCGCGGACGCCGTGAAGCTGGGCGCCATCGTCGAACTGCTGCACGTGGCGACGCTCGTCCACGACGACGCGGTCGACCACTCCGCCCGGCGTCGCGGACGGCCTACCGTCAACGATCGCTGGACCCATCAAGTCGCCATCATCGCGGGGGACTATCTCTATTCCCGCGCCGTGATCGAGGTCTCGGCCCTCGGGAAGCTCGAACTGGTCTCGATTCTGGCGCGGACGGCGAACCGGATGACGGTCGGCGAGATGCGGCAGCTCGTGCTCCACGACCGCCTCGATTTCACGCGGGACGACTACGAGGACCTGTGCGAGTACAAGACGGCGTCGCTCATGTCCGCGGCCTGCGAACTCGGGACGCTGTCGGGGGGGCCGGCGCACCGCGGCGCGACGCGCGCATACGGGCACCATCTCGGGATGGCGTTCCAGATCGTGGACGACCTGCTCGACTACACGTCGTCGACCGAGGTCATGGGAAAGCCTCCGGGACAGGACCTGCAGGAACACAAGGTGACGTTGCCCCTGATCGCCGCACTCCCCAAGATGGAGTGGTCCGAACGTCGGGCCGTCGAGACGCTGTTCGCGGATCCCGCGCCGTCCGCCGGGGCCGTGGGCGAGATCGTCGATCTCGTGGAGGCGCGCGGCGGCGTCGATTCGGCGCGCGAAGAAGCCCGCTCGCGAGCTGGCCGGGCGCGGGACCAGCTTGATGGCCTGCCTCCGGGTCCATGCCTCGAAGCGCTGAGGGCCGCGGTCGATTACGTCGTGGAGAGGGTACGGTAGCCGGTGGAGATTGGACGGAGACGCAGGCCGTCCCCGATACGGGTGGCGCTCATCATCGTGGGCGGTTTCGTGCTGGGGGGGCTTCTGACCGAGCTGGTGGCGGTTACATTGCCTGCGTCGGCGGCCCGACAGTTCTTCGTTACGACGGTCGCGATCTCGCTGGAGCCCCTGGCCTTCGACGCCAAGGTGCTCGCACTCTCGCTGGGACCTATCATCCTGCGCGTGAACTTCCTCACCGTTCTAGGCGTAGTCCTGATAGCCTGGTTCGCGCGATCACTCCTGTGACCGGGACGAGAGACGAGCCACAAGCAAGGAGTCTGAGATGTTCGGTTTAAGCCCGTGGGAGCTGTTGCTGATTTTCCTCGCGATCCTGCTCCTCTTCGGGGCGAAGAGGTTGCCCGAGATCGGGAGTTCCCTGGGCAGGGGGATTCGCGAGTTCAAGGGTTCCATCAAGGAAGTCGAGGGCAACGTACGAGGCGAGCTCCCCAAGGAGACGTCCGCCCCGTCCGCACACCAGGAGACCGCGCAGCCCCGGACCTCGAATACGGAGGTCTAGCTGTTGGCGGACCTCGTCAGAAGGTAGGCGCGAACGGCGCATCCTCGGGGACGAGCAGCCGCTCCCGGTGATCCTCGACGAGCGTCCCCTCGCGCAGGGCGGCCAGCCACTTCTGGACGTACTGCCGGGATCGCTCGAAGCGTAGCTGCGTCAGGACCGCATCCTTCACCTCTTCGAACCCCTCTCGGGTCGCGTCCTCGCGTTCGAGCACTTCGAGGACGACCACCCCGTCGCCCGCGTCCAGCGCGCCGCTGAGTTCACCCATCTCGGCCCCGAAGGCGTAACCGACCGCTTCCGTGCCCTGCCCGAGCCCCGGGACGAAATCGCCGCGGCGGAACAACTCGGTCTCCTCCACCGTCCACCCGAGACCTTCCGCCGCCTCGTTGAAGGAGGCACCGGCCTCGGCCGCGCCGAGCAGATCCCGGGCCAGTTCGGCGGCCCGCTCCTTCTTCTTCTCGACGATAAGCTGCAAGCGGATCCCGATCCCCGCCTCCTCGATCGGGATCCGGGACTCCTCGCGCAGCCCGAGCAACTCGAGCAGGTGGAAGCCCGTCGGGTTCTCGAACGTCTCCGACACATCGCCGATCCCGGCCTCCGGGCCGAGCGCCCAGTCTCTCGCGACCCCGAGCTGTCCCGCGCCGGGAATGAAGTCCACGCCGTCGAGAAGCTGGATGTCGGTGCGTACCTCTACCCCCAGCGAATCGGCGGCGGTCGTGAGGTCGGTCCGCAACGCGACTTCCTCCAGGTCGTCGAGGAGCGTGAACACCGAGTCCTCGGTGGCGCCCGAAGGCTCGAAGGGGAGATAGATCTGCCGTAGCGCGAGCGAGTCCGCCGTCCGCTCGTCGACCTGCAGGACGTGGAGCCCGAACGGCGTCTCGACGGGCTCCGTGACGTCGCCGATCTCCACCGCGCTGGCCGCCTCGACGAGTCTGGGGTCGTAGGCGGCCGCCGGACGCTTGCCCATGAATCCGCCCTCGGCGCCCGAGATCGAATCGGCGGACTCGGCGACCGCGACGGCGGCGAAGTCCTCACCTCCCCGCACCCGTTCCGCGAGCGCCGCGGCCCGCTCCCGGACGACCAGCGAGTCAGCCGCGGAGGGGCGGAGCGAGACGCTCACCATGTTCACGCGGGCGCTGGCCGGCCGCATGTACTCGTCCGCCCGCTCGTCGTAGACGTCACGGATCTCGTCTTCCGACACGGAGACCGCCGAATCCGGCACGAGTGCGGTCGGGCTCAGGTGGACGAACCGGACCCGCGCCCGCTCGTTCGTGTCCCGGTAGAAGCGCCACGCTTCGTCGTCGGAGACGTAAATCCCGCTCTCCACCAGCGTCTGCAGCTTCGCGCGGGGCAGGATGGAGCGGTAGTAGTTCTCGATCTGCAGCAGCTGCATCTCATCCGTCGCCGGATCCGTGAAGAAGCGGCGGTATTTCTCGATGTCGAATTGTCCGTCCGTCTGGAACGCCGCGTAGCTCAGCATCTCCTGGGGCGGCTGCGTCAAGAAGGCCTGGCGGACTTCCGCGTCCGTCACGCGGACCCCGAGCCGGTCCAGCTCCGCCTGGATCAACGTCGCGCTGATCAGGCTCTCCCACGCCCGCTCGGTCACGACGCGCACATCCTCGTCCGTCATGCCGCGGCCGACCTGTCGGTTGATCGCGAGCTCGTTCTGGAGGAAGATGTTCCACTCGTTGTAGCGGATATCCCGCCCGCCTACCTGGCCCACCACCGGGTTGACCTGTCCGCCGAGGTTACCCCCCTGCATGGCGTTGATACCGTCGAACACCAGCCAGCCGACGAAGGCCGCGGCCATGATGCCCATCACCAGGGCTGCGCTGCCGCGCATCTTCCGCATGAACATGAGCGCCGAAACCTGCCTGTGACGTGAATCAAGTCGCCCGAACGGGGACGTGACGGGGCCGGGATCTCGAACGGCCGTCCGCAGCCGCCGCCGGATCCCGTGGTTGATCGAAAAACGTAAGCCGGGCCCGCGGTTCGGGCAACGAAGATCGGGGGGCGGGGGTGCGGCCCCCGGTTCGTTGACAACGAAAAAAAACGGTCCGTATGTTGCGCACCCCGGGCCGGAAGGCCCCACCCGGCCGCTTCTTCCCCGACGACGCCCGTGCCCACCGACCATCATACCGAGGAGATCGCGGACCTCCTGCGCCGCCGGGAGGCCGAGCCGCGGACCCACACCTTCGCACGTTTGGCGGAACTCTACCGGGGGCAGGGCGACCTCGAGAGCGCGCTACGGGTGGTTCGCGGCGGGTTGGAGAATCATCCGCACTACGTCACCGCCCGCCTGGTTCACGCCCGCGTGCTCGGCGAACTCGGACAGGCTTCGGACGTGGTCACCGAATTGCAGCGTGTCCTGGCGTTCGACGGGGAGAATCCCATCGCGCGGGCCGCGCTGGGTCGGCCGGGTGACGGGCCCGGCGCGGCGGCCGGCTCCGCGGAGCGATGGAACGGGCCCGCGCGGGCCGCCGCGACGAGGCGCTGGCTGGGGCGGCTGGACGAAGCGTGGGGGGGCGGGCGGCGGGCGGATGCGCCGGCGGCGGATGCGCCGGCCGACCCGCCCGCGCCGGAGGGGCGCGAAGCGTCCGGAGCCGCGATCCCGGACCCCGCCGCGGCGGATCTCGACACCGTCACGCTGGCGGCGCTCTACGTGCGGCAGGGTCTGTTCGACCGGGCCATCGGCGTCTACGAACGAATGCTGACGCGGGACCCCGGCAATACCCGTCTCGCCGTGGCGCTCGAGGAGGCGCACCGGAGCGCGCGCGAGGCGGCCGTCGTGCAGCCGGAAGGCCCCGTCGCCGTCGAGCAGGAGGTCTCCATCCGGGAGCAGCTCAGGCGGATCCTCGACGGCGATGCGCCGGAGAAGCCGTCCCGCGACGGGTCGTGGCGAGAGTGGCTGGCCGGTCTGGACTATCCGCTTTGAGCCTCAAGCGGATCGGCGTTCTCAACGGACCGAACCTCAACCTCCTTGGCCGCCGCGAGCCGCGCCACTACGGCACGCAGACGCTGGCCGAGATCGAGGCGCTCCTCCTCTCGCGCGCGGGAGCGGCCGGCGCGGCGCTCATCTTCTTCCAGTCCAACGACGAGGGAGAGATCGTCGACTGGGTGCAGGCGAACACCGATCGCGTGGACGCCTGGCTCGTCAACGCGGCCGCCCTGACCCATACCAGCGTGGCGTTGCGCGACGCGCTGGCCGGCTCGGCCCGTCCTTTCGTGGAAGTCCATCTCTCGAACGTCTTCGCCCGCGAGCCCTTCCGGCACACATCGCTCCTCTCCGATCTCGCGGTCGGCGTCATCGCGGGCTTCCGCGCGTCGAGCTACCTGTTCGGCCTCGAGGCGTTGGTGGAGCACCTGGGAGCGAGGGGAGAGACGGGGGCGGACGTAGCGGAGTGAGTGCCCACGAAGCGCGGCGCCTCCGGCTCGCAGCGACGGCCGGGGCCGCGGGCCACGGCTCCGTTCTCGTCACCGCAAGGTCGAGCGTCCGCTATCTGAGCGGATTCACGGGCTCGGCGGGCGTCCTGTGGGTCCCGGTCGAGGGAGCGCCGACGCTCGTCACCGATTCCCGGTATGAGGAACAGGTGCGCCTCGAAGTCGAGGATTCCGTCCCGGCCCACATCACTCGCGGGGGCTGGATTCCGGGTGTGGCCGACGTGGCGGCCAGCGCGCGGGGGCCCACGTCCTTCGAGGCCGAGAGCCTCACCGTTGCCGAGTACGAGGCGCTCCGCGAGGCGCTTCCGGGGATGGCGTTCGTCTCGTGCCGAGATCTCGTCCGAGAGCTCCGGCAGGTCAAGGACGAAGAGGAGCTGCGCGCCATCGAACGAGCGGTGGCCGTCGCCGAGTCCGCCTTCGACCGCCTGCTGGCGGCCATCGACTGGTCCGCGGCTCCGAGCGAGCGCCGGGTCGCGACGGCGCTCGAGGCCGAGCTTCGCCGGGGAGGTTCGGGTCCGCTTCCGTTCGACCCCATCGTGGCGGCGGGGGAGCGGTCGGCGCTCCCTCACGCGACGCCCTCCGAACGGCGCATCGAAGCGGGCGACCTCCTGCTCCTCGATTTCGGCGCACGCGTCGATGGCTACTGCAGCGACATGACGCGCACCTGCGTGCGTGGCGTTCCCGAGCCCTGGCAGGTCACGATCCACGAGCGGGTGCTCGAAGCCCAGGCGCGGGCCCGGGAGACGATCCGCGCCGGCGCGAGCTGCCGCGCCGTGGACGCCGCGGCGCGGGACGCCCTCGCGCGACACGATCTGGACGACCGCTTCGGTCACGGCACCGGTCACGGGATCGGGCTCGACGTCCACGAGGGGCCGAGTCTGTCCGCGCGCTCCGACGGGACCCTCCGGGCGGGGAACGTGGTGACAGTTGAACCGGGCGTGTATCTTCCCGGTCGCGGCGGCGTGCGCATCGAGGACGATGTGCTGGTCGAGGCGTCCGGGGCCCGCACGCTGACCCGCCTTCCGCGCGCCCTCGTCGAGCTTTAGCAGTCGCACGGGCCGCCGGCGCCCGGCTCCAGAACAAGATTCGGAGACCATGGCAGATACTTCGGACTTTCGCAGAGGGATGGTGATCGAACTCAACGGCACCCTCTACTCGATCACCTACTTCCAGCACGTCAAGCCGGGAAAGGGCGGCGCCTTCGTGCGCACCAAGCTCAAGGACGTGATGGAGGGAGGCGTAGTCGACAAGACCTTCCGGGCCGGCGAGAAGGTGAAGGAGGTCCGGCTGGAGCGGCGTCCGATCCAGTACACCTACACCGACGGTCAGCTGTACTACTTCATGAACATGGAGACCTATGAGCAGATCCCGCTCTCGGGAGAGCAGATCGGCGAGGACCAGCTCCAGTATCTTCAGGAGAACATGGAGTGCCAGGGTCTGAACCGTGACGGCGTCGTACTCTCCGTCGAGCTGCCGCAGTTCGTGGAACTGGAGATCGTGGAGACGGAACCGGGCCTTCGCGGGGACACGGCCCAGGGGGGCGCGAAGCGTGCCCAGCTCGCGCCGGGCGCCGTGGTACAGGTTCCGCTCTTTCTCGAGGTCGGCGATGTCGTACGTGTCGACCGGACCGAAGGCAAGTACGTCACGCGGGTGACTTGACTATGGATATGGACTGGCTGAAGGGGCTCATCAAGCTGGTCGAGGAGTCCGGCGTGGACGCCCTGGACATCGAGCTGGTCGGCTCGGAGTTGGGGGATCCCACCAGGGTCCGGATCCGGAAGTCCCCGCGCGTCACGGCGGCGGCCGGAGTGGCGTCACCCATCGCCGGCAGCGTTCCCGGACCGCAGGCGGGAGCACCGCCGGCGGATTCCGCCGCCTCTGACGCGGCCCCCTCCGAGATGCTGTTCGAGGTCCTGTCGCCCATGGTCGGAACCTTCTACCGGGCGGCCGCGGTCGGTGCGGATCCGTTCGTCTCCGTCGGCGATCGCGTCGAAGCCGGCCAGACGCTCTGTATTCTGGAGGCGATGAAGCTGATGAACGAGCTGCAGTCGGACATCGCCGGCGTCGTGCGCGAGATCTCGGCCGAGAACGCCGAGCCGGTCGAGTTCGGCGAATTGCTCTTCCGCATCGAGCCGGGCTAGCGGCCGGGCGGGCATCATGTTTCGCAAGGTCCTGATCGCCAACCGGGGCGAGATCGCGCTCCGTATCCTGCGCGCGTGCCGCGAACTCGACATCCGCACGGTCGCCGTGTACTCGGAGGCCGACCACGATTCGCTCCACGTGCGCTTCTCCGATGAGGACATCTGCATCGGCCCCGCCCTCAGCCGCGAGAGTTACCTGAACGTCCCCCGCATCCTCGCCGCCGCCGAGATCACCGGTGCGGACGCCATCCATCCGGGCTACGGGTTCCTGGCCGAGAACGCCGAGTTCGCGGAGATCTGCGAACGGAGCGGCCTCGTGTTCATCGGTCCGACGCCCGAGCAGATCCGTCGCATGGGGGACAAGGCGGAGGCGCGGCGGACGATGACGGAGGCGGGCGTGCCGGTGGTCCCGGGCTCGGCTCCGTTCGATGACGCGGACGAGGCTTTCGAAGCAGCCCGCCGGATCGGGTTCCCGGTCATGATCAAGGCGTCCGCCGGCGGCGGGGGGAAGGGGATGCGGGCCGCCTTCGAGGAGGCGGATTTCCGGAGGCTCTTCTCCGTGGCCCGGAACGAAGCCGAGGTGAGCTTCGGCGATCCGACCGTGTACCTCGAGAAGCTCATCGAACGGCCGCGCCATGTGGAGATTCAGGTCGTGGGCGACCGGCACGGACGCCTCGCCCACCTGGGTGAGCGCGACTGCTCGAGCCAGCGCCGCCATCAGAAGCTCATCGAGGAGGCGCCCAGCCCGGCCGTGACGCCGGAACTCCGTGGCGCCATGGGCGAGGCGGCGATCCTGGGAGCCCGTGCGATCGGGTATCAGAGCACCGGTACGGTGGAGTTCCTGCTCGCGCCCGACGGCGACTTCCATTTCATGGAGATGAACACGCGGATCCAGGTCGAGCACCCCGTGACCGAACTGGTGACCAGCGTCGACCTCATCAAGGAGCAGATCCGGATCGCGGCGGGAGAGAAGCTGTCGGTCCGGCAGCCCGTGGAGTTCCAGGGCCACGCGATCGAGTGCCGGATCAACGCCGAGGATCCGGAACAGGGGTTCCGGCCATCGCCCGGCACGATCACCGCGTTCCACGCCCCGGGCGGCCCCGGCCTGCGCGTCGACACCCACATCTACGCCGGCTACGTCGTCCCCCCGTACTACGATTCCCTCCTCGCCAAGCTCATCGTGTGGGGCAAGACGCGGGAGGAGGCCCGGATCCGCGCGTACCACGCGCTGGAGGAGTTCACCCTCGAGGGCGTCCCTTCCACGGCCCCCTTCCTCCGAAAGATGCTCGCGCATCCGGATTTCGTCTCGGGCAACATCGACACGGGGTTCGTCGAGCGGTTCCTGGCCCGCGCCTGAGCGGCGGTTCGCCGTGAGCGCGATCGACGTCCTGTGGCTCCCCGGGGAACTCGCGTCCGTTCCGGCAGGTGGCCGTACGACAGTCGTCATCGATGTGATCCGGGCCACGACGAGCATCACGACGGCGCTCGCCGCCGGGGCCGAACGGGTGATTCCCGCCCTCACCGTCGAAGCGGCGCGGGAAGCCGCGGCGCGCACGGAGGGGTCGCTCCTGTGCGGGGAGCGCGACGGGGTGCCGCCGCCGGGGTTCGATCTCGGCAACGCGCCCGGCGAGTACGACCGGGCGACGGTCGCCGGGCGGACGCTCGTGTTCACGACGACGAACGGGACCGCCGCGATCGAGGCGGTACGCGGCGCGGGGGCCGTGCGGCTCGGCTGTTTCCGGAACGTCGGGGCGGTCGCGCGGGCGGTGGCGGGCGACGCGGCCCGCGGCGGCGGCGGCGTGGCGATCGTGTGCGCCGGGCGGCGAGGCCGCGTGAGCATGGACGACGCGTGGTGCGCGGGTCATCTTGTAACCCGGCTCGTCCAGACGGGCGCGGGGGCTACATTGACCGATGGCGCGCGAGCCGCGCAGGCGCTCTGTACGGAGTTGGGCCCGCCGACCCCGGCCGGCCTCGCCTGCACCGCGGCCGGGCGAGCTCTGCGCGCCATCGGCCGGGCGGACGACCTCCGGGCCTGCGCGGCCGTAGACGATCTCGCGGTCGTGCCGGTCCGGCGTGACGGCGCGCTCGTCTCCGACAGGGGCTGCCAGGGTGGGGAGGAGGACGTGTGATGGTGGATGAACGGCAACGGCGCGAGGTGCTGGGCGTCGCCCTGATCCTGCTTGGCCTGCTGGTGGCGTTCGCGCTCGTCTCCCCGGCACTTGTCGGCGATGAAAACAACTGGATCGGGACCGCCGGCCGCCGGCTCCACGGTGCGCTCGACTCCGCGCTCGGGCCCCTCGCCGCACTCCTCGCGATCCCGGCCTTCGCCTGGGGCGCGTACTTCCTCGGCTGGGGCGGCCGAGGGCGGGCGGTGCGCGGGATGATCCTCTCCGTCGTGCTCCTCGTCACCCTCCCCGCGCTGTTCTGGCTCATGGCGCCGCGGCCCGACGCGTCCGCCCCCTCCGTGGGCTGGCTGGGCGACAACGCCGGGCAGGGTCTCGAGACGCTGTTCGGCCGGGTCGGCGGATCGCTGATCGGCGCGGGCGTGCTCGTGCTCACCCTCGTCGTCACGATGCGCTGGTCGCTGGCCGGCGCGGTGGCGGCGGGAGGGCGGGCGACGGGGCGCGGTCTGGTCGCAAGCGGGCGCGGCGCCCGCGGCCTGAGCCGCTTCCTCGTCGGCCGGTTCCGGCAGGAACGGTCGCCCCGGGCCCCCAGCCCGCCCGCGAGACCGGATCCGCCCGGCGAGGCCCGAAAGACGCGCCGGCCCGCGAAACGGAAGACGACGCGCGCGGCGGCGAAGCCGGACCGCGACCCGGTGGCGACGCCGGACCCCGACCCCGGGGCAAAGCCGGACCGCGACCGCGCGGCGGGTGAGCCGTCCCCGGTCCCGGAACTCGAGGAGTTCGGCGATCCCGACTCCCGCGACCTCCCACCCCTCGACCTGTTCGACGAACCGGAGGGGCAGGGGAGCGGTCTCGGCGTGCGCGACCTCGATCGCCTGGGCGAGATTCTCATCGAGAAGCTGGCGACCTTCCGCGTCGCCGGTGAAATCGGAGGCTGGACGACCGGCCCCGTCGTGACGCAGTTCGAGGTCGTCCCCGCCCCCGGCGTGAAGGTGGGACAGATCTCCGCCCGCGCGGACGACATCGCGCTCGCCCTGAAGGCGCCGTCGGTCCGGATCGTGGCGCCGATCCCCGGCAAGGGTGCCGTGGGCGTGGAGGTCCCCAACCCCTCCTCGGAGATGGTCCTCGTGCGGGAAGTGCTCGAGAGCCCGGCCTACCGGCGGGGGCGGCAGAAGCTGCCGCTCGCGCTGGGGCGCGACCTCTCCGGAAAGCCCGTGTGCGCGGACCTCACCCGCATGCCGCACCTCCTCATCGCCGGCCAGACGGGATCCGGCAAGTCGGTGTGCATCAACGCCCTCATCACGAGCCTGGTCTGCCGCTACGTGCCGGCCGAAATGCGCCTCCTGATGGTGGATCCCAAGATGGTGGAACTGTCGGTCTACGGAGACCTGCCCCACCTCCGCCATCCGGTCATCACCGACAACGACGAAGCCGCGTCCGTCCTCAAGTGGGCGGTGTACGAGATGAAGCGGCGGTTCGGGCTGCTCTCCTCGAACGGCTGCCGGAACATCGGGGAATTCAACGGCCGGATCGCGGGCGGCCGCAAGGTGTTCCTGCCGAAGCGGGGCGTGGCCGACGAGCCGCCGCCCTATGAGGAAGGTCCGCTCCCCTACATCGTGCTCATCATCGACGAACTCGCGGACCTCATGATGACCGTGCAGTCCGAGGTCGAGACCCCGCTCGCGATGCTGGCCCAGAAGGCGCGGGCGGTGGGGATCCACCTCGTGCTCGCGACGCAGCGCCCCTCGGTGAACGTCCTCACCGGCCTCATCAAGGCGAACATCCCGAGCCGCATCGCCTTCCGGGTCGCGTCGAAGATCGACAGCCGCACGATCCTCGACATGAACGGGGCGGAAAGCCTGCTCGGGAACGGAGACATGCTCTTCCTGCCCCCCGGCGAGTCCGACCCCGCCCGCATCCAGGGCGCCTACATCTCCTCGGAGGAGACGGAACGCCTGCTCGACTGGTACCGGGCCCAGGCGAAGGCGCGCGCCGAGGCCGAGGCCGCCGCGGAAGCCGCCGCGGAACGCGACATCCTCGACATGCTGAAGGAGATCGAGGAAGAGGAGGGAGATGCGGGGGTGTCGAACGAAGGAGCCGGGGACCGCGACAAGCTGTTCCGCCAGGCCGCGGAGATCGTGATCGCGCATTCCGCCGGCTCGACCAGCCTTCTGCAGCGCCGGCTCAGGATCGGCTACGGGCGGGCGGCGCGCATCATCGACCAGTTGCACGCGGCCGGGATCGTCGGACCCGCGGAGGGGTCCAAACCCCGCGAGGTGCTGGCGACGCTGACGGATCTGGACGAAGGGACGGTCGACGAGGCATGAGGCACCGGGAAGGGCGGATTCTCGCGGCCGCGGCGCTGGTCGCCGGCCTGTCCGCGGGCTGCGCCGACGGTAGTTCGTCCGCCGAGGCCGAGGCGCGAGCCCGGCTCGAAGCCGAGTTCGGACGGCGCGCGGAGGCGCCCGAACCGGCGCGCGCGGCCGCCGCGGCCACCGGGAGCCAGCCGACCGTCGGGAGCCACCCGATGCTCGCGCGCGAACCGGCCGCCGAGGCGGGGGAGTCGCCTGCGTCCGAGGCCGCCGGTGACCCGGCGGCGCCCCCCGACCCGGGGCCGTCCGACCCGTCGCCGGTCGACCCGGGGCCCGGCGAGGTGGGCGTCGACTCGCTGCTCGCCCTCGCCGACGCGGCCTACGCCGGGCTCGACCGCCTTCGCGCCGCCTTCTCACAGCGGATCGAGAACCCGCTGCTCGGACGGACGCGCGAGGGGCACGGCATGTGGTACCAGGCGGGCCGGAACCGTTTCCGCATGGACTTCGAGGTCCCTGCGGACGACATCTACATCGCGGACGGGTCCTGTCTGTGGCTCTACGAGCCCTCGCTCCACGACCAGATCATGGTCTCGCGCCTCGAGGAGGGGGTCGAACTCGGCACCATCGACATCCTCGGCCGACTGCTCTCGGAAGCCAGGACCCGCTACGACGCGGTGGACGCGGGGGTCGAGGCGATCGACGGGAAGGAGACCCGGGTCGTGGCGCTGACGCCCCGACAGCTTCCCGCGCGATACGTGGAGGTGCGCCTCTGGATCGGGGTCGCCGATCACTACGTCCGCCGCTTCCGGGTCCGGGAGGAGAACGAGACGGTGCGTACCGTGACGCTCACGCGGCTCGAACCGCAGGCGCCGATCGATCCCTCGCTGTTCGCGTACGCGCCCCCCTCCGGGGTGCAGATCTTCCCCGACGACGTGCGATGCGACTAGGACTCGTCAGCCTCGGCTGCGACAAGAACACGGTCGACTCCGAGCGCCTGCTCGCGGAACTCGTCGGCCACGGCGCGGAGCGCACCAGCCCCGCGGACGCCGAGGTCATCCTCGTCAACACCTGCGGGTTCATCGACGCGGCGAAGGAAGAGTCCATCGAGACGCTCATCGAGGCCGGTCGCCTGAAGCGCGATGGATCGTGCCGCGGCGTGGTGGCGGTGGGGTGCATGGTCGAGCGCTACCGCGACGAACTGGAGGACGCGCTGCCCGAGGTCGATCTGCTGCTCGGCCTGCGCGATCTCGACCGGCTCGTGCCCGAACTGCGCGCCCGCGGCCTGCTGAACACTCCGACCCCGGCCGGAGGCGTGCATCCGGGCGAGCGGATCCCCGTCGCGTCCCGGCACGTGCGCTACCTGAAGGTGAGCGAGGGGTGCGATCACGGGTGCGCCTTCTGCGCCATCCCCCTGTGGCGCGGGAAGCACCGCTCCTTCGAGCTGGAGCGGCTCGTCGCCGAGGCGCAGCGCCTCGAGGCGCAGGGTGCGGTCGAGGTGAACCTCGTCGCCCAGGACCTCGCCCACTGGGGCCGCGAACGCCGGGACGGGACGGACATCGCGACGCTCGTGCAGGCGCTCCTGCGCGAGACGTCGATCCCGTGGTTCCGGCTGCTGTACATCTACTCGGCGGGGCTGCGCGATCCGCTCGTGGAGCTGATGGCGTCCGAAGCCCGCCTCCTCTCCTACATCGACATGCCGATCCAGCATGCGAGCGACACGGTCCTATATCGGATGCGCCGGCCGGAGCGAGCCGCCACGCTGCGGACGAAGATGGCGTGGCTCCGCGACGCGATCCCCGGGCTCACGCTGCGGACGACGGTGCTCGTCGGCTTCCCCGGGGAGACCGATGTCGAGTTCCGGGAGCTGGTGGACTTCCTGGACGAGGTCTCCTTCGACCGTCTGGGGGCGTTCGCGTTCTCGCCCCAGGACGGGACGCGCGCGGCCGCGATGGAGGAGAACCACGTGCCCGCCGGCGTCGCGCAGGAACGCCTCGAGGAGGTGCTGGAAGTCCAGCGCGCGGTGAGCGGCGAACGGCTCGCGGCGGAGGTCGGCCGCGAGCGCACGGCGATCGTCGACGGGCCGGCCGACGCGGACGACCCGGTGCTGGGGCTCCTGTACGGGGAGGGGGCGCCCGGCGCGGCACAGGTCGGCCGCGTCGAGAGCCAGGCGGACGATGTGGACGGCGCCACGGTGCTCCTCGGCGCGGAGGGGCTCGCGCCCGGCTCGCTGGTGCGCGTCGAGATCGAGCGGGCGGCCGACTTCGACCTCGCCGGCCGCGTGCGGGAGGTCATCCGGGAGGCGCCGACCCGGGCCGCCACGACGGCGCCCGCGGCCGCCGCGGGGCGCGGGCTCCCCGTCCTCGGGCTCGACAGCGCCTGGGGCCGGTGAGCGCGGGCCCGCGGCAGCTGGAGGGCGCGTCCGACTGGGTCCGCCGGGCCCGCGCGGTGATGCCGGGCGGCGTGAGTTCCCCCGTACGGGCGTTCGGCCCGGTCGGCCTCCCGCCGCTGTTCGCCGCCCGCGGCGAGGGCGCGCGCATCTTCGACGACGCCGGCCGCGGCTATCTCGACTACGTCCTCTCGTGGGGCCCGCTCATCCTCGGACACGCGGCCCCGCCCGTCGTCGAGGCCGTGACGCGCGCGGCCCGCGATGGAATGAGCTTCGGGGCGTGCCACGCGCGCGAGGTCGAACTGGCCGAGCGCCTCGCGGCGTGGGTGCCCGGCGTCGAGATGGTGCGCTTCGTGAACAGCGGCACCGAGGCGACGATGTCGGCCGTTCGGCTGGCCCGCGCCGCGACGGGCCGCGACCTCATCCTGAAGTTCGAGGGGTGCTATCACGGCCACGCGGACGGGTTTCTCGTCGTGGCCGGGTCGGGCGTCGCCACCCTGTCCCTCCCCGATTCGCCCGGGGTGCCGGCGGCCACCTCCGCCCTCACGCTGACCGCTCCGTACAACGACCTCGAGGCGGTCGATGCCGTCCTGGCCGAGCACGGCCCGCGGTTGGCCGCCGTCATCGTCGAACCCGTGGCTGGGAACGCCGGCCTCATCCCGCCCCGCAAGGGCTTCCTCCAGGGGCTGCGCGACGCCTGCGACCGCGCGGGGGCCCTCCTCATCTTCGACGAAGTGATGACCGGGTTCCGCGTCGCCCGCGGCGGTGCACAGGAACGCTACGGCGTCACCCCGGACCTCACGACGCTCGGCAAGGTCGTCGGAGCGGGCCTCCCCGTCGCCGCCTACGCCGGGCCCCGCGACTTCATGCGGCGCGTCGCCCCGGAGGGACCCGTGTACCAGGCCGGGACGCTCTCCGGGAACCCCCTCGGCATGGCGGCCGGCCTCGCCCAGCTCGAGGAACTCGAGCGCACGGATCCCTTCGCCGCGCTGGAGCAGCGGGCCTCGACCCTCGTCGAGGGGATCCTGACGGCGGCCCGCTCCCGCGGCATCCCCGCCTGCGGCACGGCGATCGGGTCCATGTGGGGCGTCTTCTTCACCGAGGGCCCGGTGGTCGACTTCGATGGCGCCCGCCGGGCCGACACAGAGTTGTTCGCCCGCTACTACCGGGCGTGTTTCGAGCGTGGCGTGTTCTTCGCCCCCTCCGCGTTCGAAGCGGGGTTCCTCTCCACGGCCCACACCGACGCGGATATCGAGAACACGGTTGCCGTGGCGGGTGAAGCCATGGACGCGGCGCTGGGAGGCGCAAATTGAGCTGGCGGGCCCGGGTCGTCCCCGAGCGGGCCGGCCCTCTGCTGGCGGGCGGGGTCCTCATGGGGCTGGCCCATCCCCCCTTCCACCTCCTGGTGACGTCGTTCATCGCGCTCGTCCCGTTCATCGTCTGGCTCGAGGGACTCCCGTCAACGGCCGAGGGGCGGAAACAGGCGCGCACCGGAGGGTTCTTCTTCGGGCTCATCTACTACACGCTCGTCCTGTACTGGCTCTTCGTGGCCCTCGTGTTCTACACCTGGTGGGCCGTGTTCGCGTTCCTCGCGCCCATCCTCATCCTGTCGGCGTTCATGTCGTGGGTGGCGGGCGGGATACATCTGGTCCGCAGCCGTTTCCGGTGGCCGCTCTATCTCGTCTTCCCGGTCTTCTGGACGGCGGGAGAGGTGCTGCGCGCCCACTTGCTTGAGGTCTCCTTCCCCTGGATGCAATTCGGCGACTCCCTTTCCGGCTACCCGATCCTGATAGGTGCGGCGGATCTCGTGGGCTCGCGCGGTCTCTCCTTCTGGCTCGCGGCGGCCAACGCCCTCATCGCGATGGGGTTCCTCGCCTTTCGCGCGCGGGGGTGGCGGGCGGCCCGCGGACCGGCGCTCGGGCTGCTGATCACGCTGGCGGGGCCGATCGCGTATTCGGTGGCGCGCTGGCAGACGCTCGAGACCCGCACCGTGGCCCGGGTGGGCGTCGTGCAGCCGAACGTGCCCCAGCACCTGCGCGATCTTGATCCCGCCGCTTCGACCGACAGCGCCTTGCGCGCGACCGAGACGCTGACGTCGCCCTGGGCGGGCCGCGAGCGCATGGACCTCGTGATCTTTCCCGAGACGATGCTGGGAGCGGCCTACATGGATCCCGTGCCTTCCTACGACTATCCCGGCTGGCTGGAGGCCCATGCGTGGGCGGAGGGGGTGGTCGCCACGCTGGAGGCGGAGCTGGTCGTGGGGGGGCGCGGAGCCGACGATCTCGGTGACCGGAGCTACCAGCCGTTCAACTCGGCCTACCACTTCCGCCCCGGCGACGGCCTCGTCAACCGGTACGACAAGCGTTTCGTCGTGCCGCTGGTGGAGCGGGTCCCCTTCGTGCCGCCGGAATGGCTCAGTCGCATCCCCTACACGAGCGGACTGGGCGTCGGGGACTGGCAGTCTCCGATCGAGATTTCGACCGAGCGGGGAAGCGCGGCCTACGGGACGATGATCTGCTACGAGTCGATATTCTCCCCGCTCGCGCGGCACTTCCGCCGGAACGGCGCGGACTTCCTCGTCAACATCACGAACGACTCCTGGTACGGTCGGGACGCGTGGTGGAGCCGTTCGAGCGCGCTGTGGCAGCACCCGGCGCACCTTGTCATGCGTTCGATCGAGACCCGCATGGGGTCGGCGCGGTCGGGGCTCACGGGGGTGTCCATGATCGTGGATCCGCTGGGCCGGGTCTCCCACCGAACGGAACTCTTCGAGCCGGCGGCCTTCGTGGCCGATGTGGAGACGACGGACGGACTGACGGTGTACGTTCGCTTCGGCGACATCGTGGGGATCGCCTCGGCGGTCGCAGCGATACTCGCCCTCTGTGCGTCCATCCGGGGACGGAAGGTCGACAGGGTTCGGGTGGAAGAGGCGGAGGCGCGCGAGGGCGGATGAGACGGAGACTCCTGCAGTGGTTGGCGGCCGGGCTCGCGTGCGCGGGCGGGCCGGGAGGCGTCGCGGGACAGGTGCCGGACACCCTGCCGCGCGACACGGTCGTGTTCCAGATGAGGGAACTTCGTATCGAGGCCATGCGGCCGATCGCGAGCGTCTCCGGCGCCAGCGCGGTGCGCCTCAGCCTCCAGTCGCCGCGCGTCGCCGCGGTCCCGCTGCTGGAGGAGGCTCTTAGGGAGCTCCCCTTCGTGCAGGTGCGGGAGAACTCGCGCGGCGAGACCCAGCTTACCCTGCGGGGGACGGAATCGCGCCAGCTCGCCGTGCTCGTCGACGGGGTCCCGCTCACCCTGGGCTGGGACGCGCGCACGGACCTGTCGCTCATCCCGATCGAGGCCGCCCGCGAGGTCGAACTCTTCCGCGGGATCTCGTCCGTCCTGCACGGGCCGAACGTCCTCGGCGGTGTCGTGTCGATCGAGATCGGGCACGGCAGCGTGGACCCGGCCCGCCGGCTGAACGGCGCCCAGGGCGGCGTGGACGCGACCGGGGCGATGTTCGGCGGGGTGCGCCTGGGCCGCACCTGGAGCTCCGGGGACGGGGGCCTCTCCGTGCAGGCCGGCGGCGCCTACCGCTCGCGCGACGGCGTGCCCCTGCCCGGCGGCGTCGCGCAGCCCGCGGGAGCGGACCCGCACCGGCGTCTGAACAGCGACCTCGACCACGCGAGCGCATTCTTCACGGGCCGGTACGAATCGGAGGCGGGCGGCTGGGTGTCGATGTCCACCTTCGGCTATCGCGCCGCCAAGGGGGTCCCGCCGGAGCTTCACGTCCGGAGTCCCCGCCGGTGGCGCATCCCCGACACGAAGCGGTTCGTGGGGACCGTCTCCGCGGGGACGGCGTGGGGCCGGACGCCGCTCGGGACGGGGGATTTCGAGGTCAGCATCGGCGTCGACGCGGGCGACGCGCAGATCGACGAGTTCGACACGCTGGCCTACGAGGAGATCGTCGGGCAGGAGTTCGCGGAGGACCGCACGCTCACTCTGCGCGCGCTGTCGGACCACGAACTCGGAGCGGGCGTGCTGCGGAGCGCGCTGACGTGGGCGGAGACGCGTCATGTGGAGCGGCTCGTGCCCGGTGACCGGTCGGTCTTCCGCCAGCGCCTGCTGAGCCTCGGCGGTGAGGCCGAGTTCCCGCTCGCGGGGCTTGGCGGGGGGTTCTGGTCCGGCGTCCGCATCAGCCTCGGGGCGAGTTTCGACCGCGGCAGCACGCCGGAGACCGGCGGGCGGCAGGCCCGCGAGGCGATAGACGACTGGGGCGCGCGGATCGGAGGCTCGGCTCAGGTCGGCCGCCGCGTTCGGCTCCACATGGGGGCCAGCCGCCGCGTGCGCTTCCCGTCGCTGCGCGAGCTGTACTCGGGCGCGCTCGGCCGCTTCGTCCCCAACCCGGGCCTCGCGCCGGAGGCGCTGCGCGCCCTGGAGAGCGGCGTCACCGGCACGATCGACGCGTTCGGGGCGGAGGTCGAGGTGCAGGCCGTCCTCTTCCTCCAGAGCTTCTCGAACGCGATCGTACGCACGGGGCTGGGGGATGGCCGCTTCCGGAGGGAGAACCGGCGGCGCGTGGACGCGGGGGGGCTGGAACTCCTCGCCGACGCGCGATGGGGAGGGCTCTCGCTCGGGGGCGACCTCACGTGGCAGGACGTGAACGTGACGGACGAACGATCGCCCGGCCTGAGTCCCCGGCCCGAGTACCAGCCCGCGATCGCGGGCGGGGTTCACGTCGAGGGGCTGCTCCCCGCGGGGCTCCGGGCGCGGGCCGCGGCGGAGATGGTGGGGCGCCAGTTCTGCGTCGATCCGGACCTCGGGCGCGATGTCGCGCTCGACCCCACGACGCGCCTCAATCTCGTGGTGAGCCGGGAATTCGCCATCGGAGGACCCATGGGCACGCTCCAGACTTCGCTGTCGCTCGACAACCTGGCCGACGCGGCGGTGTTCGATCAGTGCGGGCTGCCCCGGCCGGGCCGCCTCCTTCGTCTCCAGTTCCGGCTCTTCTAGACGCGTCCCGGGGCACGGAGCGCGCATGAGGGTCAACTACAGCCCGGGATACACCGTGCCGCTGCCCAACGGACACGCCTTCCCGATGGGCAAGTTCGCCGCGCTGCGCGAGATTCTGGAACGGGACGGGCTCATCTCCCCGGCGGATGTCGTCGAGCCGGGTGAGGCCTCGTGGGAGGAGTTGGCGCTCGTCCATACCCCGGCGTACCTGTACAAGCTGCGGCACGGTACGCTGGACCGCGCGGAGGTGCGGCGCCTCGGGCTCCCCTGGTCGCCCGCTCTCGTGCGGCGGTCGCGGCTCGCCGTGCGGGGAACGGTGAACGCGGCCTGGATGGCGCTCGAGGACGGCGTGGCCGCGAATCTGGCCGGGGGCACGCACCACGCCTTTCCGGACCACGGGGAGGGGTTCTGCGTGCTGAACGACGTGGGCGTCGCCGTCCGGATGCTGCGGCGGGGCGGCTGGATCCGGCGCGTGCTCGTGATCGATCTCGACGTCCACCAGGGGAACGGGACCGCCGCCGTGTTCGCCGCCGACCCCGATACCTTCACCTTCTCGATGCACGGGGAAGGGAACTACCCTTTCCGGGAGATGCCGTCGGATCTGGACATTGGGCTGCCCGACGGGACGGGAGACGACGAATACGAGGAGGCGCTGCTGAGATTCCTCCCCGAAGCGCTGGCGCGGTCGCGGCCGGATCTCGTCTTCTATCTCGGCGGGGTCGATGTCCTCGCGGGCGACCACTTCGGCCGCCTCGCCCTCACGCGGGCCGGACTCGAGCGACGGGACCGGATCGTCATCGGGACGATCTGTGGCGAGGGTCTGCCGCTCGCGCTGCTCCTCTCCGGCGGTTACGCCGCGACCCCGGAGTTGACCGCGGAACTTCATGCCGTCGCGCACCGGACGGCGTGCGAGATCGAGAGCGCGGCGTGAAGACCATCGAGTACTCCCGCCGCCAGTCGGAGCCCGCGACGGCGGAGTCCGTGCGGGAAGAGGGGGAGAGCTACTTCGCCAGCGTGACGCTCCGCCTGCCGAGCCTCGAGCCCGAGGCGGTGCTGGCGACGACGCCGATTCGCGTGCGCGGCTTCTGGCAGAGCGGCCCGCACTGGATCGCGCACGCGGCGACGGCGGCCGAGATCGACAGCCGGGAGGGCGAGCCGCCGCCCTCGGCCGGGGATGTGATCGCGTGGACGCGGAAGCGGGCCGAACGGCTGTTCGAGGCGCGCTGGGTTCACGACCTGGACAGCGAATCGCGCCGGCCGCGCCTGCACGGCGGCTTCGCCTTCGACCCGCGGCCGGCCGGCGATCGCGAGCCCGGCTTCTGGGATGTCTTCCCGGCCGCCCGCTTCGTGCTGCCCGCGTACGAGGTGGAGACGGATGACCGCGGCGCCCGGCTGACGGTGACGCGCCGCTTCGCGGCGACCGTTCCCGGCGATCAGGCGATCGACGGGCTGCGGAAGCGGGCGACGCGCACGCGGGAGCAACTCGCCGACCTCGAGCGCCGGGGCGCCGGACCGGGCCCCGTCCCCCCGGCCACGGCCTTCGACGAACCGGTGGGCCCCGAACGCTGGCGGCTGGGCGTCGAACGGATCCTCGAGCGCATCCGGTCCGGCCGCGTCCGCAAGGCCGCGCTCGCCCGCCCGCTCGACATCACACTCTCCGAACCGCCGGATTCGGCCGCCGTCCTCTCCGCCCTCCGGAGCGCGAATCCGATCGCGCACCTGTACCTGATCCAGTTCGCGCGCGATCGCTTCCTGGTCGGCGCTGCCCCCGAACTGATCGGATCGCTGCGGGGCGTCCGCTTCCGCACCATGGCCGTCGGAGGGTCGACGCCGCGCGGCGCGGACCCGGTCTCGGACGCCTGGCTCGGGCGCCAGTTGCTGCACAGCGGCAAGAACCGCGAGGAGCATCTCATCGTCGTCGAGGACATCATCAGGCATCTCCGCGCGGCGGGGATGCGGGCCGTGGAGGACGTCTCGGAGCCGGCTCTGTTGCGCCTCCCCCGCATCCAGCATCTGCGGACCGAACTCGAGGCGGAGACGCCGCCCGGGACCCACGTCCTCTCGCTCGTCGAGGCCCTCCACCCGACCGCCGCCGTGTGCGGTGATCCGCGCTCCGCCGCGCTGAAGCTGATTCGGGCCGAGGAACCGGTGGGCCGGGGGTGGTACGCGGGGCCGGTCGGCTGGTTCGACGACCGCGGGGATGGGGAGTTCGCCCCGGCGCTGCGGTCGGCCGTCTGCCGGGGTCCCCTCCTGCGGCTCTACGCCGGCGCGGGGATCGTGAAAGGCTCCCGCGCCCGCGCCGAATGGGACGAGACCCGGGTGAAGCTGCAGACGATGCTGGGAGCGCTCGGGGTCGAGCGAGTGCCGTGAGCGGGACGGGTCGGACAGCCCCCAACCGGAACACGCTGTGGGCGCGCGCGCTGGCCGACCGGCTGGCTCGCCTCGGAGTGACGCACGTCTGCGTCGGGTCCGGCTCCCGGTCGGCACCGCTGGTCGAGGCGTTCGCCGCGGACCGGCGCTTCGTCGTCCACCCGCACGTGGACGAGCGCTGCGCCGCCTTCTTCGCGCTCGGGATCGGCGCGGTGAGCGGCCGTCCGGCCACCGTCGTCACGACATCGGGGACCGCGGCGGCCAACCTCTACCCCGCGGTGGTGGAGGCGAGTCAGAGCGAGATTCCGCTGCTTGCCCTCACGGCGGACCGGCCGGCGAGCCTCCGCGGGACGGACGCGAACCAGACCATCGACCAGGTCGACCTCTACGGGCGCTATCCCCGGTTGTCGATCGATGTCGCACTCCCGGAAGCGAGCGAGGCGGGGCTCGCCCGGCTGGGCGCCGCGGTGGAGGCGGCCTGGCGTGCCGCGACCGGGGCACCGGTCGGGCCGGCCCACCTGAACCTGCAGTTCGCCAAGCCGCTCGATCCCACCCGGGCGCCGGGCGACGTGCCGCCCGGGCTCGAGGCCCGTCTGCCCGACCCGGAGGCGCCTCCCGGCGAACCCGGTCCGCCGGTGCCGGACGCCGGGGCCGAGTTGGCGGCGCTCCTGCTGGCCGCGCGGCGACCCCTGCTCGTGTGCGGCCCGAATCACCGTCCCGAGATCGGGGTCGCCGCGCTCGCGCTCGCGGCCCGGACGGGCGCGCCGCTGGTGGCGGATCCGCTCTCGGGCGCCCGCTTCGGCGCCGGCGCCCGCCATTGGACGATGGGGAGCGCGGACCTCTGCCTCGGCGACGCCGAAATCGCCGCGGCGCTGCGCCCCGACCTCGTCGTGAGGATCGGCCGCGCGCCCACCTCCGCCTCGGTGTGTCGCTACCTGGAGCGGCACGGGGACGCGCTCCAGGTCGTCCTCGACGCGGCGCACCGGTGGCGGGACCACCTCGCCACGAACTCCCGGCCGCTCACCGGCGATCCGGCCGCCACGCTCGCCGGGGCGACATCCTCCGGCGCGGGGGAGGCGGAACCCGAGTGGACCGACCGGTGGCGGGAGATCGACGCGGCGGCGTGGACGGCGGTCGCGCCCGCGCTGGCGGACAGCTGGTTCGAGGGGGCCATCGCCGCGGCCGTGGCGGAGGCGCTACCGGAAGGGACCCCCTGGTTCATCGGCAACTCGATGCCCATCCGTGACGTGGACGCCTTCGCGCGTCCGACGGACCGGCCCCTCCGCGCTCTCGGGTTCCGTGGCGCCAGCGGCATCGACGGGAACGTGAGCGGGGCGCTCGGGGCCGCGGCCGCCTCGGGACGGCCCGCCGTCGCCCTCGTCGGGGATCTCACGCTGCTTCACGACGCGGGGGCGCTCCTCGCCCGGCGTCCCGACGGCGCGAGACTCCACATCGTCGTGATCCAGAACCGCGGCGGCGGGATCTTCCACATGCTCCCGATTCGCGAGCACGACCCGCCGTTCACCCCCTTCGTCGTCATGCCCCAGCCCGTCGACCTCGGAGCGGTTGCCGCCGCCGCCGGAATCCCCCACCGTCCCGTCGCGTCGGTCGCCGAACTGAGGGCGGCGCTCGCGGAGGATCCGAAGCCGCCGCTGGGCGCCGGATCCGGGACTCCCGGCCTCCGCCTCACCGAGGCGCGCATCGACCGGCATGACAACTGGGAGCGGCGTACCGCCGTCGTCGAACGTGCCCGGGAGGCGGCGCGCGCGGCGCTCTGAAGGCCCGCCGACCCGTGCGACGAGAACTGCGAGATGTCCGAGGCGCCCGCGCCTGGAAGCCCGCAACCTGACGGAGAACCCAGCATGGAAGAGACCTTCACGCCGCCGGAGAGCGGCGTCGTCTGGCAGCCGGTCGGCGAGTACGGCGACATCACCTATCACAAGACGGACGGGATCGCGCGCATCGGCTTCAACCGCCCCGAGATCCGCAACGCGTTCCGCCCCGAAACCCTGTTCGAGATGTACGGGGCCTTCCAGGACGCGCGGGACGACGAGCGGATCGGCGTCGTGCTCCTCACCGGAAACGGTCCCTCCGCGGACGGGAAGTGGGCCTTCTGTTCGGGCGGAGACCAGCGCGTGCGCGGCGAGGCCGGGTACGTGGGGAAGGACGGGGTCGCCCGCCTGAACGTGCTCGACCTCCAGCGCCTCATCCGTTCGATGCCCAAGCCGGTGATCGCGCTCGTGGCGGGATACGCGATCGGCGGCGGGCACGTCCTCCACGTCGTGTGCGACCTCACGATCGCGGCGGACAACGCCGTGTTCGGACAGACGGGCCCCAAGGTGGGAAGCTTCGACGGCGGCTTCGGATCCTCCTATCTCGCCCGCTCCGTGGGTCAGAAGAAGGCGCGCGAAATCTGGTACCTGTGCCGCCAGTACGGGGCGGAGGAAGCCGAGCGGATGGGGCTCGTCAACAAGGTCGTGCCGCTCGACCGCCTCGAGGCGGAGGGGGTCGACTGGGCGCAGGAGATCCTCGGGAAGAGCCCGCTCGCGATCCGCTGCCTGAAGGCCGCCATGAACGCGGACTGCGACGGACAGGCCGGCATCCAGGAGTTGGCGGGGCACGCCACGATGCTGTTCTACATGACCGAGGAGGGACAGGAGGGGAGGAACGCCTTCCTCGAGAAGCGGCCCCCCGACTTCCGGCGCTATCCCTGGCGTCCGTGAAGTCGGATGGTACAGGGGCGTGGCTGGCCGGCGCCCGCCTGCGCACGCTCCCGGCGGCGGCGGGGCCCGTGCTGGCGGGCGGGGGCCTGGCGTGGGAGGCGGGCGGTTTCGCCGCGGGACCGTTCCTCGCGGCGCTTGCCGGGGCGCTCCTGATCCAGGTCGGGACCAACTTCTCGAACGACTACTCCGACTTCGCCCGCGGCGCGGATACGGCGGACCGCCTGGGCACCCCGCGCGTGACCCAGGCCGGCCTCCTCGAGCCCGGGGCCGTCCGGATGGGGGCGGCGGTTTCGTTCACCCTCGCGGCCCTGTTCGGAGTCTACCTCGTCACGGTCGGGGGATGGCCGATCGTGTGGATCGGCGCGGCGGGCATCCTGGCCGGGATCTGCTATACGGGCGGGCCGTGGCCCTTCGGCTACCACGGCCTGGGGGACCTGTTCGTGTTCGTCTTCTTCGGCCCCGTCGCCGTCGCCGGCACCGCCTACGTGCAGCTCTCGCGCTGGGCTCCGGAAGCGGTGCTCGCGGGGGCGGGGGCGGGGGCGCTCGCGACCGCGATCCTCGTGGTCAACAACCTGCGCGACCGGGAGACGGATGCGGCGGCCGGCAAGCGCACGCTGGCGGTGAGGATCGGGCCGACCGCGACGCGCGTGCAGTACTCGGTGCTTCTCGCCACCGCCGCCGCGGTGCCCCCCGTCGGCGCCGCGGCCGGGCTGTGGCCGCCGGGCGTGCTCCTCGCCTCCGCCGCGCTGCTGCTCGCGGCGCCGCCCCTCCGCACCGTGTGGAGCCACGGGGACCCGCGCGACCTCAACCCCGCGCTCGCGGCGACGGCCCGGGCCACGGGGGCCTACGGTCTCCTGTTCGCGCTCGGTTGCCTGCTGTGACCGGCTCGCCGGCTCCCGGCCCGGGGGCGCTCGGCCCGGCCTCGGGATTCTCCCTCGTCCAGCGGGACCGAGGGTGGTCCGCCGCGGAAGTTCGCGCCGCCAGCGACCGCGTCGCCGCGGCGCTCTCGGAGGCCGGGGCGGGTCCGGGCGTCGTCGTGGCGCACCAGTTCGGGCTGGACCCGGGGGGCGCCGTCGCCCTGGGGGCGATCGCGGAGGCGGGCGCGATTCTGGCGCCGGCGCACCCCGGATGGACCGACTTCGAGCGGGACGCCTTCCTCGCCGCGCTGCGGCCGGCCGCGGCGCTCACCGGCCCCGGCACGGCCTGGCCGGGGCCGGGATGGACCGACGAGGCCCTCTCGGTGCCAGGAATCGGCGAGATGATGCTCCACCACCGCCGCCCCGCCGAGCCGTTGGCGGCGACGGGCGGCGAGGCGGGCGAGGAGGCCCGCGTGGGCGTCGAGACGGGGTCGGCGGGCGGTGCGATCCTCGCCACCTCGGGGACCGGGGGCGTGTCGCGCTTCGTGGTTCACGAATGGCGGTCGCTGAGGGCGAACGCCGAGGCGGCGAACGAGCGTCTCGGCTTCGGCCCGGACGACCGGTGGCTCGCGACACTGGCCTGGGCGCACGTCGGCGGGCTGGCCGTGCCGCTCAGGGCCGCGGCCGCCGGCGCCACGGTGGGGTTCGCTTCCGTGCGCTTCGACGCCGCAACCGCCGCCCGGGCGCTCGTCGAACTCGCCATCACCCACCTGTCGCTCGTGCCGGCGATGCTGCACGGGCTGCTGGAGGCCGGCGCCCGGCCGCCGGGCTCCCTGCGCGCGGTCCTGCTCGGCGGCGCGGCGACCCCGCAGGATCTGCTCGACCGTGCGCTCGGAGCCGGGTGGCCCATCGCCCTCACCTACGGACTCACCGAGGCGGGATCGCAGGTCGCCACGGCGACCCCCCGCGAGCTCCGGGCGGCCGACCGCTCGTGCGGCCGCCCCCTGCGCGGCGTCGAGGTCCGCATCCGGCCCGCGGAGGGCCGGGACGAGACCACCCAGCCCGGGCAGCCCCCCGCCCCCGCCGGCCACATAGAGGTCCGCGGCGCCACCCTCTTCCGCAGGTACGTCGGAGACCCCGCGCGGCCCCGCGGCGACTGGTTCGCGACCGGCGATCTCGGCCACCTCGATGCGGAGGGTCGTATCCACGTGACGGGCCGTCTCCGCGACCGCATCGTCAGCGGAGGCACGAACATCGACCCTCTCCAGATCGAAGCGGTCCTCGCCGCGCACCCCGAGGTGCGCGAGGCGGCCGTGATCGGCTTGCCGGATGAGACGTGGGGCCAGATCGTGACCGCCGTGGTCGCCGCGCACGATCCTGAACTCCCCGTCCGCCTGGATGTCTGGTGCCGGGAGCGGCTCTCGGGCGCGCGCGCGCCCCGGCGCTGGGAAGTCCTCGAGCGTCTGCCCCGGACGGCCACGGGCAAAGTGGACCGTGCTCGTCTGGGAGCGCTGATCGAAGAAAAAGCAGGGAGGACCCATTGAGCACCGCCGTCGCATCGACGCTCGCCTGCCAGAAGAGCCGGTTTCAGCTCGACGAGGACGCCCACTTCCTCAACTGCGCCTATCTCGGCCCCCTGCCGCGATCGGTCGCCGCCGTGGGGGTGGAGGGGATCCGCCGCAAGCTCTCGCCGACCCCGTTCGCGAGCACGGAGTTCTTCACGGACTGCGACCGCGCCCGGGGCCGCTTCGGGCGCCTCGTCAACGCCGCCCCGGGGCGGATCGCGCTCATCCCCTCCGCGTCCTACGGCCTCGCGGTCGCGGCCCGGAACCTCCCGCTCGAGCCGGGGCAGAACATCGTCATCCTCGGGGAGCAGTTCCCGAGCAACGTCTACGCGTGGCGGCGGCGGGCGGCCGACGACGGTTGCAAGGTGCGGACCGTGGAGCGCCCCGGCCCGCCCCCCTCCGGCGCACTGTGGAACGAGCGGCTGCTCGAGGCCATCGACCCCGACACCGCCGTCGTGGCCCTCCCGCACTGCCACTGGACCGACGGCACCCGGATCGATCTCGAGCCGGCCGGACGCCGCGCGCGCGAGGTCGGCGCCGCGCTCGTCATCGACGCCTCACAGTCCATCGGCGCCGTCCCGTTCGACGTCCAGCGCATTCGCCCCGACGCGCTCATCAGCGTGGGGTACAAGTGGCTCCTCGGCCCGTACCAGACGTGTGCGGGCTACTTCGGCCCCCGTTTCGACGACGGCGTCCCGCTCGAGGAGACGTGGATTTCGCGCCGCGGCTCCGAGGACTTCCAGGGCCTCGTGGACTACACCGACGAGTACCGGGATGGCGCCGCCCGCTACGACGTGGGACAGACGTCGAACTTCATCCTCATCCCCATGCTCATCGAGGCCATGGACCTCATCCTCGCGTGGGAGCCGGCCCGGATCCTCGACTACTGCCGGGAGTTGCTGGCGGGTCTGGCGGAGGAACTGCGCGGCCGCGGATGGGCGATCGAGGACGACGCCTGGCGCGCCGGACACATCCTCGGCATCCGCCTCCCCGAGGGGTGCGACGTTGCCGAACTGGAAGCGCGCCTGGCCGCGGCCCGCGTCTATGCCTCCCTGCGCGGCGACGCCCTGCGTGTCGCCCCCAACGTCTACAACGACGCCTCCGACGTAGAGGCCCTTCGACGCGTCCTCGTGGCCTTCGGGTAGACAGGCCCGCCGCTACCGCACCACCGGGAACTTCATTACCATCGAGCCATGAAGATCCTGGGTGGGATAGACGTTCCGCAGCATCAGGTCGTCGCGCTTTGCAAGCGGTGGCGGATCGCCGAACTGGCGTTGTTCGGCTCCGTCGTGCGGGAAGACTTCGGACCGGAGAGCGACGTGGATGTCCTCGTGACCTTCCACTCCTCGGCCCGGCGGACCCTCATGGACATGGTTCGGATCGAGGAAGAGTTGAGCGAGTTGTTCGGGCGCCGAGCGGACCTTCTGGAGCGACGGGCCATCGAGAGAAGTCGAAACTACCTGCGGCGAGAGGCGATCCTCGGATCGGCAAAGACCGTCTATGCGGGATGACGACGCCTACCTTCTGGATATGCTGTTGGCAGCGCGTGACGCCGAAGAGTTCGCTTCGGATTTGACCTTCGGAAAGTTCGAACATGACAAGCTGCACCAACACGCGATCATCAAGGCGATCGAGATCATCGGCGAGGCTGCGAGCCGGGTCAGCGCCGAGACACGAGAAATGCATCCCGAGATCCCGTGGCTCGAGATCGTCGGCATGCGGAACCGACTCGTGCATGCCTATTTTGAGGTGGATGTAGAACTGCTGTGGGAAACGGTCCAACGAGACATCCCGAACCTGATATCGCTCATTGAGCCGTTGGCGCCGCCGGAAGAAGCGTAGTGGGGAACTATCCCTTCAGGCTACGGGCTTTCACGCCCGAATGAGTGGAGAAGCACCGCGCCGCTGGCGCGACTGTAGTCCGAAGCCCGCTTGGGGCAAGTTTCGCGACGGAACAGGCGAGTTCCACCCTTTGGAGCACCACTCGGCCGATGTTGCGGCGTGCTTCGAGGCCCTGCTGCGAGACCCGGTCCTACGGGGCCGATTCGAATTCGCGGCTGGCGAGGAGGGTTTCACGCGCCTCACGGAAGCCCGTCTGACCGTGATCGCCTTCCTGCACGACCTGGGCAAGTTAAACGTTGGGTTTCAATTCTCCGTCCTAAAGGATTCTGGCGCGCCGGAGAAGGTCCCTCACATCAAGGCTGGGCTCTGGGCGTGTGAACGCATGAAAGTCCTCGAGGCCCTCGGTCTTCTAGGCATGGCCGCCTGGGGCGCGGAAGCGCTGGAAGAATACCTCCGAGCAGCACTGGCCCATCACGGGATTCCGGCGCGATCTTCGGTTTCCGCGCGAGGTCCCGACCCCATCTGGCGCCCGTTCGGCGACTACGACCCGATCGCGGGCGCGGAGTTGTTGGCTCGGCGCGGGCGCGAATGGTTCCCGCAGGCGTTCGAGACGGGTCTGGATCTCCCGCGCTCGCCGGCCTTGGCACATCTATTCGCAGGAGTCCTGACGCTCGCCGACCAGTTGGGGTCGAACGAGGAGTTCTTCCCGTTCTGCCCGACAGCCGATCCCCACTACTTGGAGCAAGCCCGCCAACGGGCACGCCGAGCGATGGCCGAGTCGGGTTTCCGACGAGATGGTTGGGCCGATGAGGCCACAGCCGCGGACTTTGCCACGACCGGGGACTACCGGAGAGTCTTCGATTTCGATTGCCCGAGGCCCCTGCAACGAGCAGTAGCCGACGCTCCGATCGACTGCCCGTTACTGATCCTGGAGAGCGAAACAGGGTCGGGAAAGACGGAGGCAGCCCTGATACGCTTCGCCAAGCTGTGGAGAGCCGGACGGGTCGACGGTCTGTACTTTGCCCTCCCTACCCGCGCCGCCGCGCTTCAACTCCATCGACGAGTCCACACGGCGCTGCGGCGGCTGTTCCCAAGCCGCGCCCATCTAGAGACCGTCTTGGCGGTACCAGGCTATCTCAAGGTTGGAGAAACGCGCGGGAAGCGGGTGGGTCGGTTCGACGTCGAATGGAGAGACGATCCCGGCGAGACGACGCTGCGAGCGCGCTGGTCAGCCGAAAGCGCTCGAAAGTTCCTGACCGCGACCGTGGGGGTGGGGACAGTCGATCAGGCGTTGCTGGCCGGTCTTAAGGTCAAGTGGGCCCACTTTCGAGGCGCCTCGCTTGCTCGAAGCCTCCTCGTGGTTGACGAGGTTCACGCGAGCGATGTCTACATGACGGAGATACTCCGGACAGTGCTCCGCGACCACCTCGCGCTGGGTGGCCAGGCGCTATTGATGTCGGCTACCCTCGGTTCCAAGGCACGAGATGCGCTGGTGAGGAACGCCACCCGGCGTCGGGTCCCGCCCGGAATCCAGCAGGCCAAGTCCGAGTCCTACCCTGCGCTGACACTGGCTCGACGAGATCAGACCTCCTTCGTCCAGAGTTTCGAGCACACGGGATACACCAAGCGGGTTGCGATGACGGCCGAGCCGATCCTGGGCCAGGCGCCCCGCATTGCGGCCCGGGCGCTCCGCGAGGCGGAGCAGGGGGGCAAGGTGCTAGTCGTCCGGAACACCGTGAAGCAGGCGCAGGCCGTCTTTGCCGAGGTTTGCGCACAGGGAGGACAGGGGCTTTGCCTTCAAGTGGAAGACTCTCCCGCCGTCCATCACAGCCGCTTCGCAGTGGAGGACCGGCGGCTGCTCGATGGTGCCGTCGAGAAGACACTGGGGAAAGGAAGGGCAGCGGGCGGGCGGGTCGTGATCGGGACGCAGACCCTGGAGCAGTCGTTGGACATCGATGCTGACCTGCTCATCTCCGACCTTTGTCCCGTAGATGTTCTCCTCCAGCGAATCGGCAGGATTCACCGACACGCGGACACGGAGAGACCGGCTGGCTTCGCCGGCCCACGCTGCGTTGTGCTGGTGCCTGAAGAGGGTTTGGACTCGGGCCTCGACGGGGAGCTCCTCCGATACGGTCTGGGCATGTCCAGGAACGGGGGCATCTATCGGGACCTCCGGGTGTTGGAGCTAACCCGGAGGCTGATCGAGAAGCGACCCGAGTGGCCGATCCCCGAAACGAACCGGGAGTTGGTGGAGGAAGCGACCCACCCGGAACGGCTCGCGGCTCTCGAAGAGGAGTTGGGCAGCCGCTGGCTGGATCAGGCGAATGAAGCCGTAGGTCGAGCGGCGGCGGAACAACTGACGGCCAAGGCACATGTGCTTGATCGACGCGGGCGATTCGCGGACCTCGAGTTCTCTCCGCTGGACGAGGCCGTGCGCACTCGCTTGGGCGAGGACGGTCCGCGCATTAGACTCTCCGAGCCCGCCAACGGGCCGTTCGGTCGACCGGTCAAGACTTTCAACCTGCCGGCACACCTGTTCCGCAAGCCGCCCGGTTTCCCGTCTCGCGACGAGATCGAGTCAGCAAACCTCGACCAGACCGAAGGCGGACTACTCCTTCGTGTAGGATTGCGAGTTTTCCGATACGATCGGAGCGGGATCAGGCCGGAGACTGAGGGGAGACAAGCCTGATGGTCGAGAACGGAACTTGAGAACGCATGGATATCGTCGTCGAGGAGAGCGCCGATGACCAATCTGCTCACGGAACGGCTGATTCGCTTCCGCGCCGTGGACGGCTCGGGAACCATCGAGTCGATCCCGGGCGTGTACGAAGCGTTGATTGCCGATCGCGTCGAGTCCTTCCCCGCGCTGCGGCCGCATCAGCGGCACGCGTGGCACGCCTTCCTCGCGCAACTGGCCGTCCTGGCCCTCACACGCGCCGGGCGACAGGAACCGCCTCGACTCGCGGACGAGTGGCGACAACTCCTCCGTGAGCTGACCTCAGGCTTCCCTGACGACGAGCCGTGGCGACTCATCGTCAGCGACTCGTCGCGTCCGGCCTTCTTACAGTGCCCTGCCCCCGGAGGGCTTGCGGCGTACAAGAAACTGCTGGCGGCACCGGATGATCTGGATGTGCTTGTCACCTCCAAGAACCACGATTTGAAATCGTCCGTCGAGACTGACGGGAAGGCCGACGATTGGGTTTTCTCCCTCGTGAGTCTGCAAACGATGGGTGGGTACTTTGGTGCCGGGAACCACGGGATCGCGCGGATGAACGGGGGATACTCCTCTCGGCCCTGCCTGGGGCTTGCGCCGGCCGAGGGGGGGCTCGGCGCACATCTCGCCCACGACATCCGTCAGATGATCGAGCAGCGATCCAAGGTGCTCGATTGGTACGAAGAATACTACTCACCCGAGGATGGTATCGGGCTGGTGTGGATCGAGCCGTGGGATGGTACGGTTTCCCTCAAGCTCACCGATCTCGATCCCCACTTCATCGAGATATGCCGTCGCGTTCGGTTGATGAGGCGAGGCGAGAGGATTGTCGCCCGCACCGCTACCTCAAAGACGCGCAGAATCGCGGCGGCTGAGGCAAAGGGTGACTTGGGCGATCATTGGACCCCCGTCGCGATTGACGGGGAGACGAAGGCGCTCTCGATCACCGGCGCGGGTTTTCGTTATGACCGGCTGGCGAAGTTGGTCCTCGACCAGGACGCCTTCCGGCTTTCGCCAGCGATGTCCACGGGCTCAGCGGACGACGGTCCTTGGCGTCTCGTAGCCCGGGGCGTCGCGGCGGGTCAGGGAAAGACGGAGGGGTATCACGAACGGGCAGATATCGTCTTCGCTCCCCGGTTCGCCCGTTCCCTGCTGCGGGGAGGTGAGGAGCGCGATACCCTCGATGAACTTGCAAGAGCTCAGATCGGCGAGATCCAGGAGGTCATCCTCGCACTGCGCTTCGGCATTGCCATCGCCGCAAGCGGTGGAAAGGAAGCGAGCGCGCTGGGAAGAACCGATCGGCAGCGGGGCGTTCCGTACGCTCGGAGGCTCGAAGCGCTTGCCGATGCTCACTTCTTCGAGGCCCTCCAAGCGCGCTTCGGGGTTGCCGAGGACGTTCGAGCCGCTGTTCGCTGCCACTTCGCACGACGGCTCATCAGACACGGAGAAGCCTTGCTGAGGGAGGCCATCAGCGCGGTTCCCTGCCCGGCCATACAGCGATATCGGGCCGAAGCTCGCGCGAGGAGCGCATTTCATTGGCGTCTGCGGCGCGCCGACAGCGTCTTCAGCGACCAACCGGACATCTTCGAGACCGGACCAAAGGAGAAGTCGCATGACACTTGAACCTGTTCCGTCGGCACTTGAACCGGAGGATCGTAGCGCCGATTTCGGTTTGACGATTGTCCGTTTAGCCGCCCAGATAGCGCGTCTCAAGCCGGGGCCGGCGGCGGCGCTCCGCCGGGGGCCTCTGGAAGGCGAAGGGAGCGCGGCGTTTTGGCAGTTGATGGCGGACAACGGAATTGAGGGGAGGGCGGCCGGCGACCTGCCCCGGTGGGCCGCGATCATGCAGGCGATCGCGATACTCACGCCAAGAGGGGGCGACGAGAAGAGGCGATCCGCACACGACGGAAGCAAGCCGATGGGCGCGGCGCTCGCCGAGGCCAACATATCCGAGCTGCGACTTGCACGACTCCTCTCGGCTCGTGGCGAGATGCGTCGTGATCTGGCGGTCCGCACCTGCCGACGGCTCTCCGGGAAGGAGTCGGTCAGGTTCGACCTACGCACCCTCGCGAACTTCATGCTCCGGGAGAACGACAAGAGCCAAGCTCATTGGATCGCTCGTCATTACTACCGGATCGCCTCCAAGGCGAAGGACACACAAACAGGAGAAACCAGCCAATGACCGCTTCCCGCTTCATCCAGATCCACAGCTTGCACGGCTACTCCGCGGTGCTGCTCAACCGCGATGATTCCGGGCTGGCAAAAAGGATCGAATACGGCGGGTGGATGCGCACCCGCATCTCCTCGCAGTGTCTGAAGCGGCACTGGCGGGTCGCAGACAGCGTACATGCGCTGACCCGGATCGATGGTGCCCCCACCGCCACGCGATCGCGCGAGATCGTCACGTTGGAGGTCATGCGACCACTGCGCGAAGCCGATCACGATGAGGATGTGGCAAAAGCCGTGGAGAAGGCCTTCCAGACCGCCGTTTACGGGGACAAGGGGGACCAGCGTAGCAACCGCCAGCCGCTCCTCCTGGGCGCGCCCGAGATTGAATTCCTCGCGAAGGAGGCAAGCCGCATCGCGGCACTCCCCGCGTCCGAGGCGAAGGCCGCCGCGAAGTCGTGGGTGAAGGATTCCCGCCAGAACATGAAGGCCATGAGAGAACAGTGCCGCCTGCCTGGCGGACTCGTGGCGGCGCTCTTCGGTCGGATGGTCACTTCCGATGTGGAAGCGAACATCGACGCCGCCGTGCATGTCGCCCACGCCTTCACGGTGCACCGCGAAGAGAGCGAGAGCGACTACTTCACGGTGGTCGACGATCTTCGTCGGATCGAGGATGACCCCGGGGCCGACCACATCGGAGAGACGGAACTCACGTGCGGCCTGTTCTACGGATACGTCGTTGTCGACCGGGACATCCTGCTTAGGAACCTGGCCGGCGACAGCGAGATGGCGGGTGAGGTATGCCGGCGCCTCATCCACCTCATCGCCACCGTGACGCCCGGAGCCAAGCTGGGTTCGACCGCGCCCTACGGCTACGCGAGTTGGCTGATGGCGGAAGCCGGCGACCGTCAACCGCGCAGTCTCGCGGAGGCCTTTCGGAGTCCCTGCCGCGCTACGACCCAGGCCGCCGAGAGCGCTCTGAGCGGGCACCTCGAGCGTCTCGACGAGACGTATGAGACGGGTGAGGCGAGGAGGGCCATGAGTCTCAACCGAGCGGCAATGCCCCGTGCCGAACTCATCTCACTCACGGGGCTCGCGGATTGGGCGGCCGACGTCATGGAACGAGGGCACGCGTGATGCGGTGGATGCACTTGAGATTCGAAGCACCCCTTGCCTCGTTCGGAGGAGAGGCGATCGATGCTCGTGGGGTGATACGCGACTTTCCCGCCCAGTCCATGCTTACAGGGCTCTTCGGAAACGCGCTCGGCTGGACACGTGCCATGAAGGCGGAGCACCAAGTGCTGCAGGACCGCATCGTGTTCGCCGCCGCGCATGACGAGGATCCAGATTTGCGGCGCGTCACAGACTACCAGACAGCGCAACTCGGCAAGGCTGACAGGGCTTGGACGACGAGGGGGATGCCGATGGGACGCGCGGGTGGTGCTCAAACCTATTCGGGGGCACACCAGCGCTGGCGGGATTACCACTCGGACCTGCGGCTCTCCCTCGTCGTGCGTCTTGACCCTGCCGAGTCGACGCCGACGCTGGAACAACTCGCGGACGCCTTGAAACGGCCCGCCCGCCCGCTGTTCCTGGGCCGGAAGCCGTGCCTCCCCTCGGCCGAGATCTTTCGCACTTGGGTGGCCGAGGCCGATGCACGCTCCGCACTCAGTGCGGTCCTTCCGGTCGGCAGGGAGTGCTACGCGATCTGGCCACACGCGGAGACTCCGGAAGGGGCGCACGCGACAAGACTCATTACCGATGAACGGAACTGGGCGGGCGGCGGCCTGCACGGCGGAGCGCGGCGCGTCTGCATGGGCCGTGTAGCTGGACGGGAGAACCCGCGATGACGCACATGGTGTATCTGCCCTTCAGCTATGCGGCGCTGGGTCAGTGGAGCGGCAGACGACGCCTCATGAGGCAGGGGGTCTTCGATGAGGGATACGCGCTCCACGTTCTGCTGAGCGGCGTCTTCGGCAAAGGCGTGTTGCAGCCCTTCCGAACCTTCCGACCGTCGAGGGCCCAAGAGGCCACTCTCTACGCATATTCGGACCTGGAGGAGAGGACCCTTCGGGCTGTTTCGGAGGTGGCTGCACCGCCAGACTGCCTTGAAGTCATCGATGTTGCCGGACTCCGGGCAAAGCCAATGCCCGCGCGTTTCTCGGTCGGACAACGTTTGGGGTTCGATATTCGCGTTCGCCCCGTACGTAGACTCGCTCAAAACCTGCCGGACTCTCAATCGGCTAAGGTGATCCGCAAGGGGAGCGAAATCGACGCCTTCAGACTGGAGTTGTTACGCCGATCTCCCAACGGATGGAAAGATCGGGAGGTGGCTCCAGAGGCGGGCATCTCCCGCGAGGAAGTTTACGCCAAGTGGTTGGCAGAACGGCTCACGGGCGCAGCGGCGGTGGACCTTCATTCGTGCCGCCTTGCGTCCTTCCGCCGGCTCCGGGTCATCCGCGGCGATGGGTGTGGTCCAGAGGGGCCCGATTCCGTCCTTCACGGCGAGTGTGTCGTCGAGGATCCTGCGGCCTTCGCCGCCACACTCGCCAAAGGTGTCGGGAGACACCGGGCCTACGGTTACGGCATGTTGATCGTCCGTCCGCCGGACACGTCTCCCCGAAGCGGATAGCTGCTCATGCTGATCGGACGCTTGGGGCTCGATACAGCTCGGATCCCGCATGCTGATAGACACGGACTACTATGGCTAGCCCGGGGGGCGCTCACCGTACGAGATGGTACGCTATCTTTCGAACGGGTGGAGATGGCCTCGTCGAGTGATGCGATGGAGCCGGGACGTTACACGATTCCGTTCCAGGGTGTCTCGATGATCCTTCTGGGGCCGGGTTCGACGGTCAGCCACGACGCGCTCCGGCTCCTTGCGCGGCACGGTACCGCTCTCGCGGCCGTCGGGGTTGACGGGGTTCGAATGTACACCGCACCGCCGCTGATTTCCGGTCGGTCCGGCCTTGCGAGGATCCAGGCTCGATACTGGGCGGATCAGGAGGTCCGCCTGGACACGGCCCGGCGTATGTATGCCTGGCGCCTTGGAGAGGTGTTCCCCCACCACAGCATTTCTGCCCTGCGAGGCATGGAGGGGGCACGCATGAGGGAGACATACCGCCTCATCGCGCAGCAGGTGGGCATTGAGTGGCGCGGGCGTCGCTACAATCGACAGCGGCCGGCCGCCGCCGACGTGCCGAATCAAGCGCTAAACCACGCCTCAAGCGCGGTAGAGGCAGCGGCGGCGGTTGCGGTTGCGGCGACCGCGACGATCCCCCAACTCGGCTTCATCCACGAAGAAGCCAGCCAATCGTTCGTCCTCGACATTGCCGACCTTTTTCGCGATTCGGTCCTGATTCCGGCCGCGTTTCGCGCAGCCAAGCAGGCCGCTCGAGGGGCGTACGCGGATATAGAGCGACTGGCCAGAAAGGAAACCGGAGCCACCCTCAGTAGAACTGGAACTATCCCCAAGATGATCGCCCGGATCAAAGAACTGTTTCCCGACAATCCGGACTGAGTCAAATGCCAGCGACTGTGGTGGTGACGCGAGATGTCGAAGCTCGGTATCGGGGTTTCCTCGCATCCGTGATGCTCGAAGTGGCTCCTGGCGTCTACGTCGGTTCGGACATCTCCAAAGGTGTCCGCGAGCGGATATGGGCGGTACTGACCAAGTGGTTCAGTTTTCTCGGACGCGGTGCGATAACGATGCTGTACCCCGATGCTTCTGCCCCTGGTAAGCTCAGGATCCACCAACTGGGAGACCCTCCGAAGGAAATCTGGGATGCGGATGGAGTGCTCCTCGTCAGGCATGGCCCGCCCGACGAGTCCGAACTCGCGCTTTGTGCGCTAGAAGACCCCGACTCGGAATGAAACGGAAAACCTTACACAATAGCTTCGAATGATTTGCACATAAAGAGGCTCCCCCGCGCGGGCGGGGATAGGCCGCTGATCGTCTCGCCCACCGCCAGCCCGATATCGGCTCCCCCGCGCGGGCGGGGATAGGCCGCGGTGGCGCGCCGCGTCACGGCCCAAGAAGCCGGCTCCCCCGCGCGGGCGGGGATAGGCCCCGGGCAACATGGGCGGCCCAGAGCTCTTTCGTGGCTCCCCCGCGCGGGCGGGGATAGGCCCTATTCGTCGGATGCTGGTGCGTCGGTGGGTCAGGCTCCCCCGCGCGGGCGGGGATAGGCCGCTGGCGGCAGGTGCGGGCGGGCGCTTATGCGGGGCTCCCCCGCGCGGGCGGGGATAGGCCTGGCGGACCGCTATTTCGCCGCGCTGCGGGAGGGGCTCCCCCGCGCGGGCGGGGATAGGCCCCGTTAGGTATTTCGGCAAGTCGTTTGGTGACAGGCTCCCCCGCGCGGGCGGGGATAGGCCCGGTTTTCGCCCGATTTCTAACGGTTTCAAGCCGGCTCCCCCGCGCGGGCGGGGATAGGCCCTCCCGGCATTGAGTGCCAAGCAGACACCGAACGGCTCCCCCGCGCGGGCGGGGATAGGCCCCGTCACACTCAGCGCCGACACCGTACGCGAGAGGCTCCCCCGCGCGGGCGGGGATAGGCCGTAGAGTAGAGAGGGGTTGTAGAGCGTTGTGTGGGCTCCCCCGCGCGGGCGGGGATAGGCCCCGTTAGAAATCCGGGCAAAACCGTTAGCTGGGGGCTCCCCCGCGCGGGCGGGGATAGGCCGCTCCATCGGGTCGCTCGAGGATGGCGACCTCGGGCTCCCCCGCGCGGGCGGGGATAGGCCCTGCATGGTCGTGTCAGCACGGCCCAGCGGACCGGCTCCCCCGCGCGGGCGGGGATAGGCCATCTCATGACTCGACACGCGGTGCGAGGGAAGTGGCTCCCCCGCGCGGGCGGGGATAGGCCCACGCCATCCCAGCCAACGCCGTGACCGCCATCGGCTCCCCCGCGCGGGCGGGGATAGGCCCGCGTCATTTGATAGGGTCTCGTTCCCTCGCCCGGGCTCCCCCGCGCGGGCGGGGATAGGCCCGTTCGACCCGCCGTTCGAGGACGTCCCGACGGGGCTCCCCCGCGCGGGCGGGGATAGGCCGCTGATTGGGTCGGTCATACTGTTCCCCCTTTTGGCTCCCCCGCGCGGGCGGGGATAGGCCCCCGCAGTACAGCGGCAACATCTGGCTGGAGAAGGCTCCCCCGCGCGGGCGGGGATAGGCCCGTATGGAGAGATGGAGGGACGGCCCCCTTGTAGGCTCCCCCGCGCGGGCGGGGATAGGCCGCTGCTCCGCACGGTGCCGGATCGGGGCCGGGTGGCTCCCCCGCGCGGGCGGGGATAGGCCCTCACGATCCCGATGGACACAGTGACTGCCTGCGGCTCCCCCGCGCGGGCGGGGATAGGCCCGTCTGCGGAGAGTCCATCGCGCTGGTGGGGTAGGCTCCCCCGCGCGGGCGGGGATAGGCCCAATCCCGCCGCCACCACGATGGATGATGGCGAGGCTCCCCCGCGCGGGCGGGGATAGGCCCCGGATCAGGTCGCGCTCCGGCCCGCGCATCCAGGCTCCCCCGCGCGGGCGGGGATAGGCCCTGTCCGGGGTGGAGACGGCAAGCTGGAGCGTGGGCTCCCCCGCGCGGGCGGGGATAGGCCCAGGACCGAGTACGCGCGGTATGCGCTGCTCGGGGCTCCCCCGCGCGGGCGGGGATAGGCCCGTCAGCCAACAAGGCAGTCACACTCTTCAAGGGGCTCCCCCGCGCGGGCGGGGATAGGCCCTCCTGCCGGGGCGCGCCAGTGTGCCGCAGTTCGGCTCCCCCGCGCGGGCGGGGATAGGCCCGAGAATCGTGAAGTGATTGGACGCTGGGTCTCGGCTCCCCCGCGCGGGCGGGGATAGGCCGCGTTGAGTTACCGGGCGATGCCCTGTCGAGCAGGCTCCCCCGCGCGGGCGGGGATAGGCCCCGTTGGGAACGTGACCTCCGGGATCTCGAGCAGGCTCCCCCGCGCGGGCGGGGATAGGCCTCACCATCGCGCTGAGGGTCTCCGCTGAGGAGCGGCTCCCCCGCGCGGGCGGGGATAGGCCCCCTAGACAGGTCGCAAGGCCAGAAACGTGACAGGCTCCCCCGCGCGGGCGGGGATAGGCCTCCCAAGTACACGGGGATGGCTCTGGTCCAGAAGGCTCCCCCGCGCGGGCGGGGATAGGCCGGACATGGATGTAGTTCAGTACAGCCCGCGGCCGGCTCCCCCGCGCGGGCGGGGATAGGCCGTTCAAGCCGGCCGTCCCCGTGGACACTGGCGCGGCTCCCCCGCGCGGGCGGGGATAGGCCCGATCGCTCCTGCTCGACCACGATGCGAAGCGTGGCTCCCCCGCGCGGGCGGGGATAGGCCCCAGTCTCCGGGGACGGGTCGGTCGGCGATCCGGGCTCCCCCGCGCGGGCGGGGATAGGCCCGCGGGATCGTGTTCTTCCGCTGGACGCGACTCGGCTCCCCCGCGCGGGCGGGGATAGGCCCTCACCCACTCACTCAACGGAGTCCACGATGACGGCTCCCCCGCGCGGGCGGGGATAGGCCCGTCACGGACGTGATCGAGCACCTTCAGGAGCGGGCTCCCCCGCGCGGGCGGGGATAGGCCGTACGACGAGGCCGGGACGCCGATCCTCCTCGAGGCTCCCCCGCGCGGGCGGGGATAGGCCCAATACGGAGATACCGACCCCGGCATCGACGCAGGCTCCCCCGCGCGGGCGGGGATAGGCCCCGGAGATCGCTTCGCCGCCATCGTCAGGCTCGGGCTCCCCCGCGCGGGCGGGGATAGGCCTCGAAGTTGTCGCCATCGCCGCCCTCCTCGACCGGCTCCCCCGCGCGGGCGGGGATAGGCCGGTCATGACGCTGAGCGGGTCTCCCGGGTGTGGGGCTCCCCCGCGCGGGCGGGGATAGGCCGCCGAAGGACCTGATGATGATCCCGGCCCGGGTGGCTCCCCCGCGCGGGCGGGGATAGGCCCCCATACTACGAAGACGACATGGTCACCATCTAGGCTCCCCCGCGCGGGCGGGGATAGGCCCGTGAGGAAGGCGCTCGAAGCCCTGTCCGCGGCGGCTCCCCCGCGCGGGCGGGGATAGGCCCGATGGGCAAGACATCCAGAGACAAGGGAAAAGGGCTCCCCCGCGCGGGCGGGGATAGGCCCGTGCGCTACATGCTTCTGAGTCGGCGACGCTTGGCTCCCCCGCGCGGGCGGGGATAGGCCGCTGATCGAGCCGTTCGTCAAGGCGGGCTGCCCGGCTCCCCCGCGCGGGCGGGGATAGGCCCCGTAGCGGATCCCGGGGACGACCAGCGTAAAGGGCTCCCCCGCGCGGGCGGGGATAGGCCCACGATGACGCCGTCCGTCCTGGGCGAACCGATGGCTCCCCCGCGCGGGCGGGGATAGGCCCCACCCGAAGCGGGCCAAAACGGGGAGCAGGGAGGCTCCCCCGCGCGGGCGGGGATAGGCCCCTCGTTTCGATGGTTATCGCTGTACTGGATGGGGCTCCCCCGCGCGGGCGGGGATAGGCCTCCTAGCCGTCCTACACCCCTCGAAGTCCGACGGGCTCCCCCGCGCGGGCGGGGATAGGCCCTCGTTGTGGCGTAGCGTCTTATGGGTTTCCAGGGCTCCCCCGCGCGGGCGGGGATAGGCCGGGCTCACTCGCCCGGAGTGGTCGGACCTCGTGGGCTCCCCCGCGCGGGCGGGGATAGGCCTGTCCGCGAGCCGACGACGACCGGCCAGTCCACGGCTCCCCCGCGCGGGCGGGGATAGGCCCCGTTGCGTGTTCGTCGGGCCCGGGGTGGAGCTGGCTCCCCCGCGCGGGCGGGGATAGGCCATCACGAGATCCGCGTAAGGCGGGCGCGGCTCCGGCTCCCCCGCGCGGGCGGGGATAGGCCGGATGCTGGGCGGCCACTTCATCTGGGCGCCGGCCGCCTGGGCGCTCGAGGGCTCCCCCGCGCGGGCGGGGATAGGCCGCCCATTCACGACTGCCTCAAGAAAGCGGGGGTGGCTCCCCCGCGCGGGCGGGGATAGGCCGCGGCGGGGCCCGAAGAAAGCCGCCAAGCCATGGGCTCCCCCGCGCGGGCGGGGATAGGCCGTCGGGAGAGACGTGCGGGTGCCGGTCCCGGGCGGCTCCCCCGCGCGGGCGGGGATAGGCCGTTCGATGTCGCGGATGTCGGCGTGGATGAGAGGGCTCCCCCGCGCGGGCGGGGATAGGCCTCGAGCCGAACTTCCGAGATGAGTCCCCAGGCGGCTCCCCCGCGCGGGCGGGGATAGGCCGAGGTCTGCCTGGTGACGAGCCTCCTTAGTCAGGGCTCCCCCGCGCGGGCGGGGATAGGCCGCTTGCAGCACAGATGGATGTATGGGGGACCGGGGCTCCCCCGCGCGGGCGGGGATAGGCCGCAGTCAGGCGCGCAGTCGGTGTAGGTGCAATCGGCTCCCCCGCGCGGGCGGGGATAGGCCCCCGACTGGACGTGTACTCCGGCATCCACGGGGGGCTCCCCCGCGCGGGCGGGGATAGGCCTGCAGCTGCGCGCGGTAGGCGGGGTCGACGGAGCGCTCGGAACACGGAGGGACTCGGTGATGCGCGCCGACCAGATCCTCTCGGAACGCTCCGCTCCGGTCCCTCCGCGGCGCGTTCCGAAAAGTGTCCCATTTTCCACGGCCAGAAGTGTCATATTTTCGATGGCCATTGACAGGGGATAGGCCTATTGGGTCCGGATGGTGACATGGCCGGGCAGGGGCTCCCCCGCGCGGGCGGGGATAGGCCCACGCGGCCGTCGGTCCTCAGCCTCGGCAAGCTGGCTCCCCCGCGCAGGGCGGGGATAGGTCCTAGTTGGAAAAAGTTGGCGAGCGGGGAAGGCCGCGGCGAAACTCCAGCCCGGCTGCCCCCGGGACCAGCGCCTCCGCGAGCGGTCCGGCCCCGTCGCGGACGATGCTCTGGACGCGGCCCGTGGCGCGGTCGACGATCAGCGCCGCCCGGCCCCCGCGCCCACGGTCCAGCGTCACCGCGCCCTCGGGCCCCGTCAGCGTGACGCGGTCCAGCGCCTCGGTCCAGGCCGGGTCGAAGGGGATCGCGAAGGTGAACGCGCGGTTCGCCCCATCGATCGGGTCCGGCGCGAAGCTCAGGGAGAAGAGGCGCCGCCCGGCCGCGTCCAGCCCCGACAGTCGGTAGGGGCCGGGGGCTGACGGCAGGCGCGCGGGCGCTGGGTGCGCGAAGGCCGGTTCGAGCCGCAACGCCCCGTTCCGGACGCCGCCCCACAGGAGGAGCACGGTCCCGCGGCGAGCGGCGCCGTCCCGCGCAGGCGTGAGATCGCGCGGGCGGGTGAGGTCCCGCGCCGTCCGCCCGCCCGCCAGCCGCGCGGCGCCCGCGAGGCGGAACTCCAGCATCCTCGTGAAGCTGTAGTCGCTGATCCACTGGGGATGGCAGTAGGACATCAGGTCCCGGTATCCTTCCGGATCGAACAGATGGCCGAGTCCGGGACCCTCCGCGTCCCCGAAATCGTGACCCCAGGCGCCGAGAGTCCCGCGGACGTGGGGATAGTCGGCGTCCACCTGTCCGGGGTCGGCCACGGGGTCGTCGCAGGGCGTATGCGGGCGGCCCAGGTTGTGGCCCAGTTCGTGCGCGAACACCAGTTGCAGGCGGCGCGCCTTCTGCAGCCGCCCGTCGGCGTCGTGGGAGCCCGTGAGCGATGTCCGTCCCCCGAGCAGCCCCTGGCCGTCGATCCAGAACGCGTCGGGGTGCCGCGAGAGCGGGGCCGGTACCCCGAACAGACCGCTGTAGTGTTCGTCCGTGTCTCCCGCCTCCATGGTGCGGAGCAGTTCGATCTCATGCAGGAGTCCGGCGACCCCATCGACCGTCGTGTCCGCCCACGTGAAGTAGGGCTCCCGCAGCGACACCTCGAGATCCCGCACAGGCAGCACGGTGCGGGCGTACCTCAGGACGCTCGAGGAGGTCGGCGAGCCGGCCCCCGCCGCCGCGGCCGCCAGCTCCGCCGCGAAGTCCGCCACCCCCTCGTTCACTCCCCGGTTGTCCTCCGACAGGTACTGCACGGGGACGAGCGTCACCCGCAGCGGCGGTACCTCCCGCACGTCGAGGTCGTGCCGCCCCTCGCCCGGAAACCGCGGACGACTCGAAGGCGCCAGCGGCACTTCCCCCTCCGGGTCCGGTTCGACCACCAGACTCACCCCGGGTGCGAGGATGTCCCCGGGGATCACGGCGTTGAAGGACCGGTCGAGAAGACTCTCGTCGACCTCGCGCGGGATGCCGCCGACGGGGGGCTCGAGGGTCACCCGATGAATCTCGTCCTCGCCGCGGAAGAAGATGGCCCGCACCGCCGGCCGAAAGCTGTTTGCCTCGTCCGCGGTCACGAAGGCGCGAAGGAGCGCGCGGCGCCCCGCGACGAGGGGGACGCCCCCGCTCCTGTTCTGCGTCGCCTGGGTGAGATAGACGGTCGGCACCGACACCTCCACCTCGGCGGGATTCGCCACCACCAGCGGATGGCCCGCGACGATGTCGAAGCCGTCGCAGCGATCGAGGCACAGCTGCGAGAGCGCGGCGCGCGTCCCGAGCGTCACCGAGATGGGCGCGCTCGAGGTCGCGTCCGGCGTCAGGGTCACGCTCGCGCTCGCCGTCGCCCCGGCCCGAAGCAGTACCGAATCGATGGAGAGCGTCCCTCCCCGGGCCCACAGCGGCAGGCTCATCGCGAACGGAGCGCCCTCGAGGAGTCGGGCCTCCAGCGTCACCGGACCCCCCGCCGTCGCGTCCGCGTCGTACGTCCGCGCCAACTCCACCGTGAACGCGAAGCTCACCCGGTTCGCCGCCAGGCCCACCCGCTCCAGACGCCAGAGGCGCGAGAACACGCCGGGGGGGAGCCCTGTCAACTCGTTGTCGTCCAGATACAGTTCCTTGAGCGCGGCGAGCCCCGCGAACACCTCCGGCGGCAGTTCCTCCAGCCGGTTGTCGAACAGGGAGAGCCACTGCAGCCGGTGCCGGCCCGCGAACACGCCCGGCGGGAGTTCCGCGATGTCGTTTCCCGCCAGATTCAGCACCTCCAGGCTGGTCAGGCCCGAGAAAACCGCCGCGGGCAGCCGGGTCAGCCGGTGGCCCGCGAGCGAGAGCCACTCAAGACCGGTGAGATCCCTGAAGTCGTCCTCGCGCAACTCGGTGAGGAGGTCGACCGGATCGGAGACCGGGTCACCTTCGGTCCGCTGCAGCCCCAGCGACTTGAGCCCGGCAAGGTCCTGAGCGTCGGGATCGGAGCAGCCGTCGGCCCGGAGGCGCTCGACGATGCCGTCCCGTACCGCCGGCGTCCGGTCGCACACGCCCTCCCGGATCACGACCACCGCGGCCGCGGGTGAGGCCAGCACGTAGCCGGTCCCGTTCCCGGGCCGCTCCAGCGCGACGGTGAGGACCTCGCGCGGCGGCTCGATTTCGTCGTCGTCGGCGATGGCGATCTCGATCCTCGCCCGGCTCGCCCCCGCCGGCACCGCGACCGAGCCCGAATCGCTCGCCAGGTAGTCCGCCGTATCCGCGTCGTCCGTGAGACGGGAATCGTCCACGCCCAGCGTGTAACGGACCGTGAGAGGCGCCGCCGCGGGCTCGCCCAGCACGACGTCCAGGAACGCCGAGCCCCCCTCGCGCGCCTGCGCGACGCCGAACGCGAGCGCGAGCGCCGCCCCCACCGTGACCTCGAAGCGCTGCGTGGCCGAGAGCCCGTCCGGATCCGTGGCCGTCACCGCGACATCCACCGCGCCGCTCCCGACCCCCTCCAGCGTCACCACGCTCCCCGAGACCGACGCCCGGGCCACGCCGGCATCCGACGACCGCGCCGTGAACGCGAGGGCGCCGCCGTCCGGATCGCGGAAGTATGGGGCCACGTCCACGTTCGCGAGCTGCCGCAGGGGAAGATCCAGCGCGGGGATCGCGTCCACCGTCAACGGGCGCCGGTTCTCGCCGGGCTCCGGCGAAGTACTGTCCGGCCCGCAGGCCGCGACCCACCCGGCCGCGGCGACCACGAGCGCGACGCGGGCCGCGCGGGCTCCTCTCGGCGGCGGCGGGCCGGGCACCGGACGCTCGCTAACCGTGCAGGTCCGTCTCCGGTTCGCGCCCGGGCCCCTCGAGGCGCCGCACCATGACCCCGCCGCCGCCCTCGCTCCGGGCTTTGAACCCGAGAAGGTGCAGGAGCCCGATCACGGTCCGGTTACGCGCCCGGCGCGCCACCACGATGGCGTCGCTCCGCTCCGGGTGCGCCCGGACGCCCGGGAGCCAGATCGCGAGACGGTCCGCCCCCATGAGGCGCAGGAACCGGGAAACGACCAGCCATGCCGGGGCCAGCCGCCGCACGATGAAGAACCCGTCGTCCCCCTGCCGCTGGTAGAGAGGGAGGAGGATGCGGCCGGCGCGCACCGCCCGAACCGGACCCGCCCGGTCCACGCCGAGCTCCTCGCCGGCCTCGATGCGGTCGAAGTTCGTGAACCCCGAGTGCATCCGGAACCCGTCCTCCTCCGAGACGGCGTGCCGGTAGCGGACGTCCAGCACGCGCGGGAGGCCCTCCGCGTGACGGGCCAGGCGACCTCGACGCTCCGCCGACCCCGGTGTGCTCCCCGCCTCGAGCAGTCCGAGCGCATCGAGCAGGATCCACACCGCGTCCTCGTGTGCCTCGACGGACGAAGGTGCCTCGTGCCGTCCGGCCTCGAAGCCGATGCTTCGCCAGCCCAGGCGGTCGAAGTACTGGAGCATGGCGCCTTCGACCTGTTCCTCCAGCCCCAGGATCACCGGGACCGGAAGCCGGAGCGCGAGTTCCCGGTTCTGGAGCGTGTCGCCGACCGTCGTGAAGGGCGCGCTGTCCGACGATGTCGTATGGAGGTCCAGCGCGTAGACCGGCCCGCGGGCGCGCCGGCTCTCGTCCCGGATGGCCGCCAGCAGGTCCCGCTGTTCCAGAAGCTCGGCGCTCCCCACCATCGGGAGTTCGTCCCCGTCGCGAGCCGCGCCGCCGCCGGCCGTCTCCCCCTGCCGCAGCGATGCGAGAACCGCCTCCACGCGGTCACGCTGCCAGATCCGGTTCAGGTCCTCATCGATGTACCGCCTCCCCGCCCCCAGCGCCCGCAGATTGCCCCGCAGTCCCACCAGGTCGCCGCGCATCGGGAGGCGGCTCGCGGAGAGTTCGCCCAGCACCCGTTCCAGCGCCGTGCCGCCCCCGGGTTCGTTCCCGTGCAGGGAGGCGATACAGAGGAGGAGGGGGCCCGGTTCGCCACCTCGATACGAGCCGACCCGACGCCCGGCGTCTCCCTGCTCGTCAGTGGCCAACGAGGAGGTCGCGCATTTCACGCCTGCGGTTGCTCGAGCGTTTCCGTCTTCGCGGCGAAGACGAAGTCGCTCTCGGTCAGCCCGTCGATCTTGTGCGTCCAGATGCGGACGACGACGCGCCCCCAGGCGAGGAACAGGTCCGGGTGGTGGTTCTGCTCCTCCGCGAGTCCACCGACCCGATTCACGAACGCGAGCGCCGTGACGAAGTTCGGGAAGCGGTACTCCTTCTCGAGGTGGTGCCCGTCGATGACGCGCCATCCGCCCCCGAGTTCCTCGGCCAGTGTCTCGAGCGCCGGACCTTCGAGCGGGGGAACGCCCCCCCGGCAGGGGATGCACTGCTGCTGAGCGAGCGGTATCGACATGGGTTGATCTCCGTGGCTGCTCCCCGGCGGCGTCCCCGAACGTGAAGGGGGACAGACAGATAAGAATTGCCGCATCGGCGCGGCGACGCAACGCTTACGGGGGGGGCGGGGCGTCAGGACGCGTCGGGGCGCGTCAGGCCGAGTCGGCGACCGCCTGCCGGACCTCCTCGTAGTCCGGCTCCACGCGCGGGTCTTCCGATACCCACGCGTACGCCACCTTTTCGTCCCTGCCGATGACGAACGCCGCCCGCTTCGCGACCCCCCGGAGCCCCATCAACTCTTCGTACAGGACGCCCCAGTCTCGCGAAACGGTGCGGTTGAAGTCGGACAGGATGGGGAACGGGATGTCTTCCTCGGCCCTGAAGCGGGACGTGACGAAGGGACTGTCCACCGAAATCCCGAACACCGCCGCATCGAGCGCCGCGAACGCCGGCCAGTCGTCCCGGAACCGGCAGAGTTCCGCGGTGCAGACCGATGTGAAGGCGAACGGGAAGAACAGGAGGACGATCCGCTCGCGGCCCAGATGGTCCGCCAGGTCGATCGTGCCTCCGGCCTCGTGGGCGAGCGTGAACGGTTCCACCCGGTCACCGACCGAAATCCGCATGAATTCTCCTCTCCCGGATTCCAGGCACCTGCCTCTGGAACGTGCCTCTGGAACGTGCCTCTAGAAGGCGCCTCCGCCGCCACCCCCGAAGCCACCCCCCGAGAACCCTCCTCCGGAGGAGAAACTCGAGCCTCCGACGCTCCGCGGTCCGGCGCTGCGCGGGGCGGACTGCATGACGCCGTGTGTCTCCACCGACATGCCCTCGAGACTGGACACGAAGACGTGGGCGTTGAAGGCCTGGAAGGCGTGCCCGCGATACCAGTCCGGCGGCTCGCGGTACAGGTCCGCGAAGGCGCGCGCCCACTGCCCGGCGACGCCGAGCGCCATCGCGTACGGGAGGTACTTCTCGAACATCTCCGGACCGGTGATCATCCGCCGGTAGCGCTCGCCCTCGACCCGGGTGAGGAACTCCTCGAACCCCTTCACCTGGCGCAGCAATTCGGTCCCGCGCTTCGTGCGCGCGGGCATGAAGCAGCCGAACCCGATGATGACGAGGGCGGAGAAGGTCGCGGCCAGCATGATGGCGAGCGGTGCGAGCAGGAGCGTCCGCTCCACGAGTTGTCCGCCGAAGAAGATGGCGATGCCGACGAAGAACCCGAGCCCCACGTACTTGCCGGCCACCCTCGCGGGCGACTCCGAGTAAACGCCGTGCTCGATGAGCGTCGCGAGAAGCTGCGACTTCAGGCGCGGCAGATCCTTGTAGAAGCGGTCCTTCAGCTCCGAGAGCCTGCGGGTGCGTCGACCATCGAACACCGCCTCCAGGAGCGCGGATTCGTGCGGGGCCAGCGTCCCCCCGTCGGCGTCGGTGCGGCGGAAGACGTAGTCCTTGTCGGTGAGCAGGCCCAGCATCTGCTTCTCTTCCACCTCCTCGATCGTCATGTGGCCCCGGACCGCGAGATCCACCAGCGTGGCCGTGATGTCCCGCAGGTCGGCCCGATTGTCGATGATGACGCCGACCTCGGCGGGGGTCAGTTGCTCGGGTGGCTCGTAGCGCGGTTCGATGGACCCGACCTCCGGGTCGCGACCGCGCTCGTTCCACCGGCGGTACATGAAGGCGAAGGCGAAGAAGGGGAGGAAGAGCGGCCAGTTCGCGAACAGGTACGTCGAGGCGAGGCCGATGGCCGTGGGCCGCTCCACGACGCCGGCATCCCAGCCGATCCCGATCGTGAGCCCTTCGCGGAAGGCGAGGGGCCGGTCGGCCCGTATATCGACGCGAGCCCCCGCGACCTCGACGACCGCGTCCTGCCCCGTCGAGCCGTAACCGCCGGTGAAGGCGTGGGCGCGGACGCCTGTCGCGGCGGCCGGAAGCCGCACCGTGGCGCTCGCCGCATCGATCGGGACCGGCCACTCGGTCCCCGTCACGTTCCAGTACAGCTCGTCGTACGCTTCGACGACGCCTTCTTCATCCTCGTCCGCGTCGTGGAACAGGAGCCGCTGCCGCACCTCATAGGCGAGCCGGACGGTGCGGACCGCGTCCTCGGCGTCGGGGATCCAGATCCTGATCTCGAGATAGCTGCCGTCGCGATCCGCCTCGTACCGGAGGGCGTTCCCCGCCTCGTCGGTCACCGATTCGACGGAGAGCCGAAACCCCTGTCGCAGCCCGTAGCCGCGGTATTCGAGCGGGATGGTGCGGAAGATCCCGTTGTACCGGCCTTCGAAGCTCGGACGGATCGTCTCGGTCACCTCGATCGTGCCGCTCTCCAGGACCCGGATGTCGGCGTGGAAGCTCTCCAGCCGCCAGGAACGGCCGTCCTGCGCGACTGTCGGGGCAGGGAAGGAGCACGCGAGGCCGAGGAACGCAACCGCCGCGACGAGCGTCGCTTCGCCCGCCCCGCCCGCCGCGCGCCTCGGGCATCGCTTCTTCACGAGAAGCTCACCTGCGGCCCCTCGCGCTGGCGCTCGTCGTCGAGGGTGAAGAACTCCCGGGGCCGGTGGCCCGAGAGCCTGGCCAGGAGGTTGGTCGGGAAGACCCGGGTCTTCGTGTTGTAGTCGCGTACGACCGCGTTGTAGTAGCGTCGCGCGTTCTGGACGGCTTCCTCGATCTCGTCGAGGGAACCCTGGAGCCCGGTGAACGCTTCGGCCGCCCGCAGTTGCGGATAGGCCTCCGAGAGTGCGAACAGCCTCCCGAGCGACCCCGTCAGCACCTCCTCCGCGGCGGCCGCCTCCCCCGGGCTCTGCGCTCCCATGGCCCGGTTCCGGGCCTCGATCACCTGCTGCAGCGTCTCGCGCTCGTGTCCGGCGGAGCCCTTCACCGTCTCCACGAGGTTGGGGATGAGTTCCCACCGGCGCTTGAGTTGTACATCGATGTCGGCCCACGCGCTGTTCACCCGCACGCGCAGCCGAACGAGGCTGTTGTACATGCCGATGAGGACGAACGCGATCACCGCCAATATGATCAGGAACCACAACATGGACCTCTCCCTATTCCCGCTGGCCGTCTCCCCGCCCGAGGCGGAGGATGATCTCGAACTCGTCCTTCGTGACGGGCATGACGGACAGGCGCATCCCGCGCTTCATCACGTTGATACTCTCGAGGCCAGTCGTCTCTCTCATCATCTGTCGGGTCACCGGGGTCGAGAACGTCTCGACATACCGCAGGTCGGGGCACCACCAGCGGGGATTGTCGGGGCTTGACTTTGCGTCGAAATACCCGCTCCGGGGGTCGAACTGGGTCGAGTCCGGATGCGCGCGGCCGGCGACTTCCGCCACGCCATACACGCCGAGCACGGCCGTGTTGGAATGATAGATGAGGACTCTCTCGCCCGGCTTCATCCGGTCGCGCATGAAGTTCCGGACCTGATAGTTGCGCACGCCATCCCACTCGGTCTCGCCATCCCGCGCGAGATCGTCGATCGAATACACAGCGGGCTCGGTCTTCGCGAGCCAGTAGCCCGTAATCTCAACCGGCATGTCAGAACCCTCCTCCAGGTCCGCCCGTCTCCTGGCGGCCCCGCCGCCGTCCGCCCCCGATGGGGGGCGAATCTACCGGCACGGCGTCCCGCCGTGAAACCCGGGTCGTGGCGGAGGTGGTCGCGGTGCTATTCTGACCCCGTGTGGGCGCCCGCCGCCGCGGCCGGGAGGCTTCGAGGCGCGGGGGAGGCGGGCCCGGCCCGAGCCGCCACGGAGAAACCGTTCACGGAGAAAGCATGAGGATCCCTCTCTACCAGCTCGACGCGTTCTCGGACAAGCCGTTCGAGGGAAATCCCGCCGCCGTCTGCCCGCTCGATTCCTGGCTGGACGACGACGTTCTGCAGAAGATCGCGGCGGAGAACAACCTCTCCGAGACGGCCTTCTTCGTACCCGACGGCGCGGGGTTCGGCCTCCGGTGGTTCACGCCGCTCGCCGAGGTCGACCTGTGCGGGCACGCGACGCTGGCTACGGCATGGGTGATCTTCAACCTGCTGGAGACGGACCGCGACACGTTGCGCTTCGAGACGAGGAGCGGAGAACTGGTCGTGCGGCGGGGCGAAGACGGGTTGCTGCTGATGGATTTCCCCGCCCGTCCGGCGGTACCGCGCGAGGCCCCGCGCGCGCTCGTCGGAGGGTTGGGCGCCGAGCCCGTCGAGGTCCTGGCCTCGGAGCGGGACTACCTGGTCGTGTTCCACGCCGAGGACGACGTGCGCAAACTGAAGCCGGACTTCGCCCGCCTGCGCGGCCTGGACCGGCTGGGGATCATCGCGAGCGCCCCGGGCGAGAGCGCGGACTTCGTGTCGAGGTTCTTCGCGCCCAGCGTGGGCGTGCCGGAAGACCCGGTGACGGGTTCGGCGCACTGCACGCTCGTCCCGTACTGGGCCGAGCGGCTCGGTCGCGGGGATGCCCCGCTCGAAGCGCGGCAGATCAGCGCGCGCGGCGCGCGGTTGATCTGTCGCCACCTCGGCGCCCGGGTGACGATCGCGGGCCGCGCCGCCCTCTACCTCTCCGGCGAGATCACGCTGTGAGACCGGCCGGCGGCGGCGTTGTGACGCGGCTCCAGGGTCGGCAGTCTACCGGACGACACGCGCCGGAACGGACGGACGTTAGGGAAAGAGCGGAGGAGAACATGCGCGCACGCAGATACGGGTCGAATGTGCGAGGTCTCGCGGCCGGACTGATCGCGCTGGTGGTGCTCGGCCCGGCGGCCGCGGCGGCACAGCACCACGGCGGACCGTTCGCCGACCCGTCCTCGCGCGGGGACGGCGCGCGCTGGGAACTGGGTGCGCTCATCGCGGTCATGTCGCCGCAGGGCCACTTCAGCGCCCTCATCGACGAGGGCTTCGGCGCGGGCTTCCAGGCCACGCTCGGCTTCCCGGATGTCCCCGCCTTCCGGGTCCGGTTCGACGCCGGATACCTGAATTACGGGTCGGAGACCCTCGGCGTCCCCGTGTTCGCGGCCACGGACCGGATCATGACCGACATCGTCACCCGCAACAACATCGGCTACCTCGGCCTCGGACCCGAGATCCGGCTCCCGTACGGTCCGATCCAGCCCTATGTGAACGGATTCGTCGGGCTCGGCTATTTCTTCACCGTGAGTTCGGTCGAGCGGTGGGAGCTGTTCGAGTCCTTCGATTCGGGGACGACGGTCAACTTCGACGATGTCCGTGCGGCCTACGGGTTGGGCGGCGGGCTCGCGATCCGTCTCAACCGCTCCGGGAACCCCCTCATGCTGAGACTCGAGGCGCAGTACCGGCGACACGGCCGGACGGAGTACCTCGTGCCGGGCAGCATCGTGGAGGACGGGCTCGGGAGGACGTCGTTCACCCCGATCGCCTCGGACGGAGACTTCATGCTCTTCCAGGTGGGCGTGACCGTCGGGCTCTGACGGCCCCGCTGCCGGGGGCGCCGCCGGGGTCAGGGTTGGCGGCGCTCCAGCCGGGCCACCGAGCCGGCGATGTCCACCACGTAGAGTTCGCCCGACCCGTCGACGCCGAACGAGGACACCGCGCCCAGGCTCCCCACGTCCCAGCTTCTCTCGTCCGTCGCCTGTCCGCCATCGAGCCGGAAGCTCCGCAGGAAACCGGTGCAGAAGTCCGAGTAGAAGTAGTGTCCGACGATCTCCGTAAGCTGTGAGCCGCGATAGACGTACCCGCCCGTCACCGAGCAGGCCCCGCCGCCATGGCCGTACTCGTGCACCGGAAGCGTGAGGCCGGACATGTCGCACCCGGAACTCTGGAAGCACGTCGAGCCCTCCATCGTGTTCCAGCCGTAGTTGACCCCCGCCGCGCCCGCCGGCACCGCGTTGATTTCCTCGATCTCGTTCTGGCCGACATCCGCCACGTACAGGACATCTCCTTCGGGATCGAAGGTGGACCGCCACGGATTCCGAACGCCGATGGCCCAGACTTCTCCGCGCGTCCCTTCCTGTCCGACGTACGGGTTGTCGTCGGGGATCGCGTAGGGGTCGCCTCCGTCCACGTCGATGCGGAGGATCGAACCGTGCAGCGTCCCGGCGTTCTGCCCGTTGCCGAACGGGTCGCCCGCCCCGCCCTCGTCGCCGAAGAAGATGTACAGCATGCCGTCGGGGCCGAACTGGAGCATCCCCCCGTTGTGGTTCGTCCGGCGCTGGGTCACGGTCAGGATCTGCTTCGCCGAGCCGGCGTCCAGCTGGCCGGGGTCGCCCGAGAGGGTGTATCGCGCCACGACCGTGTCGTCGTCCGTGTCCGTGTAGTAGACGAAGACGTGGCCGTTCTCGGCGTATTGCGGGTGAAAGGCCATCGTCAGGAGGCCGCCCTCCGACGCCGTGCCCACCCGGCCGGACAGATCGAGGAAGGGCGTGCCGAGCAGCTGTCCGCCGCCGTCTGCGATACGGATGCGGCCGGTCTTCTCGACCACGAAGAGGCGGGAATCGCCGGGGGGCGCGGTCAGGAAGACCGGCTGATCCAGCCCGCTCAGGACCGTATTCGCCGCCAGTGCGAAGCCGACGGGCTCCGGCGGCGGGGGCTCCGGCGGCGTGGGCGGAGCAGGGGCCGGGCCTGTTCCATCCGAGCAGGCCCAGCCAGCCACCGCCGCGAGAACGGCGAGTCCTCGCGGCGCCAGCGGCCAGCGGGCCGCGCCGGTCACACGCCGCGATTCCCTCAGGGCACCAGTTCCGGCCGGCGGTACCTGAGGAAGAACACGCCTTCCTTGCCGCTGGAGACGACGATCGTCCCGCTCTCGAAGAACGGGTAGTTCGACCACGAACCGTCGAACGTGACGGACTCGTCCCATGGCACCGTGTCGAAGAAGCCGACCTCGCGCGGGTTCTCGCGATCGCTGATGTCGAGCACGCGCAGCCCGCTCACGTAGTTCGACTGGTACATGAGATCGCCCACGATGTAGAGGTTGTGGTCGATCGTGAACGTCTCTCCGAAGTGCTCCTTCACCAGGACCGGGTCGTCCAGGTCCGACACGTCCCAGATGAGCGTGCGGCTGGCCTCCATGTCCGGTTCCGTCCCCGTCTGCTGCGCCGAGCCGACGGAGGCCATCTCGTCGAGTTCGTCGTTCTGATAGAAGTACCGGTGGTCCTCGGTGAGCCAGCCCTGGTGTGTGTAAGCGGCCGCCGCGTAGGTCGCCGAAGCAAGAGACACGGGGTTCGCGGGATCGGTGACGTCCGCGATCACGACATGGTCCTCGTTGGCGCCGAAACAGATCTCCTTGCCGGCGTGCTCCGTGTCGGGTCCGTGGTAGTTCACGCACTGCGCGTCGTGCGTGTATCCCGTGCCGGTTCGCCCGGTCCCCTCCTCCGCAAAGCACCCTATGAAGCGCGGATCCTTCGGTTCGCGGATGTCGATCATGTGGAGTCCACCGCCGCACGTCTCTCCGCCGCCGCTCGATCCCACGCTGTACGCGGTCCCCGTTCCCTCGTTGATCACGATGTTGTGGGCGCTGGCGATCCCCTCGTACACCGTGTCGGGGTCGAACTGGACCGGCGCGTCCCGCACGTCGCGGAGGCGCGTGAGGTCGAACACCTGCATCCCGTGCTCGCCCGCGTTGTCCGCCACCACGAACGCGTGGTCCGCGTAAACCTTGATGTCGCGCCACGACTGGGTCAGCGAGCCCGGCGTCTTCGGAAGGTTGCCCAGATAGACGGGCGCCGCCGGATCCGAGATGTCGATGAACGCGGTGCCGTCGGTGCGGCCGACGATCGCGTATTCGCGGCCGGTCTGTGGGTCCGTCCACCCCCACACATCGTTTGTCTCGATCCCGCGGTCGGTGCCGCCGATCTCATCGAGCGGGAGGAACGAGATCACGTCCACCTGGTCGCAGGTGAACTGGTCGGCCATGCCGTCGTCACCGCACTCGACCTCCGCCAGCGTCGCGAGCGGACGGCGCGCCTCCGGAATGAAGATCTTCGCCGTCTCGGTCCAGCGTCCGTCCCGGTTCTCGAACACGACGGCCGACCCCTGGGTCGCGTCGTCCCACGGCTGGCCGACGACCGCCATGTCGCCCGACGCGGACACCGAGAGTCCGAACCCGTCGCCAGCGTCCGTGCCGGCGCCCGCATTGATCTTGGTCGCGGAGCCGAAGCGTCCGGCCTTGGCATCCCAGGCGAGGGCATAGATCGCGCCGAACATGTCCGCGCCGGGTGCCGCGATCCACAGTTCCCCGTCGTGGGCGGCGAAGGACGCGCCGAAGCCGGCCCCAGGCTGCCGGTCGAAGGCCACCAGCGATCCGCTCCGCACCCAGTCACCCGAGGGTCGCCGCTCGTAGAAGAGGACCTCGCCCGCACCGGCATCCAGGCCGGGAAGACCCAGCATCGCGTGGTCTCCCTCCACGCCCACCGAGACGGAGGCAGCCCGGTTGAGCACGACCGCCGCGCCGGGCTGGATTTCGTCACCCGTAAGGGCGAGCCGCCCCTCCTGAACCCACTCGCCGCCCGCGTCGCGCCCAAACACGTACGCGGCGCCGGGAAGCTGCGGGCCGGCGAAGGCGCCCACGATGACGCGCCGACCGTCGGTGTGGGCGCCCCAGCCGAAGAACTCCTGCTGAGGATCCGGGTCGGACGGCGTCAGGATCCCCTGCTCGACCCATTCGCCATCGTCGCCGCGCTCGAACACCCACGCGCCGCCGCTCCCCTGATACGCCAGTGCCGTCACGACGAGGAGATCGCCCGCGAGGGAGGCGAAACGGCCGAACGATGACCCGAACGGCACGCTCTCGGGCCGCAAATGGCGCTCCAACTCCCATCCGTCGGCGGAACGCCGGTAGATGAGGACGCTGCCGTCACTCTGGCCGTCGCCGTTCTGGTCGAGCGCCGTGGCGCCGACGAGCAGCCGGTCGCCGTCGGCGAGGATGAAGCGCCCGAAGAAGTCCGCGCCGCCGTGCTCGGGAGCGCGCAGGGTGCCGGTATGCTCCCAGCCGCTGCCGGCTCGCTCGTACACGTAGAGGCTCCGGGGAGCCGACGTGGCCGGGTCCTGCGGGTTTGCCTCAGGGTCGATCGGCTCGCTGATGAGGATCCGACCCTCGTTCAGCACGACGGTGCCGCCGAACTCCTGGGCTTCCGCGGCACCGGCCACGAAGAGGCCACAGGCGATTGCAGCGAAAAACGTCCTGGTACTATTGATCATTGAACACACTTTCTCTCACGTTCTCTAACGTCGCTCGAAGTAGTAGAGTCCGCCTCCCGCGGCGCCGAGGACGAGGTCGAGGTCTCCGTCGCCGTCGAGGTCCCCGAACTCCGGCGTCGCGAACAGCGGCAGCGCCTCGGGGGCGGGGAAGTGGCCGTCGGCCTCGACGAAGCTTGGAGATGTCCGGTCCCCGTCGTTCCGGAAGTAGCGGATCCCGTCGGACTCGGTACCCACGATGAGGTCGAGGTCTCCGTCCCCGTCGTGGTCGAGCAGCTTGGGGAAGCTCCGGCGGCCGATGTCGATCTCCTCGTACTCGTCGCTCACGAATTCGAAGCTCGGGCTCGAGGCGGAGCCCAGGTTCTCGTAGTAGTTCAGCGCTCCGGACGACTCCCCGATCATGAGGTCGAGGTCTCCGTCCCCGTCGAGGTCGCCGAGCGCCGGCGTCGCGTTGCTGCCGCGCGTGATCTCGACGAACGCCGAGTCCACGAGCGTGAATCGGGGTTCCGTGGCCGAGCCGTCGTTCCGCACGTAGCGGATCTCGTCGCGCCATGTGCCGAGCAGCATGTCGAGGTCTCCGTCCGCGTCGAGGTCGCCGAACGCCGGCGCGTTGTGGTATGCCCCCGGCAGGTCGAAGCGGCCCGTCCGCCGGAAGACCGGCTGCGTGGCCGTCCCCTCGTTCTCGAACAGGAAGACGTGCGAATTCGTCAGGTCGCTCGGGTCGATCTTGTTGCCGAGGAGGAGGTCGAGGTCCGCGTCGCCATCGAGGTCCACGAGCGACGCCACACTCTCGCTGCCCACGTCGATCTGCGAGATGAAGCGGCGGGACCTGAGTTCGAAGCTCCCGTCGGACTCCTGGGAGAAGTGCATGAGGTTGTCGGCGGTCGTCGTGTTCGCGTTGTACGCGCCGCCGAGCACGCCCATCAGCAGGTCGAGGTCGCCGTCTCCATCGTAGTCACCGAACGTCGGCGCGTTGTAGCCGCTCGTCCGGATCGGGTCGTCGAGGGGGAAGGGACGCGGCTCGACGCGGAGGTTCGGGGCCTCGCACGAGCCCGCGTTCTCGATCAGGAGGAGGCCGGCCTCGAAGAAGTCGCCCCAGAACATGTCGGTGTCGCCGTCCTGGTCGAAGTCGGCGAGCGCCATGGTGTTCGCGCCGTGGTGCGTGGGGCGCAGCCCGTCGCCATCGCTCCCCGGACCGTCCGGGCCATCGAACGGAGGCACGCCCCCCGCCGCCGCCGGGTCGGCGATGATCTCGATATCCTCGAAGCGGTCGGTGACGTGCCGGAAGGACGACGCGTTCTCCCCGATGGCGCCCGTGGCCTCGTAGCGGGTGACGGTCCCCACGAGCCGTCCAATGAGGAGGTCGAGCCGGCCGTCGCAGTCCATGTCCGCCGCGTTCGGGATGTTCTGGCGGTCGGAGAAGATCGCCTCCCCGCGCGTGTCCCTGAGCGTGTCCGCGATGAGTTCGAACACGGCGCCGCCTGTCGTGCCCGTGTTCCGGTACAGCCTCATGTAGCTGAACGGCGACTCGGCGAGGAGGTCGCGATCGCCGTCCCCGTCCACATCCACGAAGCGGAACCACTCGCCGACCTCGAGATCCGCGTAGGCCTCCGGCCGCCAGGTGTGCCGGTGGCCCTCGGGCGTGTCTTCCCGCTCGAAGAACAGCAAGCGGTCCGTCGTCTCCTGCACGAAGAGGTCGAGATCACCGTCGCCGTCGATGTCCACCCACTGCGGGCGCGGCACGTTGAAGCCTCCGAGAAACGGGATCTCGTACGGCTCCCCGACCTCGTCGAACACGGGGAAGGGCGTGACGGACCGGGTGAACCCGAGCTCCTCCGCAGGCGCCTCTGCGGGCGGCTCCGCGCCGGACGGCGGGGAGACGGCGCCCGAGGCACATCCTGCGACGAGGAGAGCCGCCGCAAGCGTCCACAGTGGCACCGCGTCGCTTCTGTCCAGGCCCTGGTCGCTCCTCATGCCGCGGCGGTCCTCATCGCGGCTGGGAGGCGAGACCGATGCCGGACGCGTAGGGGGGCGTCTCGATCACGTCGATGATCTCGCGCGTCGCCGTGTCGATGACGACGACCGTCCCGCCCGGCGCGTCGTATCCCATGCGGTCCGAGGACTCGTAACTGCCCGTCTCGTTGCGGTTGGCCACGTAGAGCCTCGAGCCGTCCGGGGAGAGGGCGCTTCCGTGCGGCTCGGCGAGACCCTCGCCGCGGACCACGGCGGACACGGACCAGTCGGAGGTATCCACCAGCGTCACCTCGTTCGCGCCCAGGTTGCCGAACCAGATCCAGCGTCCGTCCGCGGACCAGCTCGGGTGCCATGGCCGCGCCCCCACGTCGAGTTCGCCCACGAGCGCGGGCGCCGTCGGCTCGGAGACGTCGAACACGAGGAGCTTCGCCGTCATCTCCGCCGTCGCGACGAGCGTCCGCCCGTCCGGCGAGATCGCGTACTGCACGAGCACGTGGGGCATCTCGCCCGAGCCGGGGAGCCGCAGAAGTTCGGCCTCGCCGCTCTCGGCCCCCACGGTGACGACCGAGTTCTCCCCGAGGCTCCCGACGTACACCCAGTCACCGTCCGGGCTCGCGAGCAGCGCGTGCGGGCGCGGGATGAAGACGTCGTATTCCTCCACCTCCATCGACGTCCGGTCGATGCGGCCGATGCGCTGCGGCGGGTTCACCGCCGCCATCGACCGGCCCACGAAGAGCCACGGCTCGGAAGGGTGGAGCGCCAGCAGGCCCGGACGCTCGAACTCGACGGAGGCGACGAGCCGGTTTTCCCGGTCGAACTTGAGCACCTGGTTGGCCGCGATCAGCGACACGTACCAGAACGACCCGTCCGGCTCGACCGCGATGTGATGAGGCTTCGCGTTCGCGCCGTAGCCCATCGCCTCGAGGTCGATGACCTCGACGACCTCGTGCGTCTCCAGGTCGATCACCGTGACGGCCGCGGCTTCCTGGTTCGCCACGTAGAGGTAAGGGCCCTCCGCAGCCGACGCGGAGGTCGGCATCGCGACCGCCCCTCCCGCATAGATGGCCGCGAGCCCGGCGATCTCCAGGGCGAGGATGCCGGGCCGCGCGGCGCTCATGAGCCTCTTCATCATCATCCGTGACTCGACCCGTGATTCGCAGACAACCCCGAAGACTGCCGTCCATCGGGATCTACCCCCTCGGGCGTCAGGGGACCAGTACCGGCTTCTGGTACTTCACCATGAACAGGCCTTCGTTGCCGCTCGTCACGATGACCGTGCCGCTCGCGAAGTACGGATAGTTGCTCCACGAGCCTCCCATCGACGGGCCCTCCGCGTACGGCACCGTGTCGATGAACCCGACCTCCGTCGGATTCTCGGGGTCGCTCACGTTCAGGATCCGGAGCCCGCTGTTGTAGTTCGACTGATAGAGCAGGTCCCCGACCACGTACATGTTGTGGTCGCTCGCCGTCGACTCGCCGAAATGCTCCTTGACGAGCACCGGATCGTCGAGATCGCTGATGTCGAAGATCATCGTGCGCGTGCCTTCGAACGGCGTCGCGATCTCGTCGAGTTCGTCGCCGAGATAGAAGAAACGGTGATCCTCGGTAACCCAGCCCTGGTGGGCGTAGCCGACGCTGGGATAGGTGGCCGTCGACAGCGGGATCGGGTTCTCCTTGTCCGTGACGTCCGCGATCGAGATGTCCGTCTCGTTCGAGCCGAAGCAGATCTCCTTGTCGGCGTGCTCACGGTCCGGCCCGTCGTAGTTGAGGCAGAGGGCGTCGTGCGAATAGCCGGTGCCCCGCCGCCCCGTCCCCTCGTGGCCGAAGCAGCCGACGAAGGTGGGCTCGGTGGGTTCGTTGATGTCGATCATGTGGAGGCCGCCGCCGCACGTCTCGCCGCCGCCGCTCGAGCCCACGCTGTACGCGAAGCCCGTCTCCTCGTTGATCACGATGTTGTGCGCCGAGGCGATGCCGTCGTAGTGGGCGTCCGTCTCGAAGGTGACCGGCTCGCTTCCCACGTCGCGGAGGCGGGTGAGGTCGAAGACCTGCATTCCGTGCTCGCCCGCGCCGTCGGAGACGATGAAGGCGTGGTCCTGGAAGACCTTGATGTCGCGCCACACGCTGCCGCGGGCCCCTTCGGTCATGGGGAGGCGACCGACGTAGCGCGGGTCCTCGGCGTCGGTGATGTCGACGAACGACGCCTGGTCCGTGAGCCCGACGAGGGCGTATTCCCGGCCCGTCTGCGGGTCCGTCCAGCCCCACACGTCGTTGACCCGAGTGCCCCGGTTGGCCCCGAGCGTCTGCACGGGCATGAACGAGAGGATGTTGATCTCGCTGCAGTCGAAGTCCGCCGAGACCCCTTCCTCGCAGCCCACTTCGTGTCCGTTGACCGCGGCGTAGTTCGTCGCATCGCTCCACACCTCGGCGGCCTCCATCCACTCGCCGTCCTGCCGCTCGAAGATGTAGGCGGTGCCCATCCGGTAGTCCTTCCCGCCCGCGACGACGACCGCGACGTTGCCGTCGACGGCGATGTTCGCGCCGAACCCGTCGCCCTCGTCCCGGTTCGAGGCGTTGAGCATGCCCGCGAGCCCGAGGCCGCCATTCTCGTTGATGCTGTAGCGGAGAACCTGTCCCTCACGCGCCGCGCCGACGCCGGATCCGCCGATCCAGAGTTCACCGTCGACCGCCGCGAAGGAACTCGGGAAGCCGCCTCCACCGAACCGGCCCCCTCCGCCTCCGCCGACAACGGGCGGGAAGAACCGACCGGCGGGAGTCCAGGCGTCACCCTCCGGCGTGAACGCGTACGCGACGCCCACGCCGCCCGCGCCACCGGCACCGACCATGATCCGGAAACCGCTCTCCGTGTCCTCGCCGTATATGGCGCTCCCGAACCCCGCGCCCTCGCTTGCGTCCGGCGCCGTCAGGGGCTCACCCGACGTCGCCCACATCCCGCCATCGCCCCGCGCGAAGAGGTAGACGGCTCCCGCTCGGGTGGCGTTCCCGACGGTGGCCCCCGGGGCACCGATGCCCGCCACCTCGCCATCCGTGACGATCGCGGCGCCGAACTGGTCTCCGTCCGACGCCTCCGGAGAGGCCACGGACCCGACTTCGTTCCAGCCCGAATCGTCCCGCTCGAAGACATAGACGCGGCCCGCGGCACCAGGCCCCTGACGGCTTCTGAGTCCCCCGGCCGTGACGAGCGCGACATCGCCCGAGACCGCGCCGGCCGTGCCGTACGACAATCCCTCCGGAAGGTCTGCCGCACGCAGCGTCGCGACTTCCTCCCAGCCACCCTCGCTTCGCTCGAATACGTAGGCCGCCCCGGGTGAGCCGACGAGCATCCGATCACCATCGACCGAGAGCGAGGTTCCGAAACCGCCGCCCGCTTCAGCCGCGTACGGGGCCAGTTCCGCCGAGACTGCCCAGCCATCGGGGCCTTTCTCGTATACGTAGACGACGCCGGTCGAGGTCTGACCGCCGCTCTCGGCGATCAGAACCTGGCCGGACGAGACCGCGACACCCTGGGCGACGACGGGCTGCGCGAGGCAAGCGAAGGCCGGCGCGACAGCCGCGAGCACAGCGGCGAGTCGAGTAGGAACGCGCATGACAAACCTTCCATTCAATGAGACCGGCGAACGTGGGGCGAACCGCCACGACAAACAGAACCTTTATAAAACAACCTGAGCCCCTCCGGCGTTGCTTGCGGCGCCCTCGGCAGAAAGCGCGGCGGAGATGTATCCGGCGATGGTTTGTTCGAGCCAGCCTCCGGGACCCGTGCCCAATCTGCGGTCGAGGAAGCCGAGGTGTCCTCCGCGTTCCGTGAGATGAAGCGACAGATTCGGCTGGCGCCGGATCGTTTCCACCGGTATCGAAGCGGCGGGCGCGAAGGGGTCATCCCGCGAATGCAGGAAGAGCGTGGGGGTCGTGACGGACGCCACGAACTGTCCGGAGCTGCAGCGCTCGTAGTAGTCCGCGGCGTCGCGGAAGCCGTGTAGCGGCGCTGTCAGCAGGTCGTCGAACTCACGGAGCGTGCGGGCGTTCGCCGCCCCGGGGCCCACCGCGTCCGGGAACCTCGCCGCCTTCTCCCGTGCCTTGGACCGGAGGCTGCGCAGGAAGCGGCGGCCGTAGATGCGACTCGGGCCCCGGTCGAGCGCCGCAGCGCTCGCCGCGAGGTCGTATGGCACCGAGATGACGGCCGCGGCACGGAGGCCGCATTCGGACGGGTCCCGACCGAGCAGATTGAGCAGCGCGTTGCCGCCCAGGGAGAATCCGACGGCCGCACGGGGTACTCCCGGGTAACGCTCCGCCACCCAGGCCAGCGCGCGCTCGATGTCGTCGGTCTGCCCCGAGTGATAGGCCCGCGGCAGGCGATTCGGCTCGCCGCTGCAAGATCTGAAGTTGAGCGCCACCGCCTTGATGTCCGCGGCGGCCAGCGCCTCGCTCGTGGACACGATGTACCCCGAGCGGGCGCTCCCCTCGAGCCCGTGGAGGAGAAGACACACACCCGCCGGATCTTCCGGCCCTCTCCACAGGTCGAGATCGATGAAGTCGCCGTCGTCGGTGTCGAGCCGAACCCGGTCGTGCCGGGGCTTGAAGCGCCGGCGCACGATGCGCCCCACCACGGTCTGCAGGTGGGGATTCCGGAGCCCGGGCGCCGCCTCGAAGGCGTCCGACGGTGGCGTGCCCCGAGTCCAACGGACGGATTTCACGCCGCGACACGCAGAGGGAGTACGGCGAGCCCTCGGATCACCGTCGATGTCCGGTAGTACGGCTCGCGCGCCGTGAGTTCAATCGTGCCGAGCGTGCGTAGCGCCTCCGTGAAGATGGCGCTTGCCTCCATGCGCGCGAGCTCCGCGCCGATACACTGGTGCACGCCGTGTCCAAACGATGCGTGCCTGGGGCCCTTGCGCGTGATATCGAAGGTGTCGGGATTCTCGAACGCAGCTTCGTCCCGGTTGGCCGATCCCGTGAGCAGGATTGCTCCATCGCCGGTCCTGATCGTCCGCCCCCGCACGATCACGTCCGCCTTGGCGATCCGGAAGTCCGTCTGCACCGGGCTATCGAAGCGCAGCATCTCGTTGATCGCATCGCGCACCCGGTCAGGCTCTTCGCGCAGGCGTTGCATCTGCTCTCGGTTGCGCACGAGCGCCAGCATCCCGTTCCCGATGAGATGGGTCGTGGTCTCGTTGCCGGCAATCATCAGCACGCTCAGCATGTCGCAGGCTTCAACCATGCTGATCCCATCGCCCGCGGCAGCCAGCCTTGCCAGCGTGCTGATGGCATCGTCCTCGTTCGATTGCATCCGTTGATGCAGCAGCGTCATGAAGTAGCGTCGGATCTCGGAGCCGGTGTTGTGTGCGGTCTTGCGCTCCGGGCGTGTTGCAATCAGCTCGAGCAGCCGGGCGCGACTCCGCGACCATGCCTCCCACCGGCGGTGTTCGTTCTCGGAGAGCCCCATCATCGCCAGCATCACCCGCATGGCGAGCGGCTCCGCCACCTCGGCGATCCAGTCGATCCTTCGCCGGCGCGCTGCCCGCTCGATGAGCTCAGCCGCGGTGTGCGCGATGGTCTCTTGTAATGCCTTCAAGTGCGCCTTCGAGAAGGCCTTGGCAGCGCACCTGCGCAGCCGCGTGTGTTCGGGGGGGTCCACGAGCAGGATGCTGTAGTCATCCGGGGCCGGCGGGAGCACACTCCGGGTCGTTTCCCGCCACCGCGGATCGTTGGAGAAGCGCTCGTGGTCCTTCGCCGCGGCGAGTACGTCCTCGTAGCGAGTCAGCACCCAGCTTCCAAGAATCGCGCTTCGATGCACCGGGCTGTGCCGGCGCAGCCGTGCGTAGGTCTCATAGGGGCTCTGGATGACACTTCGCGACAAGGGGTTATAGGTTGCGCCGCTCCTTGCCCTCTCGCCGATGCTGACCGCGTGTGCGCCCAGGCTTCGCCATCGCCGTCGGTTCATCGGCCCGCCCGCCTCGCGAACGGCTCGTTGAGGCATGTGGGTCCCCTTACTTTTTTTCCGTGAGGTAGCCGATAGCCACGTTACGCTAACAGCCGACCCCTGTGGAGGGACCATATCCCGTGCCTCGACCGCAATTGCACCAGTACACCGTTGCGGAAGCAAGTTCCCGGCGCTGGCTCTACGTGCTGCACGGGATCTACGGGACGGGCCGCAACTGGGCTTCGTTCGCCCGCCGCCTCGCCGAGCCAGGGATGGGTGATCGACGCATCGCCGGTGCGCCGCTCGCCGGGCGGCGGCGCGGCCCGGCTGCTGCAGACGGTGCGCCGGCATCCGGGTCCGTTCGCGGCCCGGCTCGACGCCGTCGCCGCGGTCGAAGCCGAGGGGTTCGCCGCGTACGTGGCGCACTGGCTCGCGACGAACCTCGTCCTCGGGGACGGCGGATACAGCTGGCCCTCCGAGATCCACGTCGTGCGGGCGGATCAGTCGGACGTCCTGTTGGCCGGCGACATGAAGCGGCTGCGCGCGGCGCGCCTGAACGGCCGCGTACACATCCATCAGCTTCGCGGCGGCCACTGGCTCCATGTCGACAATCCCGGCGGCCTCGTCAAGCTGGTCCGCGACCATCTCGGATAGCGGGGACTGTCCCGACGATCCTGCTACCAGACTTCGTACCACGTTCCGGGAATGGCCGCCGCCGGCGCCGTGAGCCGCCCCGCGGCCGCGGCGACCGCGCAGGCGTCGAAGCGCAGGTCGACGGTGTGGCCGGCGAAGTCGGCCGCCACGCCCAACCCGCCCTCGAGCCCGCTCGCGAGCGTGCCGCGGACCGAGATGTCGCCGTTCAGCAGAAGCGCACCGCCGACGAGGATCAGGCCGTTCCACGCGAACCCGCCGTCGAGCGTCAGATCGCCTTCCACCACCAGAGCCCCGCGCCCGCTCGAAGCGGCGCCCAGCGCGGCGGACCCGGGGATCCGGATGGACGGCCACCCACCGCCGAGTCCCGGTCCCGGCCACGGATCGGGCGGCACGGTCGCGTCGGGCTCGGGACCCCAGGTGGCGAGCAACTCCGTCCAGCGGATCCCCGTCTCCGCCGCCACGGACACGCTGCCGGGGATCCACCGGTCCGGGGGAGATCCTGAAATCGTCAACAGCGAATCCGGCGCCGGCGGCGGCCCGCCCCAGTACGCGACGCCCGCGACGGGGGAGGGCTGCTCCGGACAGGCGCTCCCGAGGGGGTCGAGGCCGGAGATCGTCCCTTCCGGCGGCGGGCCGCTCACCCCACCGAGCAGGACGAGCGCCCCGGGCAGACGTGGAGGCCCCGCCACCCACATGAGCTGTCCCACCGACCGCTCGAACGTCGCGCCGCCCGAGACGATCTCCCCGCGTGACTCGACGCGGAACACCGTCTCCCCCGGTCGCAGGTCGATCAGCGGCTCGAACGCGACCGTGGCCGTCCCGCCGCCGAGGCCGACGGGCGGGACGGAGGGGTTCGGCCCCTCGGCCACGGCGAGCGCGGTCGCGAGCCCGCCCTCGGCCACGAAGAAGGCTTCCGTGGCGCGCGCGAAGGCGCGGGCCGACTGGCCCTCGAGCCAGGTGATGAGAAACCCGCTCGCCGCCAGGAGCGACACGAGGAGCAGCACGAACATCGTCCAGGGAAGGGCGAAGCCGCGGGCATGCCGAGCCGTGAGGATGCGTGCTCCGAACCGCGGGATCTTGCCATGCGCATACATGCCGAGTATGTGCCCAGCGGGATCAACGCGGCGTCAACGCGGCCTCGACCGGGGATCGATCAACGGTCCTTCAAAGCCGAGCCGGACCCCTCCGAACCGAAGAGCACATCCCGCACGAACGCGTTCCTGAACACGCCGTGGGGGTCGCAAGCCTCGCACGCCCGCCTGAACTCGCTCAGGCCCGGATACCTGGCCTCCACTTCCACTCCGTCCGGCGGAAACCACTTTCCCCAGTGCAGCCGGGCCCCGAACAGAGACGACATGGCATCGGCGAGGAACGCGGCGACGCGTTCGAATCGGGCGTACGGCCTGGTAAGCGTTATGAGGCTGATCGCGTACCAGTCCCGGGCCGGCAAACCATCGCACGAAGCCATCGAAATCAGCGTATCGTCCGGCCGTACGCGACGAACGCAGATGGGATAGTGGTGGACGTATGACCCGCGCAGCGCCTCGAGCCCGGCCGCCGCATCCAGCGAATCGATCCGAGAACGCGTCTCGGGTGAGAGTTCGTGGCCACGGTCGTCCGCCGCCTTCAATATCTCGCGGACGAAATCGAGCGCCGACGCGAGGTGCCCGCGCGGAACAAAGACCTCCATCTCGAGGTGGCGAAAGAGGTCATGACGCATGCGAAGCTGACGGTCGCTGCGGTCGGTGACGCGCCACCGGGGGAAGATGAACAGGGGAAGAATGCGCCGAAACACGAGGTGCACCAGGCGACGGCTGCGCAGCAGCGAGGCGGAGAACTTCAGTAACACATGGAGGCGCACGTCGATCGTGATCAGCCAGTACACACGGTAGAGAGCCGCGCCCCCCGACCGACGGTTCTCCTCGACGACGCTCCGCTGGTGCGCCAGATACCTCCACGCGTGCGGCATCAGATAGAATTGCTGCAGCGGCGCGTCCCGTTCCTTCTCCAGCACCGCGTCCAGACCGGGCCTCCACGCGCACCTCTCGCGCACGTAGTACTGCGGCACGCAGGCCAGCGTGACCTCGAGGACGACGCCCAGGGCCCCAACGGAGCAGCGCGCCGCCCGCAGCATGGGGCCGGAATCGACCGTGAGCACCCTCGCATTCCCGTTCGCCCCGTAGCACGCGATCCGCATGGACTGGACGTAGTGGGACATGGAGTGGCGCCCGGAGCCGTGCGTGGCGGTGGCGACCGCCCCGGCCACGGTCTGGCGATCGATCAGCCCGATCGACGGCAGCGTCAGTCCCCGGCGGGTGAGGTGTTTCAGAAGGGCGCCGATCCGGCACCCGGCGCCCACCGTCACGCGGGTGTGACTGCCGTGTACGCGTACGTGCCTGAAGTGCCGCAGGGCCACGAGTGCGTCCGGGGTCTCGATGCCCGGGTTCCACGAGTGCCCGGCCCCCACGACGCGCACCGTCCCGTCGTGGTGTTCGTTCAGGAGCCGCAGCACCTCGTCTTCGGTCCGCGGTCTGTACCGATGGCGAGGGGTGAAGCGGATGTTTCTCCCGAAGTTCGATACGGACCTCACGACGCTCTCGGTGCAACGCGGGGTTTCACCACGGACGGCTAACCGGGAGTCTCCGCAAGCCAGCTGTCGATCGCATCGCCGAGAGCGGGCAGGCTCAGGGCGCCGTTCTCCAGCACCCGGTCGTGGAATTCGGCGATCGAGAACGACTCGCCGAGTTGCGCCTCGGCCTTCGCCCGCAGCCGGGAGATCTCGAGTTGCCCCAGCTTGTAGGCGAGCGCCTGGGCCGGCGACGTGATGTAGCGGTCCACCTCGTTCTCGATGTTCACCTCGGCGAGCAGCGTGTTCTCGCGTACGAACTCGATCGCCTGTTCGCGCGTCCAGCCGAAGGCGTGGATCCCCGTGTCGACCACGAGCCGGCTCGCCCGCCACGCGTCGTAGGAGGCGAGACCGATCCGACTCAGGTCGTCCGTGTAGAGGCCCATCTCGTCGGCGAGCCGCTCCGCGTACAGCGCCCAGCCCTCGACGAAGGCGACGGAACCCAGGTGTTTCCGGAACTCCGGCAGGCCCTCGACCTCCTGGGCGATCGCCGTCTGCAAGTGATGGCCGGGAATGGCTTCATGGAAGCTCAGCACGTCCGCCTGATACCGCGGGCGGATCTCCGGCCGGTACGTGTTCACGTAATAGGTCCCCGGGCGCGATCCGTCGGGGGCCGGCTCCCGGTAGTAGGCGAGCACGCTCTGCGGCGCCTCGTACAGCGGAATCGGCCGGATCACCATCTCCGTCCGCGGCGGCGTGCCGAACCAGTCGGGCATCGCCACGGCGGCCCGCGTGTACGCCTCCTCGGCCAGCTGCACGATCTCCCCCGGCCAGCGGAAGAACATCTCCGGGTCCGAGCGCAGCCGCGCCTGGATCTCGGCCAGGTCGGAGGTGCCGAGGACGTTGAGACCAAGCGTCCGCAGTTCCTCGTGAATCCCCTCGAGTTCCGCCAGCCCCTTCTTGTGGATCTCGTCCGGCGTGAGATCGAGCGTCGTCAGGTCCCGGATCAGCGCTTCGTAGCAGGCCGGGCCGCCCGGAAGGCTGGAGAGCCCGATCTCCCCGCCCTCCCGCGAATGGGGATACAGTTCGTCCCGCAGGAAGTCGCGCAGCCGCGCGTACGCGGGGCGGATCCGTTCCGTCGCCGCCTCCCGGATCCCGTCCCGGAAGTCGTGTCGCGTCCCCTCCGGCCACGCGTCCAGCCGCGTCCCCGCCGGCGCGTAGATCGGCCACTCCTGCACCGGCCGTTCGAGGAGCGCGCCGAGCTGGACGATCGTCCGGTTCACGGACGCGCGCGCCGCGACCCGTCTCGTCTCCAGCCCCGTACGCAGGTTCGAGATGTAGTCGTCAATGTAGTCCGCGAACGCGTTCCAGCGCCGGATCATCCGCTCGCCGTCCACCGGCGTGTCGAGCGGCTGGGCGCTCACGACGTTGAGGAAGTCGAGCTGGAACCCCTCCCGGTGATCCACCACCCACACCTCGAGATCGCACGTCTGCTGGGCGATCTCCCTCCTGAGCTGGTGATCGAGCGCGAGGTGCGTCAGGCGCTCGTCCGGGGGCAGGGAGGAGAAGTCGATCGCGGCCAGCGCGTCCACGAGGGCGCGGACCTCGCGCCGCCGGTTGTTGCGCCCCGAGGGAGAGATGTCGCGCACGCGGTCGTCGAGGCGGTGCGCGCCGAGGTAGGTCGCCTGCAGCGGGTTCCAGGCGAGATACGCGTCCCAGAAACGGTCGGCGAGCGCCGAAAGGTCGCTCTGCGCGGGCGCTTCCGCCGTGTCGGCCGCCCCCTCCCCGCACGCCGTGACGCCGCCCGCCAGGAGGACCAGCATCGCGAGCAGGCCCGGCAGTCCGCCCGGAAGCCGACCGATGTCGCGGGTTGACGTCATGCTGGCGGCTCTCGATCCTTGGGTTCGATGGATCCCCGAGTCTCGCGCCCGAGTCTCGCGTCCGGGCCCGAACCTCGCTGCCCGAAAATGCGGTGGGTCGGGAGCGCCCGTAAAGGTGACAGAGAAGGGAGACCCCGTGTCCGATCCGTTCTACACCGCTCGCGCCCGCCTCGAGAAGGTCGAGGGGGTACACCGGAGGGCCCGCCTCGAGGAGGGGACCGAGATCGACTTCGGCGTCCACGGCCCGATCAAGGCCCACTACCGGATCGACGCCAAGGACCTGCCGCTTCCGGTCGACTACCAGGTGGCCGCGACCGGCGCCTGAATGCTGGGAACCCTCAACGGCGCACTGGAAGTGCGCGGCATCCGCCTGGCCCCCGAAGACATCAGCGCCGACGTGGAGGGAATCAACCGACTCCGCGACCGCATGCCGACGCTGGAGGAGATCATCGTCCACTACCGGCTCCGGGTGCCCGCCGAGGCCCGGGAAACGGTGGACCGCGCGCTCGCCAGCCACGGCGCGAAGTGCCCCACCGCCCGTTCGCTGGAGGGCGCGATCAAGGTCAGCTGGACCGCCGAGATCGAGGAGACGCCCGCACGCTCATGATACGGAGCGACGACATGGTCCGCGTGTTCGAGGCGTGGAGCGAGACCGAATTCCTCGCGGCGAGGCTCGCCCTCGAGGCTCACGACATCCCTTTCCGGGTCGAAGGCGAGTTCGCGCCGATATCCTGGGGCCCGACCGCGGCCGCGAAGATCCTCCGCGTACCATCGAGCCGACACGACGAAGCGAGACAGGTGCTCCGTGACTTGCTCCGAGGATCTTGACCGGCTCGCCTCATCGCACTAGTCTTCTGTCTAGTCAGGACACTTGGGCGGAGGGGGCGAGCGTGAACAACACTTGGCAGGTTCAAGAGGCGAAGGCACGCTTCAGCGCGCTCCTTGAGACCGCGTTGAGGCAGGGGCCGCAAGTTGTCACGAAACGGGGCGTCGAGACTGCCGTCCTGGTTCCCATTGACCACTGGCGCCGATTGGAGAAGATGGCCAAACCGAGCCTGAAGGAGTTGCTGCTCGCGCCCGAGGCTCGAACCGACTCGCTCGTCCCGCCACGCCGGGAAATTCGGCAGCGAGAAGCGCCGCGGTTCGACTAGGATCTTGTACCTCCTCGATACCAACGTCGTCTCCGAACTGAGACGCCCGAAACCGCACCGGGGTGTGCTCGCGTGGCTCCGAGCGGTACCGGACGGGCAGTTGCACCTTTCCGCTGTCACGATCGGTGAAATCCAGGCCGGGATCGAGATCACCCGCGAGCAGGATCCAGTCAAGGCGGGGGAGCTGGAAGGCTGGCTCGGCCGAGTTCTCCAGACGTACGATGTTCTGCCGGTTGATGCCGCCGCCTTCAGGGAGTGGGCCAGGCTGATGCACCGGCAGTCGGGCACCCTGCTCCAGGACGCCATGATCGGCGCCGTCGCCACCATGCACCGGCTGAAGGTGGCGACCCGGAATGTCCGTGACTTCGAGCGGCTCGGGGTGGAGACCGTGAACCCGTTCGCGCGCCTGGGCGGATGATCTTGCGGCCGGCCGGCGCTAAACGAGCCGGATCCGGCCGCAGCACTTCTTGTACTTGCGACCGCTACCGCAGAGGCAGGGCTCGTTGCGGCCCGGTTGGTCGGCGCGGACGGCGGGGCGGGGCCGCTGGTCGAGTTCGCGTACGAGGTCCTCAAGCGCGAGACCCGACTGCGCGTACATCGCCGCGCAGTCGGGGAAGACCTCGCGAGCGCGCGCGAGAGTGTCCCTCAGCGAGCCGCCTTCGTCCGTCTCCGCCAGCGTCGCCTCAAGCGCCCGTCGGTTGCCCCACAGCCCCAGTCCCCAAACGGACAGGGACAGTTCCTCCATCACGTCTTCCCCGAAGCCTCTCCAGTCTTCTTCGAGCCACAGATGACCTCGCATGAAGCCGCGAGACCACTGGGACACGGGAGCGTCGGGCTCCAGGTTGGCCTCCAGGTCGTCAAGGAAATCGATCGAGGCCGGCAAGGCGCCGCCACGTTCGCGGACATCCGCGTTGATTGCGTTGTAGACCGAAAACAGCGCCCCCATGACGCGGTCGGTTTCCGCCTCCGTTTCGAACTCCGGCAACTCTCCACCCATGATGAGGGGAAGCCACTCCACGGGTTTGCGGAGACGCGGGGCAGCCGCCAGAGCGAAGAAGAAACCCTCGATCTCGCCGATCGTCATCCAGGCCCCCTGGCCGGGTCCCGAGAGATAGGCGGCCAGCGCCGCGCGATCCGCGGCCGGGCTGGGTCCCGTAGGCACCGTCACATTCGACTCCGAACGTTGGCTGAAACGGTCCGCCGCCAAGTCAGGTACCCGGCGGTCCACCCGCAGAGTATCGTGTGGGGCGACCCGAAGCTCGGCCTCCTGCGATCCGTGCGCGGCCTCCCGGCGTCCGTTGCGGATCATCTTGCCGAGTCCTTCACGCGGAGCCGCGCATATGAACTTTCAGCCGCTCGACGTCGCCGCGTTCGCGGGCTTTCTGCTGCTCGTCGTGGGCGTGTCGCTCTACGCCTCACGCGGGAGCAAGAGCGCGGCCGGGTACTTCCTCGCGGGACGCAACCTGCCGTGGTGGCTGATCGGTTTCTCGCTCATCGCGTCGAACATCTCCACCGAACATTTCGTGGGCATGGCGGGCCGCGGCTACGACATCGGCCTCGCGATCGCCAGCTACGAGTGGATGGCGGCCGTCACCCTCGTCCTCGTCGGCCTCTTCTTCCTGCCCCGGTTCCTGGCGGCGGGGATCTACACCATCCCCGAGTACCTCGAGTTCCGCTACGACGTGCGCACCCGCACCCTGATGGCGGGCTTCATCCTCGCGGCCTACGTGCTCGTGGCCCTCTCAACGGTGCTGTATTCGGGCGCGCTCGCCCTGGAGTCGATCTTCGGGCTCGACCTGGGGGTCGGCATCTGGCTCATCGGCGCGCTCGCGGGCGGGTACACGATCTACGGCGGGCTCAAGGCGGTCGTGTGGTCCGATCTCATCCAGGGGGTGGCGCTCCTCCTGGGCGGCGTGCTCGTCACGGTGCTGGGGTTCCGGGCCATTGGGGGCCTGGATCCCTTCCTCGCAGCGGCCGACGGCAAGCTTCACACGGTCCTCCCCTGGAACCATCCCGAAATGCCGTGGGTCGCCGTCTTCATCGGGGGACTGTGGATCCCCAACATCTTCTACTGGGGACTGAACCAGTTCATCACGCAGCGGACGCTGGCGGCGCGGAGTCTGGCGCACGGACAGCGGGGGCTCTTCCTGGCGGGCTTCATCAAGCTGTTCATCCCGTTCATCATCATCTTTCCCGGGATCATGGCGGCGGAACTGTTCGCCGATCAGGTGACGAACCCGGACCAGGCCTACCCGGTGATGATGCGGGAACTCCTCCCGGCGGGGCTGACGGGCGTGATGTTCGCGGCGCTGTTCGGGGCGGTGATGAGTTCGCTCGACTCCATGCTGAACTCGGCGGCGACGATCTTCAGCGTCGACCTCTACAAGCGCCACCTGCGGCCGCAGGCGTCATCGCGCCGGCTGATGGCCGTGGGGCGGGTGACGACCGGCGTGCTGGTGGTGGTCGCGTGTCTGTGGGCGCCGCTGGTGGCCCGGGCGCCGAGCGTGTTCGAGTACATCCAGATGTTCTGGGGGTTCATCTCGCCGGGGATCGTGGCGGCGTTCCTGTTCGGGATCTTCGCCCGGCGGACCCCGCCGGCAGCCGCCTTCGGGGGGATGGTGCTCGGGGTCCCGGTCTACGGCCTGCTCCTGTGGGCGCTGCCGGAGGTCGCGTTCCTGCACCACATGGCGATCACCTTCCTGGTGATCTGCGCGTTCATCGTGGCCGTGACGCGGGCCCGTCCGCTCGCGGTCCCGCGCCGGCTGCCGCGCGCCGCGGACGGGGTGGACCTGACGCCCGCGGCCGGCGCCGGACTCTGGGCCGGCGGCGTCATCGCGGGGGCGGCGGTGCTCTACGTCATCTTCTGGTGAATCGTCTTGTGGTGAGCACTGCACGTCGGCTCGGCGCCCCCCCCCGTCGCGGATCAGGAGCTTCGCGCGCAGGATCGATGATCCACTATTATCAACACGATTCATAACGGTTATGGACGCGATTCATTCTTCCGCGGAGAAGAAGCGGCTGCGGCGTGGATCCGGAAGCTGTTCGCGCCGGACGTCCTTCGGTTCATGCCCTACGCGATGATCAGGGAAGGTTCCGAGGAGGTACGACGGGATCCGTCCTCCCGCTAGCCGGTTCGGCGATCCGCCGGAAGCAGATCCGCGCCGCGAATGCGGCTTGTCCCCGCGCCGGCCGCGACATCTCGCCCCGCCAGCGGCATCCGGGTCATCCGGGGCCGTTGTGGGCGAGGAAGCGTTCGGCCTCCAACGCCGCCATGCACCCCGTGCCCGCGGCCGACACCGCCTGCCGGTAGTAGTCGTCCATGATGTCGCCCGCCGCGAACACCCCCGGCACGTTCGTCTCGGTCCGCCATGCCGTCGGCAGCCGCACGTAGCCGTTCTCCTTGAGGTCGATCTGGCCCTGAAGGAAGCCCGTGTTGGGGATGTGGCCGATCGCCACGAACATCCCTCCCACCTCGACCTCCGACGCTTCGCCGGTCACGGTGTCGCGCAGCCGGAGGCCGGTGATCACGTCATCGCCCAGCACCTCCTCGACCGTCCGGTTCCACAGAAAGCGCATCTTGTCACTGGCCAGCGCCCGCTCCTGCATGATCTGCGAGGCGCGCAGTTCGTCCCGGCGGTGAACGAGCAGCACCTCGCCGGCGAACTTGGTCATGTAGAGGGCTTCCTCCATCGCGCTGTCTCCGCCTCCCACCACGGCGACGACCTGCCCGCGGAAGTGGGGCAGCGCCCCGTCACACACCGCGCACGCGGACACCCCGCCGCCGCTCTGCGCGAGCCGTTCCTCGCCCGGCACGCCCAGCCAGCGCGCGTTGGCGCCCGTCGCCACGATCACCGTCTCCGCGAGGACCTCCTGTCCCTCGGAGGAGCGCAGCCGGAAGGGACGGCGTGAGAAGTCCACTTCGACGATGTCTTCGGTGACGACGCGGGTGTCGAAGCGCACGGCCTGCTTCTTGAAGTCCAGCATCATGTCGATGCCGCTGACGCCGTCGGGGAAGCCCGGGTAGTTCTCCACGTCGGTGGTGAACATGAGCTGCCCGCCGGGAATCATGGTGCGACTCCCCGCGCCCTCGTAGACGAGCGGGTTGAGGTTCGCGCGGGCCGCGTAGATGGCGGCCGTCCAGGCCGCGGGGCCCGAGCCGATGATGACCAGAGTCTCAGTATCGCTATTCATCGTTATTCATCGTTCTGTATTGGTTCTCGGTCTTCGTCCTGAAGAACCGGTCGTTGTTAGCGCTGATATCCGTGCCGGGGGGAAGATATCACCCCCGTCGACCCGTCAGTCGAAGATCTCGTCTTCCCGGAAGCGGGTCCACGATGTGAACACGGGGAAGGGGGACGGGAGGGCGCCGTCCGGATCGTTCACCCGGAACCGGATCCGCTCCTCGTCGAACACGTCCCGGATCGAGATCGAGATCCCCGAGACCGGAATACAGTCGTCGCAGGGTGTGGTGAGGGTCCGTCGCGAGGTGGGCGCGGCGAAGACGAGTCTGATTTCCGCGCCCGAGGCGGACTGCTCGATGCGGTATTCGGGAGAGGATATCTCCCACTCGTGGATCGCGTGGTTCCCTTCGGCATACTGCGCCCACAGACGCAATCCGTCGAAGAAGTCGAGGATGACGCCCTTGCGAGGGCTGCCGTCCACGTGGGGGTCGAACTGACGGAAGGAACGGTCTTGCAGCGCCGCCCGAATCTCCTCGGCCCTGGTCTCGTCGACGGATTCGAACGGACCCTCGGAGCCGCACGCCGCTCCGAAGAGAACGATGACCAATATGATAGCCCTGCTCACGGTGCTTCTCATGGTTCCCCGTGCCCTTACGGTGTGGACCGCTTCATATCTCTCCCATACCCCACCGGGGAACGGGCGGTTCGCGCCGATTGTGACGGGCTAGCGGGGCTCGGGGGGCTGGGGGACGCGGTATTCGTAGACGCCGAATTCGTCACCGAGTCCGAGGGCGTAGATCGTCGGGAAGGCGGCGGTGAACGCCTGGATCCAGATCCCATCGAACACATAGCGGTCGGTAATGCGGCCTTGATGATCGAGTCTCCATAGTTCCCACGGGTTGACGCCGAGATCCTCGGGCGTGGCGGTCACGAGGAATGACCCCTCGTCCGTGACGCCTGCCATGTTGACCCAGATCTTTCCCCCCCTTAAGCGTTGCCCTGCCGGGCCGACCAACCCTGAGGCGCGCCGCATCTTTTCGCCGAACGCCACCTGCCATTCGGCCAACACATGGTCGAGTTCCGCGAAGGTGAAGGCGCCGAGCAGCGACCCGTCCAGCCCATGGATCTGTCCCTCGGGGATATCGGCGTTCAGCACCACGAGCCTGCCGTCACCGATGTGCGTGATCGAACAGGAGCAGATACCGGTCAGGAAGGCACCGTCTCCGAACGAGCCGAGGGTGTGCCCGTCTGTGTGGAACAGCTCGAAGAGGGAGCCGTCCGTGCCCGGAAGCACGGCGAGCAGCGTGTCCCCGATGGCCGCCATGTCCCTGAGCCACCTGTCGATGCGGATCTCGACCCGCATCTGTCGCGAAGACTTGTCGAAGACGACGAGCTTGCCGGATCCCCCGTCCAGGGCGGTCACGTGGTCAGCGCCCACCCCGAAGTCACCGAGATTGCTGATCTCTCCGGGACCCTCGCCCGGGCTGCCGAAGTAACCCAGGAACTCACCGCTGGTCGTGAACTGCACGATCCGACGGTCGCCCCACTCCAAGCCAAACAGGTGCCCGCCGACGGAGTCGTATCGAAGTTGGTTCGGTCGGTTGAGCCAGGCGGTCGCCGGGGTCGTGTCCTGACGGACGATCGTGCGGACGCGTTCGAGCGTGATCGGTCGGTCGAGCGAGGCGGACGCGTCGGCCTCCGGGCCGGAGCAGGCCGCCAAGCCGGCCGCGAGGAACGGAAGCGTCCGTCTGAGGCTGTTCACAAGCATCATCCTTCCACCTCGATGCGGAAGCGGACGACGCGTTCGACGCCGAGGGCGTCGCGGGTCACGGCCCATACGTCGTCGCCAGCGAAGATCGGCTGCGGGTAATCCGCGAAACCCTCGGGGGGCACAACCGCGCCCAGGTAGGTGCCGTCCGGCTCGAACACGTCGTAGCGGAGCGGGGAGGGCCAGGTCACGGGATCGGAGCGCGGGTTGTCGGGATCATAATCCTCGTTCTCCTCGGGATACGCCTCCGTCCAAAGCTGTACCCAGATCCGTCCGTCGCGGCCAGCGATGAGGCCCCGGAAGGGAGGCTTCGTCTCGGGGATCGGTGGCCCGTTCCAGCTCCAGTCGGGCTGGGTCAGGCGCATGCTCCGCGTCGTATCCTCGCGGTAGTAGCTGCGCTCGGCTTCCGACACGGCGACCGGCTCGTAAACGCGCTCGATACGAAGGACGCCGTCTTCACGCTCCATGTCGACCCGGTAGTCGGTGGAGACGCCGGTCACGAAGCGTCCGTCCGGGTTCAGGGTCCAATAGTGCCGCGCCGTCAGGGGTATGGTTGGCGATATCCTGCGAAAGGGTCCGGAGTCCATGCCGAGTTCCAGTTCGACCGAGGGAGGCTCGAAGTCGCCGCCGGGAGGGAGAAGCGTATCCTGCGGTACCCCGTTGGAGTCCAGAGGAACGATGGCGTACCGGACGAAATCTCCGACGGAGGAGAACTGGGGAACGACCACGAACGTCCGGCCATGCCGGTCGGCGTACAACTGCTGCCGAGAGCCGACAATCAGGACGCCTGCGCTGTAGGGCCATGCCTCCGTCTCGCCACGGCCGGGGCGGTACAACTGGACCCGGTGGTCGAGTTGGTCGTTCACCGCCACGCGACCATCAGCCAGCAGCACGACCGACTCGGCGGAGCTCAACTCGCCCGGTCCCTCGCCGGGTCCTCCCAGCGTCTCGAGGTACTCTCCGGCCGAATCGAAGACGCGAACGTTCAGGGCCTGGCTATCCAGCACGTACATCCGCTCTTCATCGTCCACAGCGATCGACCCGATGCGTCCGAATAGAACTTCCTCCGGCCCCTCCACCTCGCCGATTGAGATCTGCGGAACCAGCCTGGCGTCGGCGCCCCACACGCTTCCCGACAGGGTCCGCACCACGGTGGTGTCGCCGCGGGTCTCGACCACGACGTAGGGACCGGCACCGGAAGCGCCCGCTCCGGCATCACAGGCCGCGAGAGAAGTCGCGATGATGAGGCTGGTGAGTGTCCTTGGCGGCACTGGCTCTCCTGGACTTCGCTCTCCACGACCGCACTCCGGTCGCAACAGCTCGCCCTGCGCTGCCGCCTCCAGGTCCGGTGCAAGTAGGCGGTCTATTATAAACATAGTAGAGTGACGCTGCGCCCGGCCAACCCGTGAGCGAGTCCTGGGGCTCGAATGTGGTCGCCCCTCGATCCGGTTCGGCATCGACCTGGACTTGTATCGCCTCAACGCGCAGGACTTCCTGTTCGGTAGTGCCGTGGGAGTCTCGAGTCTCCTGGCCCGGCTCGGACACGAGTTCAGACTGGCGGGGACGGCGGCGGGCCGTGGGTTGTCGTGGCGGCTCAGGCCGGCGTGGTCCGAGCTTCCCGAATCCCCGGATCCTACACGGCGATCCTTCATAGCGGGCGGCAACTTGCCTTCGACTGGGACGTCGCGGCGGGTGGCAACCTCCGACTGGGGTTCCCTGTCTCATCGCGCTGGTCCGTCTTGTTCGATTTCGCCGTGCGGGCGAACTCCCTTTCCACGTTCGAGCCGGGAGGAAGGCCCGGGCTCCGAACGCTCCTGGCGGTCCCGGTTCGTATCGGCGCCCGGCTGGCCCTCTGAACACTCTCGTGTGAGAGCCGACATCGTCTCCGCCGACGCGGGGCACCGGGCGTGTGGTACGGCACGGCCGACAACTACGAACTGGAGCATCTGGACTGGACGGGCCGCGTCACGCGCATCGCGCGCTGGGCCGGCCCCGACCTCGCGGTCACCGAAGAGCAGGTGGGCCGGTACCGCGATTACCTCATGGGCCTGGACCGCTATGCCGACCCCGAGGGTCGCCGGCGCTTCGAACGTGAGGTCTGGCCACGGAGACGGGAGTATCTGCCCGACCGCTTCCCCGCGTACGAAGCCCTCCTCTCACTGAGGGACGGCGGCCTGTGGGTCAGAACGCACCCGTGGCATGCGCCCGGCGAAGAACTGCACCTGCTGGACCGCAACGGAGCGTGGCTGCGACGCCTCAAGATGCCCTCCGGCTCCGTGCTCCTCGACGCCGGCCCGGACTGGGTGCTCATCAGCCAACGCAACGAGTTCGATGTCCCCACCGTGGCCGTGTACGAACTGGTCGAGGCTGCCGGATAGGGTCGGCTTTCGCCGCTGCCGGAGCACCCCCATTATGGGGGGGGCTCGCGCGGAGGATCCCACATCCAAACCGGTTGCGATGGCGGAAGCCCCATAGATGAGGATCTCGGACCACGTCCGTTCACGGCCACGGCCCTATGAGTAGCGAAGAACCCTTCATCCGGCGAAGAGGCGGCGTTGTCGTCCTGTTCGCGCTGGTCGCGGGCCTCTCCTGCGGGGACTCCTCCACGGCGCCGACCCGTCCGCCGCCGCCGCCGCCCGCGCCCCAGCCCGCCTCGGTGACGGTGACCCCCGCCGCGGCCCAACTGACCGCGCTGGGGGATACGGTGCGGCTGAGGGCCGAGGTGCTAGACCAACTCGGCCGGATCATGAACGGGATGGTGGTCTCGTGGAGCAGCGGCGACGCGGCCGTTGCGACGGTCGACGCGTCGGGTCTAGTGACTGCGGCGGCCAACGGGATGGCCACGATCACCGCGACGGCGGGGTCGGCGTCGGGGAGCGCGGCGGTGGCGGTGAGGCCGGGAGTGAGCGAGGTCGCGGTGTCGCCAGCGGCGGCCACGTTGCTCGAGGGGGACACGCTGCGGCTGGAGGCTGTGGCCAGGGACGCGAACGGGCACGCGGTGGCGGGGGCCGAATTCGTCTGGGCGTCGAGCGACACTGCCGTCGCTACGGTGGACGGGTCGGGGCTGGTCACCGGGGTCGTCAGCGGAGAAGCAGAGGTCAGGGCCACGTCTTCCGGGGTGACGGGGTCCGCCGCGGTGCAGGTGACGGTGAGGCAGCGAGTGAGCAAGGTTGCGGTGTCGCCAGCGGCGGCCACGTTGGTCGTGGGGGACACGCTGCGGCTGGAGGCTGTGGCCAGGGACGCGAACGGGCACGCGGTGGCGGGGGCCGAATTCGTCTGGGCGTCGAGCGACACTTCCGTCGCTACGGTGGACGGGTCGGGGCTGGTCACCGGGGTCGCCAGCGGTGACACAGAGATCAGTGCCACGTCTTCCGGGGTGACGGGGTCCGCCGCGGTGCAGGTGACGGTGAGGCAGCGAGTGAGCAAGGTTGCGGTGTCGCCAGCGGCGGCCACGTTGCTCGAGGGGGACACGCTGCGGCTGGAGGCTGTGGCCAGGGACGCGAACGGGTACCCGGTGGCGGGGGCCGAATTCGTCTGGGCGTCGAGCCACACTGCCGTCGCTACGGTGGACGGGTCGGGGCTGGTCACCGGGGTCGCCAGCGGTGACACAGAGATCAGTGCCACGTCTTCCGGGGTGACGGGGATCGCGGCGGTGCAGGTGATGTGGGGAGTGAGCGAGGTTGCGGTGTCGCCAGCGGCGGCCACGTTGCTCGAGGGGGACACGCTGCGGCTGGAGGCTGTGGCCAGGGACGCGAACGGGTACCCGGTGGCGGGGGCCGAATTCGTCTGGGCGTCGAGCGACACTTCCGTCGCTACGGTGGACGGGTCGGGGCTGGTCACCGGGGTCGTCAGCGGAGGAGCAGAGGTCAGGGCCACGTCTTCCGGGGTGACGGGGTACGCGGCGGTGACCGTGAGGCGGCGAGTAAGCGAGGTTATCGTGTCGCCGCCTGCGGTCACCGTCAGTCCCGGGGACTCGCTGCGCCTGACCGCGGTGGCGTTGGACGAAAACGGACATGTAGTGGCCGGGGCGGAACTCGCTTGGACGTCGAGCAATCAGTCAGTGGCGGTAGCGTTCCATGACGACTCGGGCTTCGTCTTCGCGCTCGCCGAAGGCACCGCGACGATCACGGCGACCGCCGATGGCGCAACAGGGATGGCGGAGATTACGGTAATCAACACGGACCGCGCGACGCTCGTGGCCTTATACGAGGCCACAGGCGGATCCGACTGGACTTTCAGCGAAAACTGGTTGACCGACGCTCCAATCAATGAGTGGTCCGGCGTGCTGATTAGCGACTACGGCGGGCGCGTCATAGCGCTTCAGCTTGCAAACAACAACCTGACAGGCTCCCTCCCACCCGAGCTTGGCAGTCTCTCCCAGCTGTTTTTCCTGGGGCTACCGAGCAACGAAATAACCGGCCCGATCCCTCCCGAACTCGGCAACCTCTCCAATTTGTGGCACTTCACGTTGCCTTTCAACAACCTGACGGGCCCGATCCCGCCTGAATTCGGAGGTCTCGCCAGCCTGAAGACCCTGGAGCTGGCCGGCAACGACCTGACGGGCCCGATCCCGCCCACGCTTGGCCGCCTCACCAACGTTACATACCTGGACGTGGCCTACAACGATTTGACGGGCCCGGTGCCGCCGGAGTTGGCGGGGATGACGAGTCTCGAGTCCATGCTCCTGACGAACAACGCCAGGCTGCGGGGAGCCCTTCCGGCCAGCCTGACATCTCTCCGCCAACTCAAACAGTTGAAGGCGGATGGTACCGAACTTTGTGCGCCCTTCGACGCCAGCTTCCGGGAGTGGCTGAACGGCCTCGACGAATCGCTCGTGGCCACCTGCGCCAACCCGGGTTGGTCCGATGCGTTCCTGACCCAGGCAGTGCAGTCGCGGGTTTTCCCGGTGCCGCTCGTCGCGGGCGAGGAAACCCTGCTGCGCGTGTTCGTGAGGGCGACGCACGCTACCTCCGAGGGCATTCCCCCCGTCCGGGCCAGATTCTACCTGAGCGGAGCCGAGAGGCTTGTCGTGGACATCGCGAACCAGTCAACCGCCATCCCCACAGAGGTTGACGAGGGCGACCTCGCGAAGTCGGCCAACGCCGAGATTTCCGGGGACATCGTGCAGCCGGGCCTGGAGATGGTGGTCGAAATCGACCCGGACAATACGCTCGACCACGGGCTGCTCGCGGTGAAGCGGATCCCCGAGACGGGCCGCATGGCGGTCGATGTTCAGGCCATGCCGCCCCTTGATCTCACCCTGATTCCGTTTCTGTGGGCCTCGGCACCGGACTCGTCCATCCTGGACACGACCACGGGCATGGCCGAAGACTCCGAGAACCATGAGTTGGTCTGGGGCATACGCACGTTGCTGCCGGTCCGGGATCTGGAGGTGGATGCCCACGAGCCCGTGGTGAGCACGAGCAACGAGGCACTCGCGTTGTTGGAGCAGGTCGAGGCGATTCGAGTCATGGAAGGGGGGACCGGTCACTACATGGGCACCATGGCAGGATCTGTCACAGGCGCCAGCGGACTGGCGTTTGCTCCCGGCCGGTCGAGCTTCGCGGTGCCGAACTTTTGGACCATGGCTCACGAACTCGGGCACAACATGAGGCTCTACCACGCGCCGTGCGGACTGGGCGACCCTGACCCCTCCTTTCCCTACCCGGACGGTTCGATCGGCAGATGGGGATACGATTTCCGCGATGGCGGCGCGCTGGTGGAGCCCTCCACGGCGGACCTGATGAGCTACTGCAGTCCCCGGTGGATCAGCGACTTCCACTTCATCAATGCGCTACGCTTCCGGCTGAGGGACGAAGGGGGTGCCAACACGACAAACGTCGCCGCTCGGGCGAAGTCGCTCCTCCTTTGGGGCGGCGTCGACGCTGACGACATTCCCTTCCTGGAGCCGGCCTTCATCGTCGATGCCCCGCCGGCGCTTCCCCGGTCCGGCGGCGAATACGAGATCGTGGGACGCTCGGCCGGAGGCGGTGAGCTGTTCTCGCTGCGCTTCGGCCTGCCGGATGTGGCCGACGGCGGCGGAGGTTCTGCCTTCGCCTTCGCCCTTCCGATCCAGGCTGGGTGGGCGGGTAGTCTGGCGAGTATCACGATGTCCGGCCCCGGAGGTTCCGTGACGCTGGATGGAGAGACCCACCGTCCGATGGTCATCCTGCGTCATCCGCCGACGGGGCAGGTGCGCGGATTTCTACGTGACTTGCCGCTCGCACAGGGGGACATGGCAGCCCTCTCTCCCGAGCCGGGCCTGGAGGTGCTGTTCAGTCGGGGCATCCCGGACGCTACGGCCTGGAAGCGCTGAGCCGGCGGTAGCGCGGGTGCTGGGTGGAGCAAGGTAGTCCGCGCAGGACTTCCTGTTCGGTGATGCCGCGGGAGTCTCGAGTCTCCTGGCCCGGCTCGGACACGAGTTCAGACTGGCGGGGGACGGCGGCGGGCCGTGGGTTGTCGTGGCGGCTCAGGCCGGCGTGGTGCGGGCTTCCCGAATCCCCGGATCCTACACGGCGATCCTGCACAACGGGCGGCAACTTGCCTTCGACTGGGACGTCGCGGCGGGTGGCAACCTCCGCCTGGGGTTCCCCGTCTCATCGCGCTGGTCCGTGTTGTTCGACTTCGCCGTGCGGGCAAACTCCCTTTCCACGTTCGAACCGGGAGGGAGGCCCGGGCTCCGAACGCTCGTGACGGTCCCGGTTCGTATCGGCGCTCGGCTGGCCCTCTGAACACTCTCGTACGAGAGCCCGACATCGTCTCCGTCGCGCCCGCGATCAAGCCTCCACGGTGGACGACACCTTCTCCTCCCGCGCGGCTTCGGCCTGCCGTTGCCGAACCGCTTCGGCGCGGGCCAGTGCGTCGTTTCGCGCCTGTCTTAGCGCGATCATCACATTCTTGATCGAAGGCTCTCCGTCCGGGAACCTGTCTGGGGCGTGCGTCGCATCCTTCGTCATGGGGTCTCTCCGCCTGTCTCCGGGTTCAGTAGGACGCGGAACGAATCGAATCGAAGTCCCCGCGCGCCTGCGTCCGTCGCGGCCGGCCTCTCCCGGATGCGCCGTACGGGGGAAGGCAACGGCAGGATGCCAGCACTGCCTGGCGCGGCGACGAGGGTGGCGAACCGGCCCGAAGTGTCGTAGACCTGCCATTCGTCTGCAACGGGGCGGTACAGTTCGACGAAGTTGCTCCAGCTTCGCTCGAACCGGCGGCGGGCGACCGGCTCGGGGATGTCGTGGCCACGGGCCGCGCGGGTTGACTACAAACGCCAATCGGCTCCGGGCAGGATCCGCCGCATGAAACCGTCGAAACGCGGAACGGTAAACGCGGTGTCGCCGTGGCCGGGGCTCCAGATCATTCCCTTTGAGATCAGTTTGGCGCGCATGGGAGCAAGCGAGGTGACCGTCCGGCCGAGTTCCGCGGCGATCTGCCCCGAGCGATGTGGTCCCGGGCCGAGTTCGGCCATTGCCCGGAGGTATTTTCGCTCCGCTTGAGTCAATCGATCGAAGCGAACCATGAAGAACCCCTCGTCAAGTGTCGCGAGGGTCGATGCCGATGCCGACCGCACATCGCTTGCGGTGATCGGTGATCCCTCGGCCGCATCCCAGACGTGCTTCCCCCACTCCTGGAGAAAGTAGGGGTATCCCTCGGCCTCCCGGAGGACCATTTCGACCGCTTCCCGCTGGAAGTCCACTCCCAGATCCCGAGCCGGCTTGACAATCGCTGTCGACGCGGCTTCCCATGACAGCGGACCCACCTCCGGAAAGTCGAACAAACGCTCGGCGTAGGACTTTGCCCGGCCCATCCGCCCGCGCAACTGCGGGAGACCCGCCCCCACGAGAGTGACGGGAAGACCGCGTTGCGCGGTGCGGTGAAGCGCGACAATCAGGGCCGCCAGCTCGTCTTCGGTGACGTATTGAAGTTCGTCAACGAACATGGCCAAACCGGTGTCGGCGCTTGCACACGCTTCGCCGACGGCTTGCAGAAGGGCCTGCAGGTCAAGCTCGAGATCGCCGTTGTCCGCGAGGCCCGGTTCGGGATCGAAGTCAAGGCCGACCTCGATATCGCGATACTTCACCTTGAGGGCGCCGGCAAATCCCGCCAGGCCCCGGAGTGCCCGCCTTGCCAGTTCACGAGCGCGCGACTTTCTCGCCAGCTCGATCATGGCCAGGCGCAGACCCGGCGCCAGCAACGCCGGTAGCGAGCGCGATTCGGGGGCTTCGACACGCGTAACCAGCATGCCTTTCGACTCGGCGTAGTCGCTCGACTTCAGGAGGATCACGGTCTTGCCGACGCCGCGCAGGCCGACCGCGAGGACACTCTTGGCGGGGCGGCCCAGACGTGCCCTCTCGAGAGTGATCCGGACCCGTTTCAGGAGGTCGTCGCGGCCCGCCAACTCGGGTGGGGGCATGCCCGCTCCGGGGGCATAGGGGTTGAGAATCGGATCCATCGGGCGCCCGGTTTATGTGGAGATTAGCGAGTTTATCGTAGGAAGGTAATATCGCTAAACTGGCTATGAATCAAGCCACGTCACGGTGCCGGTTCGATCAGCCCCTTCGTCGTCGGCCCGGCCCAGCCGAAGTTCTTCGCGCTGATCGACCCGACATCCGCACAGTAGACTGCCGGTGTCATCGGTAAAGGTGTGCCTCTCGAATATCCGCGACCCCGATCAACCCTCCAAGGCGGAGGACACTTTCTCCGCTCGCGCGGCCTCGGCCTGGCGTTGCCGAACCGCCTCGGCGCGGGCCAGTGCGACCTCCCGCGCCTGGCGCAGGGCGATCATGACGTTCTCGACCGATGGTTCTCCCTCCGGGAACCGGTCCGGGGCGCGCGTTGCTTCCCTCGTCATGGCGCTTCTCCTCGTGGAATAATCTCGGCGGCCCAACCGTTCCCGCGCGCCGGCGTCCGTCGCGGCCGGCCCCTCCCGGATGCGCCATCCGGGAGGAGGTAACGGCAGGATGCCAGCACTGCCTGACGCGGCGACGAGGGTCTCGAACGCGAAGTCCCCGCGGTTGGCTGCGTACGACTCCATCCGGCGGAGCGCGACTCTACCGGCCTCGCGAGCGGCCGCATCGGGCGCGTCCGGATTCAGCTGCGCCGCGATCGCATCGCCGTTTACGAAGGGTACTTCCGGCCCCATGAGAGGCAAGTATTCCGTTGCAAACGTCGTCTTGCCGGCCCCGTTCGGACCGGCGATGATCAGCACCTTCATGGGCTCCTCCCGCTCCTCGCCGTGTCCTATAACGTATCGTCCCGCCCGACTTCGGCCGCATATGCAAGCGACGGGTCGAAGGGTAGTTCGGCGGCCCGTATCGGTTGCGCGGGCGCGGCGCTTGCGGTTTCGTTCGAGTCATGAGCGGACCAGGACGGGACCAGGGGCCGGAAGTAACGAACGGGGTTGCCTCCGCGGCGACGCACGGCTCCCCCACCAGCGCCCGGCGCGGGCGGCCGGTGCTGCGTTCCATCCTCGGCATCGGGCTCCAGCGCTGGCTCCGGCTCGGGCTCGGCGTTGCCGTCTTCATGCTGGCGAACACCCTCTACCTGCTGGCGAACCGGGTCGCGGACGGGCTCGGGCTCGACTTTTTCGCGGTGGGGGAGAACTCGCTCCCCAAGCTGTTCCAGACGATGGTGCTTACGCATACCGGGGTCGGGCTCGTCCTGGCCGCGATCATGTTCGGGTTCCTGGCCGCTCACCTCCCGACCGTGTGGAAGCGGAAGCACCGTGCCTCGATCCTGACCGGGATAGGGATGGGGCTCATGGGCGGCGTCCTCGTCCTGACCGGTCTCTTCATCCTCACCGCGGCGGCGAGCCGCGAGAACAGCTGGGCGTGGTGGGCGCATGTGGGGAGCGCCGTCCTCATCGTCTCCGCCTACGCCGGGCACCGGCTCGTGAGCTACGCGCGTCCGCCCCGGATCCGGGCCCGTCGTTTCGTCCTCGCCACGGGCGGCGTTCTTCTCGTCCTCGTCGCGTGGCACAGCCTCACGCACCGCGGGCTGCAACTCACGCCGGAGGCCGAGGCCGCGCTCGCCCAGGGGCTCAACGAGGGTCCCGGAGGGCGCGACCGGGATGTGTCGCGCTTCGTGGAGGCAGACTTCGTCCCGACGGGCCTCGTCCCGCCCCGGAGCCCGTTCTTCCCGGCGGCGACCACGACAAGCACCGGGACCTATCTGCCCTCCCGCATCATCACCCGTATGGAAGCGGGAGAACTCGCGGCGCAGGCGGCCCGGGAGCGCGCGGCGCGCGTCCGGTCCGAGGTGGAGCGGCGGGGGTTCGCAATGGACGAACTCATCGGGGCCACGCAATGCGTGCGCTGCCACCCCGACGTGACGGCCCAGTGGGCGACCTCCGCGCACCGCTTCGCCTCCTTCAACAATCCCTTTTATACGGCGACGATCGAGGACATGCGGGAGGGGTCGCTGGAGGCCGGGCCGGAGGTGATCGCGCACCTGCAGGAGTTCGGACTGGAGCCCGACGCGGCGGGGCGGGTCAAGAGCAAGTGGTGCAGCGGGTGTCACGACCCGGCGCTCATGCTGGCCGGCGCCATGGACGCGCCGATCGACCCCGCCACCGTCGAGGCTCAGGCCGGGCTCACGTGTCTGGCCTGCCACGCGATCGACCGCATCCACGACAACACGGGGAACGGCAACTACAACATCGCGGACGAGCAGGAGGACCCGTACCTGTTCGCCGAAGCCGAGGCGGGCACGCTGGGCGCCTACCTGCACGACGCGGCGCTCAAGGCCAAGCCCTCCGTCCACATGGGGCAGCTCCTCAAACCGCTCCATTCGACGTCGGAGTTCTGCGCCACCTGCCACAAGGTGAGCCTCACCGATCCGGTCAATAACTATCGCTGGCTGCGCGGACAGAACGAGTACGACGCGTGGCACGACAGCGGCGTGGCGCGGAACGCCTCGCGCACCTTCTACCTCCCCGCGGCCGCCCGCGTGTGCCAGGACTGCCACATGCCGCCGGAGGAGGCGCCGCTGGGCGATGTGTCGGCCGAGAACGGGCGCGTGCGCTCACACCGCTTCCTCGCCGTCAACACGGCGCTCCCCTTCCTGCGCGGCGACACCGCGACCCTGCGCCGCATCGAGGAATTCCTGCGGGACGAGAAGCTGCGCGTCGACATCTTCGCCCTCCGGCGGGGTCCCGACGACGAGCCCGTGATGGGGCTCGACCTTTCGCCTCCGAGCGTATCTCCGGGGGAAACCGTCACCTTCGAGGTCGTCGTCCGGAACCAGGGCGTGGGACACACTTTCCCCGGGGGGACGAACGACTCCAACGAGGGCTGGCTCGAATTCGAACTGGTGGATGACGAGGGTCGGCGGATCGCGATCAGCGGCGAGATCGGGACCGACGGGCACCTCGACCCCATGGCGCACATGTTCAAGGCCGTGATCCTCGACGGGGATGGGCGGCCGATCCAGAAGCGGAACGCGCAGGACATCCACGTCACCGCGGCGGTGAACGTGATCGGTCCCGGGAGCGCGGACGTGGCGCACTACCGGATCACGCTGCCCCCGGACCTGCCGGCGGGTTCGCTGACGGCGCGGGCCCGGGTGCTGTGGCGGAAGTTCGACCGGGCGTACACCGAGTTCGCGTTCGGGGCCAACCCGGCGGGGTTCGCGGAGTTCGACGAGGTCCCGGATCTGCCGGTGACCGAGATCGCCAGCGACGAGGTCGTGATCGGGGTCGGCGGCCGCGTAGATCCGGTGTCGTCGGAAGAGCAGGACGAGGAGATCTGGGTCCGCTACAACGACTACGGGATCGCGCTCCTCCGGGAGGGGAACGACCGTCTCGCCGAGCGTCCATTCGAGCGGGTGGCCGAGTTCTTCCCGGACCGGGTGGACGGGCCGCTCAACCTGGCGCGCATGGCCCTCGCCGCCGGCAACCTCAGGGATGCGTTCAACAACCTCGGACGGGCGGAAACCGTCACCTCGGGGGATCCGAGGGTGGCGTGGGTGTGGGGCGGCGCGCACCAGGAGGACGGCGTGTATGATGCCTCCGAGGCCGCGTATCTTGCGGTGCTCGACGCCTTCCCCGAGGATCGCGAGGCTTGGTTCCAGTTGGGCCGGACGCGATATCTGGACCAGCGATACGAGGCGGCGGTCGAAGCGTTCGACCGCACGCTGGCCATCGATCCCGAGCACCGGCAGGCGCACTACAGCCGCATGCTGAGCCTGCGGGCGATGGGGCGCGACGAGGAGGCCGAGTTGGGCCAGGCGGCGTTCGAGCGCTACGGCATCGACGAGGCGGCACAGGCGATCACGAGGGCGTACAGGTCGGAGAACCCGGGCGTGAACCTCATGGCACAGGACATCCACACGCACGAACTGCGGCCGGTCGCCGGTGCGGAGGCTTCGGTGCGGACGGAGGCTTCGGCAGAGGCGGCGCGACCGGGCGGCGGCGGAGGGCCATGAGCGCTCGCGGAACAACTCTCCTCGCCGTTGGGCTCCTCGCTCCGGCGACGACCGCCTGCGGCGGGGGCGGGGCGGAGGACGCGGAGGCACCGTCATACACGCAGACGCGCCCGGGCTTCACCGAGCGCGCCGGGAGCGACGCGTCCACCTCCATCCGATTCACCGACGTCACCGCCGCGGCGGGCATCGATTTCGTGCATGCGACGGGCGCCTTCGGCGAGAAGTGGATGCCGGAGACGATGGGGAGCGGCGTCATCGTGCTCGACTACGACGGAGACCGATGGCCCGACCTCTTCTTCGTGAACAGCACCGGGTGGGAGGGACGCGCCGAGGACCGGGGCGCCGCCTCCATGCTCCTGCACAACCTGGGGGACGGGACGTTCCGCGACGTCACCGCCGAGGCCGGGCTCGAGCGACCCATCTACGGGATGGGGGGAGCGGCGGCCGACTACGACGCGGACGGCGACACGGACCTCTACGTGACGGCGGTCGGTGATAATCGGTTGTACCGGAACGATGGCGGGCGGTTCACCGATGTGACGCGGGAGACGGGAACTGAAGGGAACGCCCCCGGCGCGGCGGAGCCGGCGTGGTCGACCGCCGCGGCGTGGTTCGACGCGGACGGCGACGGCTGGCTCGACCTCCTCGTGTGCAATTACGTGGACTGGACGCCGGAAACCGACCTCTTCTTCAGTCGCGACGGCGTGAACAAGTCCTACGCGACCCCCGAGGAATACAACGGCGAGTCCTGCCGTCTCCTGAGGAACGAACCCGGGCTGGAGGGCGCCGCTGCGGGCGGGGCGGGACGGAGGTTCGGGGACGCGACGGCGGAATCGGGTCTCGATAATCCCGAGGGGAAGTCGCTCGGCATCGTCATCGACGATTTCACGGGAGACGGCCGGCCGGACGTCGCGATCGCGAACGACACGTACCAGAACTTCCTGTACGAGAATCAGGGAGATGGGACGTTCGTCGATGTCGCGCTCCACGCGGGGGTCGCCTTCGACGAGTTCGGGCGGGCGCGCGCCGGGATGGGCGTGGACGCGGGCGATATCCTCAACCGGGGCCAGCTCTCGATCGGGATCGGCAACTTCTCGAACGAGCCGGTGTCGCTCTTCACGCAGATCCAGGCGGGGCTGTTTCAGGACCTGGCGGGGGCGGCGCGGCTCACGCGCTCCACGCTCCTGCCGCTGACCTTCGGGCTGCGCTTCGCGGATCTGGACCTGGACCGCTACGTGGATCTCGTGCTGGGGAACGGCCACATCGAGCCGGAGATCGAGGCGATCCAGGGAGATGTGACCTTCGCGCAGCCGCCGCAGTTGTTCCGGAACGACAGGCGCGGGGGCTTCGCCGACGTCGGGGGTCTGGTTGGCGGAGGGTTCGACGCGCCGATCGTGGCGCGGGGAGTGGCGACGCTCGACTACGACCGGGACGGCGATTTCGACCTGGTGATCTCGACGAACGGAGGCCCGGCGAAACTCTTCCGCAACGACCTCGAGGCCGGCCCCGGGTGGGTACGGTTGCGACTCGACGGCGCGGCGCCCAATCTCGGCGCGATCGGGGCGACGGTGCGGGTGTTCGTGGGAGAAGCCACGCAGCGGTTCGTGGTCTCGACCGCCTCGTCCTATCTCTCGCAGTCCGAGGCGAATCCCGTGCTCGCGGGCCTGGGAGGAGCGCCTCGGGCCGACAGTGTCGTCGTGACGTGGCCCGCCGGAGGCCGCACCGTGGCGGGTCCGGTCGAGGCCGGAGCAGAACTCGTGGTATCTCATCCGGAAAATGGAGAACGGGAGCCTTGAGCGAACCCGAGGGGCGCCGCTGGGGCGGCGAGATGTCGCGGTGGAACGGTGGGCGGGTCGCGGCGGGCCTTTGCGGCCTCGCGCTGATCGTCGCGTGCGGAGAGGCGCGGCCGCCGGTTCCGGAGGCTTCGCTGGCGGAGATCCTGGCCGCGCGGGGGACGGCGGATGCGGCGCTTCAGCAGGACCGGTTGGAGGACGCGCGGGCCGAATACCAGCGGCTCGTCGAGATGGCGCCGGCCGAGGCGGCGGGATACGCGGGGCTCGGGCTGACGGCGCTCAAGGCGGCGGACTACGACACGGCGGAGGAGAACCTCCGCGAGGCGCGGGAGCGCGCGCCGGGCGATGCGGAGTTGGCGCTCGCGCTGGCCACGCTGGGGATCGAGACGGGCGACTTCGGGGAGGCGCGGGCGCTGCTGGACGAGACGCTGGCGGCGGACCCGGGCCACGCGCGCAGCCTGTGGGGTCTGTCGGAGCTGGAGGCCCGGGCGGCGGGCCCGGACTCCGATGCCCGAGCGGACGTTCTCGCGCGCCTGGCAGCGGCCGCGCCGGGCAACCTGGTCGCTCTCGCCGAACTGACCGATGCGCAACTCGCGCGCGGCGACCTGGACGCCGCCTTGGGCACGATGGAGAGTCTGCGCCAGATCGCCCCGGACTTCCGGGATCGGCCGCGCGCGGCGTTCGAGGCCGCCGAAGATGCCCTCCTGGCCGGCGACGGATCGACGGCGATCGGCCAATTCGCGGACTTCCGCGCGGCATTCGAGGTCACCTCGCCCTACCAGGCGAGCCTCGAAGAGCTGAGGTCGCCGGGCGGCCCCCTCGCCGGCGTCGCGTCGCTCGATTTCAGCTTCCTCGTCTCGCTCCGCGTCCAGGAGCCGGAGGCCGTTCTCACCGTCCTCCGCTACACCGAGGCTTCCGAACTGGCCGGGCTGGAAGCGCTTGCCGGCGCGTCGGAGGCGGGTGCGGCGGCCGCCGCCGCGACCGCGATCGGTGATTTCGACGGGGACGGCGATGAAGACTTGCTGTGGAGTCGGGGAGGGGAAGGGCGCGTGCTTCGCGTCGATCTCGGCCGCTACGTGGACGCCTCCGACGAGGTCGGGGCTATCGACGCCGGCGACGCCGAGGCCGCGATCTGGGTCGACTTCGACGACGACCGCCGCCTCGACGCCTGGTTCGCCGGGAGCGTGCCGCGCGCGTACCACAACGACCCGGCCGGAGGCTTCCGGGAGATCGACCTCTCGTCGGCCGCCACGGCAGGGTCGGCCCGCGCGGCCAACGCGGTGTTCGTCGCCGATCTCGATCAGGACGGGGACCTCGACGCGTTCGAGTCGCACACGGGCGCGAACCGCCTCTTCCGCAACAACGGCGACCTCACCTTCGCCGAGATGGCGGCGGACTTCGGACTGGCGGGCCCCTCGGACGGTGACACCCGCGACGCGGCCTTCGGCGACCTGGACAACGACCGCGACGTCGACATCGTCCTCGCGGAAGGCCCGGGCGGCCTCCGCCTGCTGGACAACGAGCGCGCGGCCACCTTCGTCGAGCGGACCGAACGCCTCTCCGCTGCGGGGGCCGGCGCCGACAGCCGCGCGGCGACCGAGGAAGCGCAGGCCGTGGCGATCGGCGACGTGAACGGGGACGGATGGCTGGACATCGCCGCCGCCGGAGCGGACCGCGTCCGCCTGTTGCACGGCTCGGCCTCCGACGCCTTCACGCTCGCCGCGACGATGCCGCTCGACGGTCTCGTCCCGCGCGACATGCTCCTGGTCGACTTCGACAACGATGGCCGGCTGGACCTCGCCGTCGCTGGCACGCCGCCGGCCTCGGGGGCCGGCGCCGAGTCCGGTTCCGGTCTGCGGCTGTTCCGCAACGAGGGGGAGGGGCGACTGGGCCCGGCCGCCGAGTTTCTCCCCGATCTCCCCTTCGCACTCCGCACGGTCCGCGCGTTCGACTACAACGAGGACGGCGACACCGACCTCCTCGCCCTCGACGACGACGGTAGCCCAAGGCTCCTGCGCAACGACGGCGGCAACGCGAACCACTACTTCAGGCTCGACCTCGCGGGACTCGGCGAAGGGAGCCGCAAGAACAACCGCTTCGGGATCGGCGCGCGCGTCGAGGTGCGGGCCGGGGACCTTTTCCAGGTCCACACGGTCACCGACCCGACGACCCTCATCGGCCTCGACGGACGCCTCAAGGCCGACGTGGTGCGTGTCTACTGGCCGAACGGCGTGCCTCAGGACCTCTACTTCCCGGGCACGGATCAGGATCTCGTCGAACAGCAGACGCTCAAGGGTTCGTGTCCCATGCTCTACGTGTGGGACGGCGACGGGTTCGAGTTCGTGGGCGACATGATGTGGAAGAGCGCCCTCGGCATGCCCCTCGGCATTCTCGGCGGCGGCCAGCGCGCCTACGCACCCGCCTTCCCCTCGCAGGAATACCGGCGCCTCCCCGACGGCGTGCTGCAGCCGCGGGACGGCGAGTACGTGATGCAGATCACCGAGGAACTGTGGGAGACGATCTACGTGGACGGCGTGAACCTCGTCGCCGTCGACCACCCCTCCGGGATCGGCGTGTACGTGAATGAGGGGTTCATTCCACCCGCGGCCATCGATCTCGAACTGTGGCGGGTCGGGGAGCGGCACGCCCCGGTCTCGGCCACGGATGAGGACGGGAGAGATCACCGCGAGGCGCTCGCCGAGCGCGACTTCAACTATGTCTCGTCGTTCCGGCCTGGCCGCTTCCAGGGGATCGCCGAGCCGCACGAACTCATCCTCGACCTCGGGCCGGAGGCGGCCTCCGGGGACGTGACGCTCTTCCTCACGGGGTGGATCTTCCCCACGGACGCGAGCATCAACGTGGCGCTGGGGCAGTCCGACGCGCTCCAGCCGCACTTCCCGGAGCTGGACGTGATGGGCCCCGGCGGCGAGTGGCAGCCCGCGATCCCCGGCCTCAGCTTCCCCTCGGGCAAGGACAAGACGGTCATCGCCGACCTGCGCGGTCTCTTCCCGACCGACGACCGCCGGGTCCGGATCCGTACGAACCTCATGGTCTACTGGGACGAGGCCTTCTTCACGACCGGCCCCGCCCACCCCGCCGCGGACGAGGTGCGCGTGACGTCAGTCATGCCCGCAGCGTCGGACATTCACTATCGGGGTTTCGCGCGCGAATTCAGAAAGGGCGGCCGCTACGGTCCCCACTGGTTCGACTACGATTCCGTCACCGTCGAGCCCCGCTGGCACGATCTCTTCGGTCTGTACACGCGCTTCGGAGACGTGACCGACCTCGTGGGCGAGGGGGACGACCGCTACGTGATCCAGAACGCCGGCGACGAGATCACCCTCCGCTTCGACGCCGAGGCCTTCCCGGAATTGCCGGTCGGCTGGAAGCGGACCTTCCTCATCTACTCCGACGGCTGGGTGAAGGACGGGGATCTGAACACCGCTACGGGAGACCGCGTCGTGCCGCTCCCGTATCGTGCGCTGCCGGGTTATCCGCCTCCCCCGGACGAAGGTCGCGGCGGTTCCCCCGACCCGGAACTCGCGGACTACCTCACCCGCGTAGTCCCCCCCCCGGAGGAGCGATGAGCGTCGCAGGAGTTCGTGTGGCACGACCACGCGGACACGGACGAGGCGTTCTTCGTCCTCGAGGGGACGCTACGGATCGACCTCCCCGACCGCGCCGTCGAGATCGGCTCCGGCGACCTCTACGTCATCCTGTGAATCGTTTCCGTAAACCACCGTATGTCACTCATTTCCGTTACGGAGAGGAGCCGGCAGGCCCCGGCGTGCCTCACCCCGCGAGCCAACCCGACTGCTTGTTCGAGCGGTGCGATCGGAAGCTGCGTCTGGACGATCTCCGCGTCGCCGCGCCGGTCATCGTGATCCACGGCCCGGCGTCCGGGGAGCCCGGCGCTGTGATCCAGGAGGCGACGCGACCGTGACCGAGACCTGGAAGGAGGCGGTGCTGCGGATCGTTAGTGCCCAGGACGGTGAGATCACGGTGCAGGAAATCTATCGGGAAATGGAGGGTCACCCGTGGTCACACCTCGTCTAATGGAGATACGGTACGGTCGCCCCTACTACCATCATTATGTTCGCTCCGCGTTGGATAAGCTCAACAAACGAGGAGACATTCGGCGCGTTGGGCACGGACGTTACGTTCGAGGCACGAAGCCGTGACCGGGATTCAACCTGCCGAGGTTCGCAACAGCACACCTGAGAAGACCCGGTACGGCTTTCGTGGAGACAAGCTCTACCAGCGAAGGGCGCGAAGGGCGCTGCCAATTCTGGTGAGGCAAGCGAACGCCAGACGCCGTATCGAGTACGGAGCTTTAGCCGCCGAACTTGGGATGGAGAACCCTCGGAACCTGAACTACCCCTTGGGCGCCATCTGAAGTGACCCCCAAAAGTTGGACACCCGACCTCCGGGTTTATTGTGCTGCTCAGCCCTCGCGGTAGAAGTCCTCGATGATGGTCAGGGGTGGCCGGTCTCCGAGGGAGGAGTGACGGCGCACCCGATTGTAGTAGTTGATCCGATCCCGCACGACGGCCGCGAGCTCCTCGAGCGAGCCGGCGTCGAGGATCAGCGACCGGTTCTCCACCTTGAACCGGCCGAAGAAGCTCTCCATCTCCGGGTTGTCCCTCGGTCCCCGGAGGGCGTAGGAGAGCCGCGCACCCGCCGCCAGGAGCTGGCCGGTCCATGCGTAGCCGGTGAACACGGGGTCCCGGTCCTGGTGGACGATGATCCCGTCCAGCGAGTTCCGGAGGCGGGCCAGGGTCCGCTCCGCGGCCGTCCAGGCCGAGAGCGCCAGATCGGAGTTGGCCGACGCTCCAACGGCGAAGCCCGGCACGTACTTCGCCTGGTGATCGAGGATGGGGATCAGCCACGCCTTCCGGGTCCCGCCGGCGTAGAGGAGTTCGGTGAAGTCCGTGTAGAAGACCTCCAGCGCTCCGATCTCCGCCTTCGACCGCCCCGACAGCAGGTTGGCGCGCGGCCCCGCGGCGTCGATGGCCCGCCGGACCGCGCTCGGCTTCGGGCGCCTAACCGTGCGCCTCAGGGGCAGGTCCCACAGCCGGTGCAGCCGCTCCACCACCTTTCGGTTCACCCGGTGGCCGTACGTCTCCCGGAGTTCCGCGGTACTCCGCCGGTACCCGTACTCCGGGTGCGCCTCGGCGATCGCCTTCAGCGGCGCCTCCAGGTGCGCGTACTTCTCCGCGTAGGCGACCCGCGTCCGCGTGTGATAGTACCACGTCGAGCGCGAGAGTCCGGCCGCCCGCAGCGACGGCCCCAGACCGTGCGCCTCGCGCGCTCCGGAGACCAGCGCCACCTTCGCCGCCACGCTCAGCCCCTCCCGCCCAAGAAATTTTTTAGCAGCGCGATCTCCACCTCCTTCTTGCCCAGGAGTTGCTCCAGGTCCCGGATCCGGCGCTCGTACTCGTTCACCGCCGTGTCCCCGGCGAAGACCTCCGGCGCCCGCTCCACGAAGCGCCGCTTCCAGAGCTGTACCGAGTTCGGGTGCACTCCGTACGCCTTGGCCACCTGGCCGGGCGTCTTCCCGCCCGACAGAACCTCCAGCACCACCTGCGCCTTCAGCTTGGGTGTGTACCGCCGCCGCGCCATGTCGACCTCCTTCCGGTCTGCCAGGTTCTACCCTGCGCAGCACCGCGCCCGGAGGTCAAACGTCACAATGGTGGGGTGTCCAAGATCTGGGGGTCATATCCATCGGCAATGAATTGCTGAGGTTGGGGGAGACGTGGCAGAAGAAGATCCCGCCGATTGAGGTACTCGTCATCAACCGATCGTCTCGGTTGCCGGGGGAGCTCGTCGGCCCAGGCGAGGCGGAATACGAGGATGCGAGCATGGCTGGCAAGCGTGCGATCGTAGCCCCGCTGTGGGAGGAGGTCTATTCGTTCGGACGCTGGGAGGACGTCCTGAGTCACTTCGGCCTCGATCCGGCCGCGGCTCCGACGCTAGCGACCGGACGTGGACTGAGCCTCCGCTCGGAGGGGGAATCTCGAGAGCACAAGGCCCTCAAGAGTTTCGTCGCCGATCATCCGGTGACAATAGGAGCACCGGACTCGACCGCTCCGGGGGAAACGGAGTTTCTATTCCGCTCCGGCGACCGGGCAGATGTCTTGTTTCGTGCGAGCCGAGAATGGACCGTCGCCGAGGTGAAGTCGGAGATTTCAACCCCGAGCGACGTCGAACGAGGGCTGTTTCAGTGTGTGAAATACAAGGCCCTCTTGGAGGCGACGTTACACGCCGAACAACGGTGCGTGAGTGCGCGTACCGTCTTGGTCCTCGCGAATCCGCTCCCGAACGAACTGATTCCGTTGCGGAACACACTCGGCGTCAAAGTGGTTATTGTGGATCGCGGGGCCGCATGATCCGCAACCTGCTGGTCGTTGCGAATGATTGCGACGGTCTCGTTTTCCGGGAGGCGCGTCATCATCACCCAACCGCAGCCTCTTGATGACCGGTGGGGAGTTCCCCCACACCTTCCTACGCCACGTCGGTGCTCCATGCCGCAATCCGCGCCTTCGTTGCCTTTTCGAGCCGGTAGTAGCCACGACGCGGAGATGTGATGACGAAGCCGCGGACAGGCTTCCCGTGCTTCGCCAGCCAGCGACACGCAAAGTAGATGGCGGAATCTTTCCCGCCGCGCGGCCCGGCGTACCCGTGCTCGAGTACATGGGCCACCACGTCGTGGAGTCGGACTGCTTGATTCTGGCCATCCAGAGCGATCAGGCCGAGCAGCAACGCATCGTCCCTGAAGAGCCCCCCGTAGCCCTCGGTGCCCCCTGTACGCAGGTCGTCCGCGACCGCCGGTGAAGGCGGGAGTGAGTCATCGTTCGGGTCTGTGCCGCTCAGTCGCGGATGCGTGATGTCTTTCGGCCGCCGACTGCCGCGCAACGAAGGATGCACCAGGACGTGCCACTCGGCCTCGGACGGAATGGCATCGCGGACTTGCCGAAACCGAGCCTTGTCGAAGTCCGCGCCCTGGAACACGACGACGTGCGGCGCGAGCAGGCGCACTTCCTCCAGGAACAGCCCCCTTTCGAGTTGGGGGTCGACGAACGTGCAATCCTGCGCGCCACCCTTGTTCCGCCGGCCTACCGTGACCCACTTGTAGAAGTTTGTCAGGGCGATGTAGGAAAGCGGATTGCTTCTGAGCGAGTAGCCGTCTCTCAAGATGGCCTGGCAGGTCTGATCGCGGTCCTTGATCTGGTCCCACTCCTGACCCGGGCAGGCGTACTTCAACACCGTGAAGTAGGTGCCCGCGATGTGAGGATTGAGCGAGGGCAAAGGCGTGCACTCGATCGCCCGACGTCTTTCCTCGAAGTGCTGGAGTCGACCGGGCGTCTCGTCGGACCCGATGTCGCGTCCGACGACGAGCAGCCTCTTCACGTCTGGGTCCGCGCCGTACTTCGAGCCGATGTACGGGTAGGCCGCGAACTTCCAATCAGTTTGTAGCGGTGTTGTCCCCGTCTCCGGATCGATCCCCGAGTCGCAAAAAAAGCGCCGGTAGAGGGCTTCCACCTGCCCGCGGTATTGGACCGTCAAGGCGCGGCTTTCCTTCCGCCTCGAATCGATGAGAACTCTTCCCACGCCTCGGCCGCCACGGCCGATCCGATGCGGTACACGAACTCGGCTTCCCCGGACAGCGGACGATCCTCGCCGGGAAGATCGATGACGGTCCGTGCGGCTACCGGGCTCGAGAACGCGAGTACCGATGCCAAGACTGCTTGCGTCTTCATCAACCTCTCCGTTGCGGTGGTCGCCCGATCACTCATCAAGGAATCCGCGAAGGACGAGGTTCCCGAACAGTGCGTCTTCAGGGGGGGTGGTGAGCCCCTCTGCGATTTCGACGTCCTGAAAGAACGGCGCGTCGGCGTGGAAACGCTGGATCTCGGTTTGGTGCCCTACGCGCCGGACGTTGAACAGCGAGATGTCATCGCTGTCCCTCGCGCGCGCTTCTCGCAGGATGGCGCTGCACAGGAGCGGGGAATGGGTGGTGACGATCACCTGGCGGCCTTGGTCCAGGGCCAGCGAAGCGAGCAGGCGGGCGATCAGTTCCAACCGCCTCGGGTGTACGCCGTTCTCCGGTTCCTCCAGCGCGACGAGCGAACCGCCCCACGGATTCACGACGATGGCGCACAGGGCAATGACTCTCAGCGTGCCCTCGGAAATCACGCGGGCCGAGTACGTAGCTTCGCCCTGCTGGGTCCACAGGTCGAGCGTCCCCTGCTGCTCGTTCAACTGCACGTGCAGCGCGTCGATGCCCGGCACGATGGACCGGAGCGCTCGGCCGACGGCGTCGAAGTGGTTCTGGGATTGGGCCCGGATCTTGTACAGGAACGATGCGATGAATTCGCCGTGCATCCCGATGTCGAACACGTCAGTCGGGGATTGAGGCATCCGCATCGCGGTGCGCGGCTCCAGGTAATACGTGCGCCAGTTAAGGAGTTCGTTGCGGACGTCCTCCAGCCACGGATATCCGTCGCCGGCCAGACTCCGGTCGGAGAGAATGGCGTGATTCTGCCCCAGCGCCTCCTGGCGAGGAGGGCCGGGCTTACCCTTTCGCCGAATGCGAAGGCTGTTCTCTTGGTGCTCGATCGCCGCCGTCACGTTCTTCCGCTCGCGGCCCGCCCTGGTGAGTTGAGTCAGATACTCGTCCTTGATGCGAAGTTCGCCCGACGTGAAGTCCATCTCCGGCTGCACGCGATACCGATAGTTGCCCCCTCCGTGCGTTGAGACATCCGCCTCCAGCGTGAAGGAGGCGGCTCCGTTCTGGAACAGAGCCGGCCACCCTCCGGCGCCGAAATGAAAGGTCTCCAACGGGTATCCCCGTAGCGGCTCGAAGGCGTCGGCCAGCGTACGCTGGTTCCCGATCCACGAAAGCGCCTGGATGGCCTCGAGGAGGTTGCTCTTCCCGGCCGCGTTGGTGCCGAACAGCACCGCGAGTTGCGGCAACTCAACCGTGACGTCGGCCAGAGACCTGAACTTCCGAACCGTGAGTTTCTTGAGCATCGGACTTTCCTTGGTGGCCCGTCCTCCGTCCCGCACGACGGAGCCGAAACGCGTCGACCGGTTCCGGGCGGGACGGAACATAACGTACCCGTCATCCTCCGTCCCATCTTCGATCTCGCAACGTTATGCTTTGAGTGAGGGTCGATCGGTCTTCTCCGGCGAACGTGACGACGGTCTGCGGGAGGTGCGGGAAGGATGATCTGGATGTCCGGGAGGTTCTTGTGACGACCGGCGAGAGCTGCGAAAGCGGAGGTGTGGGATTGAAGGATGCCGTCAACCTCGAGGAGAAGTTTGGCCTGCTCACGGAGCACTGGCAGCCGCGCGTCGTGGCTGAACTCAACGACTACCAGTTCAAGATCGCGCGCGTGAAGGGCGAGTTCGTGTGGCACGACCACGCGGACACGGACGAGGCGTTCTTCGTCCTGGAGGGCACGCTGCGGATCGACCTCCCCGACCGCGCCGTCGAGGTCGGCCCCGGCGAACTCTACGTCGTCCCGCGCGGCGTACGGCACCGCCCGGTCGCCGAGGAGGAAGTGAAGCTCATGCTCGTCGAACCCCGCGGCGTCGTGAACACGGGCGACGAACGCGGCGACCTCACCGCCGAGTCGGACGTGTGGATCTGAAGGGAGACGGATGATGTCTCAGGCCAAGGGGCCGTCGGTGGATCCCGCCCTCGACCAGTACGCTGACGAGGCGCGCGAACGCTGGGGGCACACGGGCGCGTGGCGAGAGTCGGTCCGGCGGACCCGGGGCTACTCGGAGGACGACTGGGCCCGGATCCGGGCCGAGGGCGACGAGGTGTTCGGGCGCATGGCCGCGCTGATGGCCGAAGGCACGAGCCCGACGTCCGCGGCCGCCATGGACCTCGCCGAGGCGCACCGGCGCCACATCGACCGGTGGTTCTACGCCTGCAGTCCCGACATGCACCGTGGGCTGGCCGCCATGTACACGGCGGACCCCCGCTTCACGGACTACTTCGAGGAGCGTCACGAGGGCCTTGCGGCCTTCGTCGCGGACGCCATCCGGGCCAACGCGGCACGCGCCCGGGAACCTTCCGAGCGAGACGGATAAGAGGTGGGACTCCACGGTCCCCCGGACTCTCGTCGAAGAATGCGTTTGTGGCGAGGGCGGGGCTGAACGAGCAGGCTGAAGCCGCGACGCGCTTAGGGATTCTCGGCCCTCTCGTCGAGCCCCCTAAAAGGGTCGCGCGGACTCTCAACCCGGGTTCAACGCCCCGCAGCCGTCGGCCATGAGGGCGCCGGCACTCACGCATGCGCTTTGCCGGCATTCATTTGCAGACGACCCCATCGCCGTCCCCGTCCCGCATGTACTCGTAGGCCGGGTGGTCCCGTGACACCGGAGCGATGGCGTGCGCCCGGGCCTCAGCGCAGCTTATCCGTCCGTTCCCGTTGTCGTCGTAGAGTGCGAGCGGCGAGCCTGGAGTCGCCACTTGAGGAGCGGGAGGTTGCGTGGCAGGCGGGATCGTGATGGGACTGCCCGGTGCGACGGGGTTTGTGATGCGCGGCGCAGCTTCGACCTGTGACGGATCGGATTGCGGTCCCGGCCCCGCGGTGAGGAGGACGGTAACGAGGGCCGCACTGGCGGCACCGGCGAGGAACCAGGGGAGGTTCGACTTCCAGTCGTTCATTGGTGCTCCTGTGCCCCCATTCATGGGCGAATGGCGTTGATTGTGTCGGGGACGGATCGTGGCGGCGAGCGACCGGGCCACACGCTTGAAGAGCGACGCACCGAGCGCGTCGGAGTGGACGAGTTGGCCGGGGCGGGAGGTCACATACAGATCGCCCTCCATCGCCTCATAGCGATTGCCGTCGTCCGGCATCTGCTGGACATCCTGCCAGGTTATCGAGCGAAGCGGCATGGTCCGCGCATCATGGCTCCGGGCGGGAGTCGTCCCCTAGTCGGACCCCATGGTCGCCCGGACTCTCAACCCGTGCTCAACTCGCGCTTGCCATCGCCCTCCGGACATGCCCTTGTAATGACATGGCCCGTCTTGCGTTGGACGTACCCGAGGATTTGCTCGAACGCCTCCGGCAGCGAGCGCGGGAGACCCACCTCACGATCCGCGAGGTGGTGCTCGCCGCCATCGAGCGCGAGGTGGACGGGCGGGAATTCCGCGAGCACTTGGCCGCGCATCCGATGACCGATCTAGGCATCGAGGCAGCCCGGCTGGTCCGCGAAGAGCGTACGCAACGCGACGGCGGGGACGAATGAGCTTGCAGCGTGAAACCGCGATGAGGTCCATCGGGAACGAGGCCGACTACGATGCGGCCTTGGCTGCGGTGGACAGGCTAATGGGCTCCGCACCCGGCACCGCCGAGGGTCACGCGCTGGAAACCCTCGTCGCGCTCATCGAGCGATACGAGGCGGAGCACTGGAAGGTCGGCCCCCCCGCGTCCATCAGCGAGTGAGCTGCGGCCGGTCCTCCGATAAGCGGATCAGAAGTCGGGGGCGAACACCGCCTCCAGGTCGATTGAACCAACCTGTTCGGTGCCGAGTCTGATCGGGAGAGTTCCCGTGAAACGCTCGCGTCGGCGCTCCTCTCCGAAGCGCCACACGTCGATGGTGTTCTCGTCGGGGTCGACGATCCAGTACTCGCATACGCCCTGACGCTCGTAGAGGCGGAGCTTGAGCCCCCGGTCGCGCTCCGCGGTCGAGGGGGAGAGGATCTCGACCGCGAGGTCGGGAGCCCCCGTGAGCCACGCGTTCGAGATGAGCTCGCGACGCGCCTCCGATACGAAGAGAAGATCCGGCTGGACGCCTTCCCCCGTGGAGCGGAACTCGACGCCGAACGGCGCCTGCACGACCACGCCGTGCCCGGGTTGTTCCAGGATCCGGTCGAGGGCGAGCATCAGGCGGAGGCTCACGCGCTGGTGGCGAAAGGTCGGGGCGGGGGTCACGTACGCGTCGCCCTCGATCGCCTCGTGGCGATTTCCGTCGTCCGGCAGCTGCTGGACGTCCTGCCAGGTGATCGAGGGGAGTGGCATGGTCGCCACATTATAGTTCCGGGCCGGGGTGGCTTCCAATTCCGACCCTACGATCGCCGCCTCCATCATCCCGCTCTCGACGGGGGGGTGCGTCCCGGTTCGGCGCGCCACTGCCTGTCGCCCGGGCTGGAACAATTCGCGCGAGAAAACGACCTCGAGGTCGATGACACCGACCTGTTCGACGCCGAGCCGCACCGGCAGCGCCCGTGTGAAGCGCTCCTCCTCGGGCGCCTCGCCGAACCGCCACACGTCGACGGTGTTCTCGTCGGGGTCGACGACCCAGTACTCCCCAACGCCCTGTCGCTCGTAGAGCCCGAGCTTGACCCCGCGGTCGCGGTCTTCCGTCACCGGAGAGGTGATCTCGATCACCAGATCCGGTGCGCCCACGAGCCAGGTCTCCGTGATGATCCCTCGCCGTTCGTTGGACACGAACATGAGGTCCGGCATGACGCCTTCGCGCGTCTCCGGGAACTCGACGGCCGTCAGGGTGACGAACGTCTGTCCGTATCCCGGCTTGTCCAGGAGGTAGGCAAGCGCCGTGATGAGCTCCCCGCAGACCAGTTGGTGGCGCGTGCTCGGAGCCGGCGTACCGTACAACTCGCCATCGATCGCCTCGTGGCGACGTCCGTCCTCCGGCATCTGGAGGGCGTCCTGCCAAGTCATATAGGGGAGTGCCATGGTCTACTCAGGATAGGTCGGCAAGCGAGCCCCAGCCACTTTCGGGCCACCATCTTCCGCTCGTCGGACTCCCGCGGCGGTCTTGTCAGCCGGGCTGGGCCGGCGCACCGTGCTCAACGGCCTGAATCCGTGATCGTCTCACGCAATCGTCCAGTCTCAACCCGGCGAGGTTGCCATGCGCGTCCGACCCTTCTGCGCGTTCTTCGCGCTTCTCATCCTCTCGCTTCCGGCGGCCGCTCCGCTCGCGGCACAGAGTGCTCCCGATCCGACGGCGTATGAGACGCTCCAGTGGCGGAACATCGGCCCGGAGGGGAACCGCTTCAGCGCCGCGGCGGGGATTCCCGGCCAGCCGTACACCTACTACGTGGGCGCGGCCTCGGGCGGCATCTACAAGACGACGGACGGCGGGGTGAACTGGGACGAGATGTTCGACGACCAGCCGGTGCAGTCGATCGGGTCGCTCGCCGTCTCCGTCGCCGATCCCAACATCGTCTGGGCGGGAACGGGGGAGGGGAAGATCCGCAGCCACATCTCGGTCGGGCAGGGCGTCTACAAGTCGACGGACGCCGGGGAGACATGGACCCTCATGGGGCTCGAACCCACGGGACGGATCCCGCGGCTCGCCATCCATCCCACGAACCCGGACATCGTCTTCGCCTGCGCGCTGGGCCATTCATACGGGCCGCAGCCGGAACGCGGCGTCTTCCGCACCGTGGACGGGGGCGAGAGCTGGGAGCACGTCCTCTTCGTCGATGAGGACACGGGGTGCTCGGACATCGCGATGGATCCCTCCAACCCGCGCGTCCTCTTCGCCGGCACCTGGCAGCTCGAGATCCACACCTGGGGGCGGACGAGCGGAGGGCCCGGGGGCGGACTGCACGTGTCGCGCGACGGCGGGGACACGTGGGAGAAGCTGAACGGGCCGGACAACACGATCGGCCTGCCGACCAAGCCGGTCGGCAAGGTCGCCGTGGGGATTGCGCCCTCGAACCCGCAGCGGGTGTACGCGATGCTCGAGACGGGGGACGGGATCCCGTGGAACGGCGAACCCACCGAGGACGGCCAGCTGTGGCGCTCGGAGGACGGGGGGCGGAACTGGTCGCTCATCACCCGCAACCGGAATGCGATGGGGCGGCCCCACTACTACTCCCGCGTCGTGATCTCGCCGGACGATGAGGACGAGGCCTACTTCCTCACGGCTTCCTTCACGGTGTCGACGGATGGCGGACGCACGCTGGATGTGACGCCGCGCCCGCAGGCGCCGGGCGGCGACCACCACGACATGTGGATCGATCCCGTGGATACCGACCGCATGATCGTGGCGCACGACCAGGGGCTGTCGATCTCGATCAACCGCGGGAAGACGTGGTTCCGTCAGCGCCTCACGAACGCGCAGATGTACCACGTGACGGTGGACAACGCGGTCCCCTACAACGTGCTCGGGAACAAGCAGGATGAGCCGACGTATCGCGGTCCGAGCAACAGCCGGATCCTCGGCGTCCGGGGGATCAACCACATTCCGCGCGCCATGTGGCACCACGTCGGAGGCGGCGAGAGCGGCTGGGCCACGCCGGATCCGACGGACCCCAACATCGTCTGGTCCTCGGCCTCGGGGTCGGGGATGGTGGGCGGGATCGTCGTCCGCTACGAGGAGGAGCGCCGGCAGTACCGGGCCGTCGAGGTGTGGCCCGAGCAGAGCCGGGGGGCGGCGTCGGGGGTTCGCTACCGCTTCGTGTGGGACGCGCCGGTCCACATCTCGCCGCACGACAACGAGACGGTGTACGTGGGGAGCCAGCACGTGCACCGGACCCGGAACCGCGGGCAGAGCTGGGAGGTCATCAGCCCGGATCTGACGCTGAACGACCAGAGCCGCATGGGACTCTCCGGCGGGCTCACGGGCGACAACATCGGCGTCGAGTACGCGGGCGTCGTGTTCGGGATCGCCGAGTCCCCGATCGAGGCGGGGCTCATCTGGGCGGGCACGAACGACGGGCGCGTCCACATCACGCGCGACGGGGGCGCCAACTGGACCGACGTCACGGGGAACGTCGACGGGCTGCCGGAGTGGATCGCCGTGCGCAGCATCGCCGCCTCGCGCTACGACGCGGGCACCGCATACATCGCGGCGGACGGCCATCAGGTGAACATCCGCGACCCGCACGTCTACCGTACGCGCGACTTCGGCGCCTCGTGGGAGAAGATCACCGACGGGATTCCGCCCAGCATGCTGAGCTACACGAAGGTGATCGTCGAGGACCCGGTGCGGCCGGCGCTCCTCTACGTGGGCACGGAGAACGCGGTCTACGTCTCCTTCAACGACGGGGATGACTGGCAGCCGCTGCAGAACAACCTGCCGGCGGCACCGGCGTCCGGGATCGTGGTTCAGGAGCACTTCAACGACCTCGTGGTCGGCACCTACGGGCGCGGGTTCTGGATCCTGGACGACCTGTCGCCGATCCAGCAGCTGACGCCGGAGGTTATGGCGTCGACCTCACACCTGTTCGCGCCGCGCGCCGCGTACCGCTTCCGGCCCATCACGCCGCCGTCGATCCCGTATGACGATCCCACGATAGGAGAGGATCCGGAGTACGGGGCCTCGCTCAACTACTGGCTCGGGGCGGAGGCCTCGGAGGCGCCGACGATCGAGATCCTGGACGGGTCGGGGACGGTCGTGCGCACGCTGGAGGGTCCGAACCGGGCGGGGGTGAGCCGGATCCACTGGGACCTGCGGGACGAGCCCAACGACGCGATCCGGATGCTCACGCCGCCCATGTACGCGGAGCACATCGACGTCGGCGAAGAGGGAAGGCCGGCGCCCGGCGGGCAGCGGATCTCGATTCTCATGCCGCCGGGGCGGTACGCGGTGCGCCTGACGGTCGACGGGGCGACGCACGAGCAGCCGCTGACGGTGCTGAAGGACCCGCACTCCGGGGGGACGGAGGCGGACATCGCCGAACAGATCGCGTTCATCCGCGACGTGCGCGAAGACGTGGTGCGGGCGGGGGAGGCGGTCGAGCGGGTGGAGGCGATGAGGGTCCAGCTGCGGACGCTGGCGCGGTTCGCGGAGGACGAGGACGTTGCCGTCTCGGTGGAGGATCTGCGGCAGAAGCTGATCGACCTGCAGGAGACGATGGTCGACCTGCGCCTCACGGGTCAGGGTCAGGACGGCGTGCGCTTCGAGGCGCGGCTCCTGCAGAAGCTCGGCTACCTGGTCGGCGCGCTGGCCATCGCGGACTTCCGTCCCACGGACCAGCAGACGGAGGTGAAGGCCATCCTCCGCGAGGCGCTCGAGGCACACCTGGCCGAACTCGAGGAACTCGTGCGGACGGACGTCACGGCGCTGAACGAGATGCTGCGCGGCCTGGGCATGCTCATCATCACCGACGACGCGTCCTGACCCGCCGCGGTGGGAGCCGCTGAAAAGAGGAGGAGCGCCATGATCGATCGCCGACACTTCATCGGAGCCAGCGTCGCGGGAGGCCTGGGCGCGGTGGCCGCCGCTTCGGGGTGCGCGCCCGAGGGCGGGTCGGGCGGTGCCGCGGCCGGGAGCGCGGATGGCGCCGCGGCCGTGCCCCCGTTCGAGCTGGACGAGGTGACGGTCGACCAGCTCCAGGCGAGCATGGCGTCGGGCGAGCGCACGGCACGTTCGATCGCGGAACTGTACCTCGCACGGATCGAGGCGCTGGACGGGCGGGGACCCGAGTTGCGCTCGATCATCGAGACGAACCCCGACGTGCTCCAGATCGCGGACGAGCTGGACGCCGAGCGCGCGGCCGGCAACGTGCGCGGGCCCCTCCACGGGATCCCTGTGGCGCTCAAGGACAACATCGACACGCACGACCGCATGACGACGACCGCGGGGTCGCTCGCGCTCGAGGGCTCGATCCCGCCGCAGGATTCGGGCGTCGCCGCCAGACTGCGCGAGGCCGGAGCCGTGATCCTCGCCAAGGCGAATCTCTCGGAGTGGGCCTATTTCCGGGGCATACGCGCAACCAGCGGATGGTCGGCGCGCGGCGGACAGTGCCGGAATCCGTATGCGCTCGACCGAAACCCGTGCGGCTCGAGTTCCGGGTCGGGCGTCGCGGCTTCGGCCAACCTGTGCGCGCTCACGGTCGGGACCGAGACGGGCGGCTCGATCATGTGCCCCTCGTCGAGCAACGGGATCGTGGGCATCAAGCCCACCGTGGGGCTGTGGAGCCGGGCCGGCGTCATCCCGATCTCCCACTCGCAGGATACCGCGGGGCCCATGTGCCGGACCGTGCGGGACGCGGCGGTTCTGCTCGGCGCCTGCACGGGCGTAGATCCGCGGGATCCCGCCACCGCAGCGAGCGAGGGGCGCGCGTACGCCGACTATACGCAGTTCCTGGACCCGGCCGGGCTGCAGGGCGCCCGCATCGGCGTCGTGCGCACGTTCCCCGGCTTCGACCCGCGCGTGCTCGCGCTGTTCGACGAGGCCATCGAGGCGATGCGGGCCGAGGGCGCCGTGATCATCGACCCCGCCAACATGGACGCCGCCGCCTGGAATGACACCCTCTCGCTCGTCGTCCTCGAGTGCGAGTTCAAGGCGAACCTCAACGCGTACCTGGCCGGGCTGGGGCCGGACGCCCCCGTGAAGAGCCTCGCCGAGGTGATCGAGTTCAACAAGCGCAACGCGGACCGCGAGATGCCACATTTCGGGCAGCAGCGGCTCATCGCCTCCCAGGCTCGCGGGCCACTCACGGACCCCGAATACATCGACGCGGTGACCACCATCCAGCGCGCGAACCGGGAGGATGGGATCGATCGCTTGGCGCGGGAACACGATCTCGACGCGATCGTCGCCCCGACGCGGGATCTCCCGTGGCCGACCGACCACATCAAGGGCGACCGCCTCGACGGGGGCAGCTCGGCCGCGCCCGCCGCGATCGCCGGCGTTCCGGACATCACGGTGCCGATGGGCTTCGTGCGCGGGCTCCCGACCGGGATCTCGTTCTTCGGTCCGGCGTGGACGGAGCCCACGCTGCTGCGCATCGCCTACGCCTACGAGCAGGCCACCCAGGAGCGCCGCCCGCCGACGTTCGCCGCTACGCTCGGGTAAGGGGGCCTCCTCTGGCGGATCGATGCGCCAGTGGAGTTGGCTGAGATTTCCACCAAGTTGCCAGACGGATCCGCCCGGAGCTAGATTGGGTCTCGATACCCGTCGGCAGCGTGCTGTCGGCTCAAGGGCCGCTCTTTGGGGCGGTCCTTGCTTTTTAAGGAGACGGCATGAGAACGAGGATCTATGTCGACGGATTCAACCTGTACTACGGAGCCCTCAAGGGAACACCGTTCAAGTGGCTTGACCCTGTCAGGCTGAGTGCGCTCCTGCTTCCCGCGGCATGCGTGCTGGACAGAGTGCTTTACTTCACCGCCCGCGTGTCGGGGATTCCAGACGGCGGTACGCCGGCTCGTCAGCAGGTATACCTGAATGCGCTTGGTACGCTTCCGGAGGTTGATGTGTATTTCGGCAGCTTTCTGGCCAAAACGGTCTGGCGACCGCTCATCAACCTGCCGGTGGCCGGTAGCCAGATCGACACACCCAAACCGGTCGTCCTGCCTGCGGGCGATCACACGGTCGCGGTTCCAGACACACGGACATTGCCCGTAGGCACCTACTCGGTACCCGGGGCTCGGAGGCAGAGGCGGCAGAAGGGCTCGGCACCGCTGCCGGATGCGCTGGTTGCCGAATTCCACACGCAGGAGGAGAAAGGATCGGACGTCAATCTCGCCGCCCATCTGCTGAATGACGCGTGGGGAGATCGGTTCGAAGCAGCAGCCGTTATCTCGAACGATACCGATCTCGTGACGCCAATCCGCATGGTCACCCAGGAACGAGGCAAGACAGTGTTCATTGTCTGTCCGGGACGCGGGCGCGTCGCTCAGAAGCTCGACCAGGTGGCCAGCCATAAACGCCATATCCGGACTGCGATGCTGGGGAAAGCGCAGTTTCCCGACACGCTTCCGGGTACGGTGATCTCCAAACCGAAGGGTTGGTGAGGCCCAGAGAAGCTGAAGGCGCGGTCTTGTAGAGGGTCAGCCTCCTCGCACGAGGGCGATGCTGCCGTTGACCGTGCGAAGTTCAATCTCGGGGCCGCCACCGCCGATCTCGCCGGAGGCCGACTTCGGTCCCCAGCGGCCGCGGATCGTGAGCGGGAACTCTGTATCGATGGAGCCGTTGACCGTTCGGATGTTCACGTCCGCATCGGTCCCGTCCGGCAGGATGAGCCGGATGCCGCCGTTCGTCGTCCTGAAGCGGAGATCCTCGGTGGGTCCATCGGCCAGCCGCGCCTCGATGTCCCCGTTGACCGTCTGCGCGGAGACCGCTCCCGCGCCCCCGACCGCAACGTCCCCGTTCACCGTCCTCGCCTCCACGTCGCCGGAGATTCCCTGCGCCTCGATGTCGCCGTTGATGTTACGGGCCTCGAAGCCGACTCCGGCCGGGATCTGGACCGTGAAGTGCACCTTCACATCGTTGTTGCGGACGCTCATCTCGTAGTCGTCGCCGCGTCCGCACCGATTCTGGTCCCGCCCCCGCCGCGACGGGTAGACCGCGCAGATCAACACGCCCCGGTCGTCCTCGATGACCTCGATGCGGACCGCGTCGGGATCGTCGTCATCCGCTTCCTTCGTCGCCTCGACCCGTACCTGGCTCCCGTCCGTCGCGCGGGCCGTGATGACGCCGTTCACATTCCGGATCGTGACCGCGTCCCCGCTCTCCACGGCGCCCTGCCACTCGAAGTCCTGAGCGTGTGCCGCGGCCGTGCCCGAAATGACCAGCAACGCCGCTGCCGCGGCGAGTCGTCGCACCGAATCTCGCATCGTCCCGCTCCCTGGTTGCCTGTTCCCGGTTTCCATTCCTGGTCTCCTATTCGTCGTCCCAATCCGGGACCCGCTCCCCGGGCCGGATGAGGAGGATGTCTCCGTCGAAGGACTTCAGCGCGATGGCGGCCGATCCATCTCCCACGGTGAATTCGCCTCCGCGCAGCCGGCCTCCCCGGAACTGGATGGGGAAGGAGGGGAGGAGTTCGCCGTCGAACGTGGATACCGAGATCCGGGCGCCCACGCCCTCCGGGAGGGCGAAGGTCACGTCCCCGTCGTGCGTGCTCAACGAGTAGCTTCCGCCCTCGTGCACGGCCCCGTCGTACCAGATGTTCCCGTCCACCGCGGTGACGGAGACGGCCCGGGCATCGGCGTTGGTGATGACGATGTCCGCGTCGATGCCGTGTACGGTCGCTTCGCCCCTGGCGCGGTCGATCCACACATCGCCGTCCGCCACGTTGACGACGGAGGGCCCCGTATTCGCGAGCCGCACCTCCCCATCGAGCGCGGCGACATCGACTCGTGCCGCGCCGTCGATCTCCACGTCTCCGTCGGCCGTGCGCACCTCAACCGCACCGTGCGCGACGCCGACGACGGTGATGTCGCCCTCGCGCCCGGTCACGCTCACGTCGACATCCTCCGGGACCCAGACGACGAGGTCCCCATCGTCTCCCCGGTCGCGCGCGCCCACATGAAAGGTCGCGCCCTCGGACCGGACCCGTACTCCGCCTTCCCGGTCTTCCAGCAGCACCCTCACCTCGCGGCCCCCGGTCCCGGTCACATTGACGTCGCCCTCGCGGTGGGAGATGGCGATACGGATGCCTTCCGGCACCACGAACGTCGTATCGCGCGCGGGCTGCGCGGTCGCGAGCGCCAGGGCGAAGAGCGCGGCAGTCATCAGTCGCTTGCCGCGAGTTGCGCGGCCTGCGCGAGAAACTCGGACTTGCGCCGCATCGTGCCCGTCATGTGCTGCTGGAGATAGGGATCGTCCGGCACCTCGCGGAGCGCCGCGTGCGCGTCCTCGATGGCCCGGTCGATCGTCACCAGGGCGCGTCGGATGCGCGCCACGGTCTGCGGCGGCAGCGGTCGCTCGGAATCGAACAGCACCCGTTCGAGTTCGGCGATGAGGTCGGCGTATTCCTCCGCCGTCGCCTCCGCCTCGGTGCTGGTCGAGGTGCTCCGGGCCGCCGGCGGGAGCAGGGAGGGGCGGCCGATGGAGGGGGGGCCGCCATCGGGCGTGCCGCCCCGGGCGCCGACCATCCAAACGAGGGCCGCGGAGAGCCACACCAGCGCCACAGCCGCGGCGAGTTGGGGCGCGAAGCGGGCGATCCCGCGCGCGGCCGGCCGTTGCCGGGCCGGTGGATCGGCGACGTCGGTCTCCGCGGAGGGCGCCTCGACGTCCGCCCCGAGGCGGGCCGCGATCCCGGGCCACAGGTCCCCGGCCGGCTCGCGCGCGCCGAGGCGGCCCGCCCGCTCCACCACGGCCTCCAGCTCGGAGAGCGTGCTTGCGCAGTCCTCGCAGCTCTCCAGATGCCGCTCGACCAGCGTCTCTTCCTCGGGTCCGAGCCCCCCGTCGAGATACTCCGACAGGCGGTCGCGGAACCGATCCTTCGAATGTCGGCCGTCCGTCATGCGCTGAACCCTCCCGGCCTTCCGGTACGCCTCTGGACGCGTGTCAGTGTTCCACCCGTCATGCGTCGAGGTGCCGTCTCATGATCATCCGCGCCCGGTGCAGTTGCGACTTGGATGTCCCCGCCGTGATCTCCAGCATCTCCGCGATCTCGCGGTGCTTGTAGCCCTCGATGTCGTGCAGGACGAACACCTGTCGCGCCCTCTCCGGCAGCCGCTCGATCGCGACCTCGAAATCGAGCCGGATCTCGATGCTGTCTCGCCGCGCCCGGGCCCGCGTGAGCAGGAGTTCGCCTCCCGTCTCCCGCTCCCGCCGCACCTGTACGGCCCGCAGACGGCTGTAGACCACGTTCACCGCAAGCCGGTGGAGCCACGAACCGAACGCCGCCTCGCCGCGGAACGTCCCCAGCTTTTCCCACGCCCGCACGAAGACATCCTGCGTGAATTCGTCGGCGCGCTCGCTCCCGGCCAGCCGGCAGACGAGTCCGTACACGCGCGACACATGGGCGCGATAGATCCGCTCGAACGCCGCCCCATCACCGAACGCGGCCGCGCGCACGTCCGCCGCGACGCCGGCGGGGACTCGCCCCCCCTCCCCCGCGTCCGACCCGTGCCGCCTCGCTTCGCCGTTCGATTCGATCGCTACCTGGCCCGTCTGTCCCCCGTCCGCGTTCGATTCCTGAGACGCGCTCTGCACCGGGAAGGTTGGAGTCCGCCTTCCGGCTTCGCGGCGGTTACGGGTGGGCATCGACGGCTTGCGGCTGGCGTTCGAGGCGGAGCCAGACGACGCCGGCGAGGATGAGCAGGGCGCCGAGCCACTGCCCGCTCGACATGCGCTCGCCGAGGACGAACGCCGCCAGTGTGAGCGAGACCGCCGGCTCGGCCGTGGCGGCGATGGCGGCCCGGGCCGGCCCGATCCACTGGATCCCGACCAGAAACGCCGTGATCGGGATCGCGGTCGAGAAGAGGCCGATCGCCCCAAGGAGGGCGAGCGGGGCGGGCGCGAGAGGCACGCCGATCCCTCCGGTCGCGAAGGCCGTCAGGGCGATCACGATCGCGGTCGAAGTGATCACCGTCGCTGTCGAGGATACAGGCGGGAGTCCCTTGAGCACCCCGTGGCTTCGGACAACCCATGTCGCCAGCAGCACCACGGCAACCGCGACCAGGCCGACGCCGAGCAGATTCCCCGACCGGACCCCGGATCCGACGGTGAGTGCGCACCCGGCGGTTGCGAGCAACAGCGCGGTGATGCGGCGTGAGGTCAGGCGCTCGCCGACCCAGACGCGCGCCAGGAGCACGGTCATCGCCGGATAGCTGAAGAGCAGGAGGGTGGCGAGCGAGGCCGAAAGCCGGTCCAGGCCGAGCATGTAGCACATTGCGTTGCCGGCGTAGAGCACGCCGAGCAGACACAACCCGGCCACGCGCCCCCGGGGCGGGCGCGGGCGTCCGGTCGCAAGCACGAACGCCCACACGAGTCCGCTCCCGAGCACGAAGCGCCACACGAGGAGCGGCAGTACCTCGACCCCCTCGGCCAAAGCGAGCTTGGCCAGCACCGGCAGGGCCCCGTAGCCCAGCGAGGCGATGGAGACGACGAGGAGGCCCCGGGTGATGTTGCGCATGAGCGAATCTCGCCTCGCCCACCGTCGGTCGCCACTTTGACCGGGAGGGACAGAGCCCGGGGGGGCATGCCGGAGGCACCGGAACGAGGGAGAATAGCGATGCCGAGTTCGGACTTTTTGCGTCGGGGCGCGGGCGTCTTCGTCGCCGGCGCGGCGCTGGCGGCGTGTTCGATCTGGGTCGAGACGCCCGACGACAGGCGGGAGACGCCCTCCGCGGAAGTGCCCGCGGCGGAACTGGACCTGGCGGACTTCGAGATCGTCGATCTCACGCACACCTTCGGTCCGGAAACGATCTACTGGCCGACGGACACCGCCGGGTTCCGGCTCGACGAACTGGCGTTCGGCGAGACCGAGGCCGGCTACTTCTATTCCGCCTACACGCTCGCGACCGCCGAGCACGGGGGAACGCACATCGACGCGCCGATCCACTTCCACGAGGGTGGGGGCGACGTCGCGTCGATCCCGCTGGAGCGGCTGATGGGGCCCGCGGTCGTCATCGACATCACGGCGCAGGCCGCGGCCGACGCCGACTACCGGCTCACGGCGGACGATATCGAGGCGCACGAGGCGGAGCACGGGGAGATCGCCCCCGGCAGCATCATCCTGCTCCGCACCGGGTGGAGCGCGCGCTGGCCCGACGCGCTCGCCTATCTGGGCGACGACACGCCGGGAGACGCGTCCAACCTTCACTTCCCGAGCTACGGGGAGGAGGCGGCGCGGCTCCTCGTCGAAGGACGGGGCGCGGCGGTCCTCGGCATCGATGCGGCGTCGATCGACTACGGTCCCTCGACCGACTTCATCGTCCACCAGGTCGCGGCGGCGGCCGGCGTCCCCAGCCTCGAGAACTTGACGAATGTGGACCGGCTCCCCGCGCGCGGGGCCACCGTCATCGCCCTCCCCATGAAGATCTCCGGTGGTTCCGGCGGCCCCCTGCGGGCGGTCGCGCTCGTCCCCGTCTCCGAGGGATCCGATGAACCGTGATCCCCTTTCCGCCCGTTCAAAGTCACCCGACATTGCGCGCGATCCCGGGATCGTCGCTCCGCCGCTCGCACGCGGCGCGGAGAGCCGGGTGAAGCGTCTCTGTCCAGAGGAGGGGTCTTGATCACCAGGAAGCGCCTGTCCGCGTTCGCCATCCGCACGTTCGCCCTGTCGGCCGTGGCCGGCTGGGTCGCCCTTTCGCCGCTGGCCGCGCAGTCCGGCCGCATGGCCGCGCCGTCGCGCGGCGGCATGGTCGTGAGCAGCCACTACCTGGCCTCGGAAGTGGGCCAGGAGATCCTCGAGCAGGGCGGCAACGCGGTCGACGCGGCCGTGGCCACCGCCTTCGCGCTCGCCGTGACGCTGCCCTCCGCCGGCAACATCGGTGGCGGCGGCTTCCTCGTGTACCACGGGGCCGAAGGCGAGGTCACGACCTTCAACTTCCGGGAGAAGGCGGCGCTCGCGGCGACCGAACGCATGTATCTGGACGGGACCGGCGAGGTCCGGGACAACTCGAACCGCATCGGGCTGCTCGCGATCGGGGTCCCCGGCACGGTGGCCGGGATGTGGAAGGCGCACCAGCGGCTGGGGCGGCTGCCCTGGGCGGACCTCCTGGAACCCGCCATCCGGCTGGCGGCCGACGGGATGCCGTCCACGTGGGCGATGCAGAACTGGCTGCGCTCCCTGCCGGGCCGGGCCGGGCCGCTGTACGACGCGACGCGCGAGGCCTTTCTCAAGGACGGCGTCCGCATGTACGAGCCGGGGGAGACCTTCAGGCAGCCGGACCTGGCCGAGACGCTGCGCCGCATCCAGCGCGACGGGCACGACGGCTTCTACCGCGGCGAGACGGCGAAGCTCGTGGCCGACTTCATGGCGGAGCACGGCGGCCTGATCACGGAAGAGGACCTCGCCCGCTACGAAGCCGACGAACTGACCCCGATCCACGGGACGTATCGCGGCTACGATGTCTACTCGATGCCGCCGCCCAGCTCCGGCGGGACCGGACTCGTCGAGATGCTCAACATCCTCGAGGGGTACGACCTCGCGGAGATCGGGCACAACTCGGCGCTCTACCTCCACCTCCTCACCGAGTCGATGCGGCGCTCGTACGCCGACAGGGCACTTTATCTGGGAGATCCCAAGTTCAATCCCGACATACCGATAGATCGCCTCACATCCAAGTCGTACGCCGGACAGCTCAGGTCGAGCATCGACATGGAGCGCGCTTCGCGCAGCGACTCGGCCGCCTTCAACGCCGTCTTCGCGGCGGAGAGCGAGGAGACGACGCACTACTCGGTAGTCGATGCCGAGGGCAACGCGGTGGCCGTGACCTACACGCTCGAGTTCGGGTACGGCTCCAGCATCGTCGTCCCCGGCGCCGGCTTCCTGCTCAACAACGAACTCGGCGACTTCAACGCGATCCCGGGCCGGACGAACTCCCGCGGCACGATCGGCACGCCGCCCAACCTCGTGGCGGCGGAGAAGCAGCCGCTGTCGAGCATGACGCCGACGATCGTGGCGCGAGACGGCCGGCCGGTGCTCGCGATCGGAAGCCCCGGCGGACGCACGATCATCAACACGACGCTCCAGGTCGTGCTCAACGTCGTCGACCACGGGATGACGGGGTCGCAGTTCGGGCGGGCGATCGAGTCGCCGCGCATCCACCACCAATGGTTTCCCGACGTGACGTCGTTCGAGGAGTGGGGTTTCTCGCCCGATACGAGGCGTCTGTACGAAACGATGGGTCACGCGGTGAGGAGCCGCGGCGGGCAGGGAAGTGCGATGGGGATCTACATCGACTGGGACACCGGGCTGCGTTGGGGTGCCGCCGACAGCCGCGCCTTCGACGGCGGCGCGCGCGGCAACTAGCCGGCAGATGCAGGTGGACGCATCCGGCCTCTCCGGGGAAGGCGGCTATGAGCCCCCCTTTCGCGTCACCCCGGAGATCGTGCGCCATGTGGCCGACATCGGCGAAGCCATGGGCAGGATCGAGTCGGAAGGCGGCGAAAACGTTCGCCCCGCGCTACGGCGCGCCAATCGTATCAGGACCGTACAGAGCACGGTCGAGATCGAAGGCAACACGCTAGGCGTCGAAGAAGTCGCCGCCGTACTTGACGGCAGGCGCGTCCGGGCGCCGCCCCGCGACCTGCTCGAGGTCCGCAACGCGTTCGCGGCATATGAGGCGATGCCGGATTGGATGTCGCACTCGGTCGCGGACCTGCTGCGGGCGCATCAGATAATGATGGACGGACTCATCGAGGCGCCCGGCCGCTTTCGAACCGGCGGTGCCGTCGTCGCGGGCCCGGAGGGCGTGGTCCACATCGCGCCTCCGGCCTCCCGTGTGGAGTCCCTGATGTCGGCCCTGCTGGGTTGGCTTGAGGAGACGGACGAGCATCCGCTGATCGCCAGTTCCGTGTTTCACTTCGAGTTCGAGTTCATCCACCCCTTCGCCGATGGCAACGGGCGTATGGGCCGGCTTTGGCAGACGCTGATCCTCGCCCGTTGGAAACCCCTCTTCGCCGCGCTGCCGGTCGAGAGCATGATTCGAGACCACCGGGCCGGCTACTACGAGGCGCTGCGCGAGAGTGGCCGGGCGGGCGAGTCCACGGGTTTCGTGGAATACGCCTTGCGGATGATTCGCGAGGTCGTGTTGGAGCACGTACGAACCGAACAAGTAACCGAACAAGTAACCGAACAAGTGCGCCGCCTCCTTGCGGTCATGGATGACAGCGCACTGTCCGCGAGGGAACTGATGTCGCGTCTGCAGCTGACGCATCGCCCGAATTTTCTCTACAACTACCTGCGGCCCGCGTTGCGTCACGGTTTCATCGCGATGACCCGGCCGGACGCGCCGCGCGCCCACAACCAGCGGTATCGCCTCACGCCGAGTGGACGTCATCGGGCGGCGGCGCCGGGTTGAACTTCCGCCGGTAGTAACGGGTCCAGACGACGATGGCCGGAATGCCGATGACCGTCGGCAGAATCCACGGCACGACGGCGAACGGTCCCGCGATCTCGTAGGCCCACAGGCGCGGCGCCCCGAAGACGGCGAACGCGGTGTGGAACGCGATGCCGCCCCCGAGCATCGACCCCATGTGGCTGTAGAACCACCCCATGCGCTCCAACCCCGGATGGCGCATGAGCCGCAGCATGTTCCGCCCGGTGAAGAGGCCGATCGGGCTCAGCCCCAGCAGGATCGGCGAGATGCCGGACCACACGCCCAGCGCGTACGCGATGACGGTGACGCTGCCCGCGATGGACGCCCAGCCGAGCGCTTCGTGAAACGGGGTCCGCAGCGTCTCCGGCGCCCGGCGCGTGGCCACGACGCGCAACGCCTGGCGCACCATGGCGAACGTCGTCACCCCGAGGTAGCCGAGGAACAACGGGAAGCCGTAGAGGTCGGGACGCTCGGCCACGCCGATGCCCTGGCTCAGATAGGCGACGATACGTCCCGCCGAGGCGGTGACCGCCGACAGCGTCACGACGTAGGCGCAGTAGGTGTAGACGCGGCCCGCCCGCACGTGCGCCCGGCCGCCCTTGCGAGCGAACACCGGGATCCAGAACGCGACGAGACCGACGAACCCGGTGGCGACGTGCGCCCAGATGAGCACGCTGAACAACAGGGTCATGATTCGGAGCCGGGCGGGGAGGCGAGCCGCCGGTCGATCGCCGCCAGCGTCTCGTCGCACCAGGTCACCTTCGACCCGATGGAATGGATGCCCATCCGCCGACCCGCGCCTCGCACGGGCGTCAGCGGGGGGCGCCCTCCCAGCCCGGTCCCCGCACCACCTGCCCCGGGGTGGCCCCCGTGGGTTCTCCCTCCGACAGGACCTGCACCCCGTTCACGAACACGTCGCGGACGCCGGTCGCGAGCTGGTGCGGCTCCTCGAACGTGGCGTGATCGGCGATCGTCCCGGGATCGAACACCACGATGTCGGCGAAATAGCCGGACGTGAGACGGCCGCGCCCCTCGATGCGCAGGTTGGCGGCGGGCAGCGACGTCAGCTTCCGGACCGCCTCCTCGAGCGGGATGATCCCCTCGTCTCGCACGTACCTGCCGAGGAGCCGCGAGAAGTTGCCGTAGGCGCGCGGGTGGGTGCTGGAGCGGACGAACGGCTCCTCCGGGGCGAGGGATCCGGCGTCGGAGCCGAAGCTCACCCACGGGAGGGCGACCTGACGGCGGACGTTGTCCTCCGACATCATGAAGTAGACCGTGCCCACGCGGCTGTCGTCCTGCACCACGAGGTCCATGGCGGTCTCCTCGATCCCGGTGCCGCGGGCGGCGGCGACCTCGGCCAGCGTCCGGCCCGTCAGGTACCGGAGCGAGTCCTGCCGGAAGCCGACGAGCAGTACCCGTTCGGGTGATCCGGCGGCGAGGAGCAGGTTCTCCCATTCGTCGGTAGGCGTCCGCATCTCCTCCGCGATCCGCTCGCGCGTCGCGGGATCGCGCAGCCGCTCGATCATCGCGGCGTGGCCCCCCTCGTGGATCCAGGGCGGCATCGCCGCGTCGAGCCCCGTCGATCCGGCGGTGTAGGTGTACATGTCCGCCGTAATCTCGAGCCCCTCGGCGCGCGCCGCCTCCACACGTTCGATGACCTGGTCGAGCTTGTCCCAGTTCTCGCTGCCCGCCGCCTTGAGGTGGTAGATCTCCGCCCGCACGCCGGCTTCGCGCGCGATCGTGAGGAGTTCGTCCACCGCTTCGAGGAGGCGGTTCCCCTCGCTCCTCATGTGGGAGATGTACCCGCCGCCGTACTCGCCGGCCGCGCTCGCGAGCGCGATGAGTTCGTCCGTGCCGGCGTAGAACGCGGGCGCGTAGATGAGCGACGAGCCTACCCCCAGGGCCCCCTCGCGCATCGCGTCCCGCACGAGGTCCTGCATGCGGCCCAGCTCCGCAGGCGTCGAGGGGCGGTCCTCGTGACCCAGCTCGTGTACGCGCACGGTGGTGGCCCCGATGTAGGAGGCCACGTTCGTCGCCACGCCGCGTGCCACGAGGTGGTCGAGGTACTCGCCGAGCGAGGTCCACGGCACCTCGAAGCGCACGTCCCCCTGCCGCTCGACCATGTCCCGCTTCATCTCGGGATTGAGCGGTCCCATGGATGAGCCCTCACCGAACACCTCGAGCGTCACGCCCTGGCGGATGTCGCTGAGCGATCGTCCGTCGACGAGGAGCGACTCGGTCGCCCACGAGAGCATGTTGATGAAACCGGGCGACACCGCGTGGCCGGTGGCATCGATCGTCGTCGCCGCCATGGCGCCCGCGAAGTCGCCGACCCCGGCGATCGTGTCGCCGGCGATCGCCACGTCGGCGACGCGCGGCGGGTCGCCGGAGCCGTCGTAGACCGTGCCACCGCGGATGAGGACATCGTACTCGTCGGTGGGGACCGGGGCCGAGCAGGCCCACGAGGCGGCGAGCGCAGCCGCGAGGGCCGTTCGCGTCATCCGGGTCGGGGCGGCGCTTCCATGAATCCGTCGAGGCATGAATGCTTCTCCGGCGAGGGGGTAGGTGTGGCCAGGTGGATCTTACCGGCCCGGTGGGGCAGGTGCGACCGCGCGGTTACCTTGCCGCAGGCACAACAGACCCGCCCGCCCGCGCCCACGTAGCGGGCGATGCACATTCCAGTCTTGGGAGGACGAAAAATGTCGAATTCTGTGAAGTCGCTGCGGCTGGGTACGATCGCCGCGGTGGCCGGGGTTTTCCTGGTCCTGATCCTCTTCGTGTTCGGCTTCAACCGGGTGGACCAGTACGAGGTCGCGGTGAAGCGGAACCCGGTCACCGGGGCGGTATCGTCCCGCCCCTACACGCAGGGCCTGTATCATAACGTGCTGCGGTCCTGGACCAACTATCCCCTGCGGGAGGTCCAGTACCCCGCCGGAGGACAGGCCGAACGGCTCGATGCTCTCACCTCGGACCAGCTTCAGATCGCGGTCGATGCGGCCTATCGGTATCGCATCAATCCGGACAGCGCCGTCCATCTCTACCTGACCGTGGGGAACGTGAACGCCGTCTCCTCGTTCGTCTACAACACCTACCGCTCCGCCATCCGGGACGCGATCGCAGAGATCGAAGCCTCCGAAATCCTGTCCACGGAACGGACCGGGATCTCCGCCCGCATCGAGGCTCTGATGACGAGTCGCCTGAATCCGCGCGGGGTCGAGATCACCGACTTCTTCGTACGCGAGGTCGCGCCGCCCGAGACGATCCGGGAGGCGATCGAAGCCAAGCTGGCGCGCGAACAGCAGGTGCAGTCCGAGGAGTACCAGACCCAGGTCGTCGTCGAGCAGGCGAACCAGCAGCGCGCGGAGGCCGCGGGTATCCGGGACGCGCAGGACATCATCGCCCAGAGCCTCGCGGGCGTGTCGGGCGAGCGCTACCTGCACTGGCGCTACCTGGAGATGCTCGGGAAGATCGGTGAGGGGACGAACAACATGGTCATCGCGCCGACCGAAGGCGGGATCCCCCTCTTCTTCTCTCCGAACCGCTGACCCCGGGCGCCGGCGCGCCGGCCCGGGGCAACCGACCGCCGACCCGCGAGTGTCCCACCCGACGAGGTAGACGGAGGGCGGCCTTCGAGCCGCGATCGTTCACTATCCGGCGCGGAGCGCGCCGGTGATCGGGGAGGACCCGGAGGGGGATACATGAATCAGGAATCAGGGAAGTCGCTCGCGGTCGCGCTCGGCGTGGCGCTGCTCGCGGGGTTCGGCTTCGGAGCCGGACCCGTCACGGCCCAGGAGGAGGGCGAGGACGATCGGCGCGAAAGAGTGTCGATCTTGTCTTCCGGCAGCGGCGGATATCTGGGCGTCGAGATCCGCGATGTCGATGAGGAGCGCGCCTCCGACCTCGGCATGCCGAGGCCCTACGGCGCCTTCATCAGCGACGTCGTCGCCGAGGGACCCGCGGACGAGGCCGGCCTCAACAACGGGGATGTGATCGTGCGCTGGAACGGCGAGCGGCTCGAGAGCGTCGCCCAGTTGCAGAGGCTCGCGGGGGAGACGCCCCCGGGTCGCGAGGTGCAGCTCACGGTGCTCCGCGACGGAGCCGAACGCGAGCTGTCGGTCGAGCTCGGGTCGAGGCGGTCGTGGTTGAGCCAGGCCGCTCAGGGTGGCCTCGTCGTCAACCCGCCCACCTCGTGGCGAGGGCTCACATGGCTGTCGCCGCCGAGCGTTCAGATTCAGCCCGGCCGTGGCGGTGCGAATATCCGGTTCTTCGGTCGGCCGCGACTCGGCGCGAACGTCCAGACGCTGGGCGACCAGCTGGCGGACTATTTCGGCGTGGAGGGCGGTGCGCTCGTGACGTCGGTGTCGGCGGACTCGCCGGCCGCCGCCGCCGGACTGCTGGCAGGGGATGTGATCGTGGGCATCGACGACGAGGACGTGAGCGACCCGGGCGACCTCACGCGGGTGCTCGCCGACATCGAGGCGGGCGAGGTGTCGGTCCGCATCGTCCGCGACGGGACCGAACGCACCCTCACCGTCGAACTGGAGGAGGTTGACCGCATCTTCCGTTGGCGCCGCGGAGACGACGACGGAGAGACAGGGCTTCCGAGCTTCGGGCCGGGCTTCGGGCCAGCCTCGTTCCGCCGGGTTTTGCTTAGCGTCTGACGGTCAGGTTCGCGAGCCGGCCGACCAGGCGGATCCGCCGGTCGGCTCGTCGAACAGGCCCAGCTGCGGGCCCACCCTCGGCGGCCGGAAGTGCTCCGTCGAGAGATCGTAGTCGCGCGGCTCGATGCCGTGCTTCGCGCGCGCCAGGTCGAAGAGCCGCTGGACCTGCTGCGCGAATGGCCCGCGACCCCGCATGCGCTCGCCGAAGGTCGACGCGTAGAGGCTCCCGCCCCGCAGTTCCCGCATCCGGTTGAGCACCTTGTCGGCGCGGCCCGGATAGTGCCGACGGAGCCAGTCCTCGAACAGGTCGGCGACCCCGTACGGAAGCCGGAGCATGATGTAGATCGCACGCTCGGCCCCCGCCTTCGCGGCCGCCTCGACGATGGCCGGAATCTCGTGATCCGTGAGCCCCGGGATCACGGGCGCCACGTTCACCCCCACGGGGATTCCCGCCTCGGCGAGCCGCGCGATCGCGTCGAGCCGCCGCTCGGGGGTTGAGGCCCGCGGCTCCATCTTTCGCTGCAGCGATCGATCCAGCGTCGTCACGGAGAGCTGGACCTGGACGGCATTGTAGCGCGCCAGTTGCGCGCAGCAGATCGATGTCCCGGGTCACGCGGTGGTGCTTCGTCACGATCCCGACCGGGTTCCGCGCCTCGACCAGAACCTCGAGACACCGTCGGGTGATCCTCAACCGCCGCTCCAGGGGCTGGTAGGGGTCCGTCACCCCGCTCAGCACGAGCACCTGCGGCTTCCACCGCGGCGAGGCGAGTTCCTGCCTCAACAGTTCGGGCGCCTCCGGCTTGACCAGGATCCGGCTCTCGAAGTCGAGTCCCGCCGAGAGACCCAGGTACTCGTGCGTCGGCCTCGCGTAGCAGTACGCGCAGCCGGTCTCGCAGCCCCGATAAGGGTTCAGGCTGGCGTCGAATCCGAGGTCGGGACTGTCGTTCCGGGAGATGATGGACCGCGATCGGTCCTCCAGGATCTCGGTCTCCGGATCCGGATCTGACGCGAGCGTCCACGCCTCTCGTTCCACCGCGAGGGGGAGGAAGCGGTTCTTCGGGTTGTGCGCGCTTCCTCGTCCCCGGATCGAGCGGCGCCGGTCTGTGGCCACGGTCGACATGGGCTCCAACGTGGATTTCGGCTTTTATTCGGTACAGGTGACACAATATGAGGGAGGACCGGCGGGGTTTCAACTAGAAGCTGATTCCGAGTCGCAGGGTCAGGGTGTCGAGGCGGGGCTTCCCGTCCCCGCGGAGGACCGTGGACCCGACCGGGACCTCCGAACCCATGAGAGAGTTGATTCCGAATCCGTAGCGCACCTCGGGCCACAGCCGGAGGCCCAGATCGAGTTCCAGGCCGGCGCCGAATTCCGCGCGGATGGGACGCGCCGTGAGCAGGTCATCGACGCCCTCGACCGTGCTCGACGGGAAAATGAAGACGGGTCCCGCCAGCAGATAGGGGCTCACGGCCGGAAACGGGAATCGAATCCGCACGTCGACGGGGATCTCCAGGAGTTCGATGTCGAACCGGACCTGATCCTCGCCCGCTTTCGCGACGAGGCCGGGTACGCGGTGATAGACGAGGGCGGGCCGCAGCGCGAAGGAGGCGAGATTGACGTTGAGGAAGATCCCGATGTGAAAGCCATCGTTGAGATCGGTGAAGTCGAAGCCGCTGGCAGGCAGGAAATCGCCGAGGGCGTCGCGGTTGTAACCCGCCAGGAGACCGACCTGTGCGTGCGCGGCAGACGGAACGACGCAGGCCAGACTCAACACCACCCACCCCCACCGAGATCGGGCGCTTCTCTTTGTCCGCGTCACCTCGTCCCCTCCCGACATCCGATTCGGCCCCTCGAGGAACGTACGCACGGCGGCTTTGGACGGGAAAGTACTCAGCCGGCGTCGGTGCGACGCGTGCACGCGTTCGATATGATGACCCGTCACCTTCACTTCCGAGGTCAGGGTACCATGATTCGACGCACCGCATTTCCGCGCCGCTCCGTTTTCCCGCTTCTCCTCTTCGCCGCCGCGGCGTGCGCGACCGACGCCGGAGAGAGCCCCGAAGCGACCGGTGCCGACGTCTCCCCGCTGCCGGAGGGGGTCGCCGAACTCGTCCTCACCAATGGAAAGATCGCCACGCTCGACGGCCAGGACGCCGTGGTGAGTGCCCTCGCGGCCAGAGACGGACGGATCGCCGCGCTGGGCGCCGACGACGAGGTCGCTGACTGGGTTGGCGAGGGCACTCGGGTGATCGACCTCGGGGGGCGACTCGCGATTCCAGGCTTCATCGAGGGGCACGGCCACTTCATGGGTCTCGGGAACGCTCAGATGATCCTCGATCTGACGACCGCGGACACGTGGAACGACATCGTCGCCATGGTGGCAGAGGCGGCAGCGGATGCCGAACCGGGGCTCTGGATCAGCGGCCGGGGGTGGCATCAGGAGAAGTGGAGCCGCCCGCCCGATCCGATGGTCGAGGGGCAGCCGGTGCACGAAGGCCTGAGCGCGGCGAGCCCGGAGAATCCGGTGATCCTCACCCACGCGAGCGGCCACGCCTCCTTCGTGAACGGGAAGGCGCTGGAACTGGCCGGGATCGACGCCGACACGCCCAATCCGCCCGGGGGCGAGATCGTCCACGACGCGGCGGGGCGTCCGACCGGCGTCCTGCGCGAGACGGCGCAGGGTCTGGCTCGGCGGTCCTTCAACGAGGAGGGGGCGGCGCGCTCGGAGGCCGAGCGTGAGGCCCTGGCGCGCGAACAGGTGCGCCTCGCCAACGAGGACCTGCTCCGCAAGGGGATCACGAGCTTCCAGGACGCCGGATCGGGCTTCGGGACGGTGGACCTGCTCAGGACCCTCGCCGATGAGGGCGCGCTGCCGGTCCGGATGTACGTGATGCTGCAGGGCGGGGCAGAGGCGCTCGCGGGGCGGCTCGACGAGTACCGCATGATCGGCTACGCGGACAACCGGCTCACGGTGCGGTCGATCAAGCAGGTCGTGGACGGGGCGCTCGGCTCGCACGGCGCGTGGCTCCTCCAGCCCTACGCGGACATGCCGTCATCGACCGGCCTCGCCACGACGACGCCCGAAGAGATCGAGCGCGTCGCGCGGCTGGCGATCGAGCGCGGCTACCAGGTCAACACGCACGCGATCGGGGACCGCGGCAACCGCGAGGTGCTCGATCTGTATGAGCGCACCTTCGCGGACCACCCGGACCGCAGCGACCTGCGCTGGCGGATCGAGCACGCGCAGCACATCGACCCGGCGGACATCCCGCGCTTCGCCGGGCTGGGCGTGATCGCCTCCATGCAGGGGATCCACGCCTGCTCCGACGGACCATGGGTCATGCTGCGACTGGGCGAGGGCCGGGCGCGGTCGGGCGCCTACGTGTGGCAGGACCTGATGCGAGCCGGGGCGATCGTGACGAACGGCACGGACGTGCCGGTGGAGGACGCCGACCCGCTGGCGAGCTTCCACTGCACGGTCACGCGCCTCATCGAGGGCGGGTCGACGTTCTTCGAGGGCCAGGCGATGACGCGCGAGGAGGCGCTCAAGTCGTACACGTGGGCGAACGCCTACGCCGCGTTCGAGGAGGACCTCAAGGGAACGCTGGAAGTCGGGAAGCTGGCCGACATCACCGTCCTGTCGCGGGACATCCTGACGATCGCCGCCGACGAGATCCTCCAGGCCGAGGTGGACTACACGATCGTCCATGGCCGCGTGGAGTACAGCCGGGAGAACTAAAGAACTAGGGTCGCTCGCGGACCGCCCCGTGCTCGATCTGGCTGCGGATGACCCAGTCGTAGTCGGCCGCGAACAGCGCCTCGCGCGGATTCGCCGCGGGCCAGCCCTCGAGCGGGATGAAGGCCCCGGCGACCGCCGCCATGCCACCGTCCTCGATCCCCGAGTCGAACGGGTTCCAGTACTCGGCCGTGATGCGGTAGGTGTGCCCCGGGACGACGAGCGCCCCGACGCCGCGGCCCTGATGCATGAGCATCGGGATGTCGACAATCCGTCCGTCCTCACCGACTTTCGGCCGTACGTCGTACAGGACTTCGCCGGTGGTCAGGTTCCGGAATGTGAGCCGGGTCGCATGCGCGTGCAGGTGTCCGCCCAGCCCGATGATCAGCCCGCGGATGGCGGGGCTGGCGTCCCAGGACTTCGTCGAGCGTCCGGGCGGAAGGTCCCACGCCTTCGTGGCGGAGACCTCGGGGTACATGGCGTCTACGTGGAACGGTGTCACGGGATACAGGGGCAGCGCTTCGTTCCGCTCGTACTCGAGCGTCAGATGGACGGTGACGCCCTCGTAGGCCTCCTCCGTCGGGTTGTGCAGCATGGTCAGCGCGAGGAAGGTCGCGCCCCCCCGCACGGGGAGACCGAACAGCCAGCCCGGCATGCGGACCGGTCGCGTCTCATGGCTCGCGGCGAGCACCCTCAGCATGATCGGCAGGAAGAGTTCGCGCCGTCCGGGCTCGAGGAGGTTCATGTGGTGCAGGACGACGCGCGGTACGGGCTCTCCGTCCTCGTCGAGGATATGGGTCCGGTAGCCGCGGATCGTCATGTCGAAGGGGAAGACGCCCTCCTGCACGGGAAGCTGTTCCATGTGGTGCGAGGATTGCGCGGGCAGATCGATCGGCCCCAACACGATGGCGAGTTCCTTGCGCCCCGGATCGTCGACGACGCGGATGCTCTTCGTCGACGCGGTCGGCTTCGGCTGCTCCGTCGCCATGGCGTGGCCGGCGTGCGCCTCCTGGGCTACGGCTGGCGCCAGTCCGGGCAGGTTGACCGCGGCGAGGATCCCGACGACGGCGACCGGAGATCGGTGGCGGCGGGACTCCATGTGGCTCAAGGCTGGCTCAACGCGTGTCGGACGCTTCCAGATCCTCCAGAAGATCGAGCAGCTTCTCGAGCCACTTCTTGACCTTGTCCCGGTCGACGCTGGCGTCCAGCTCCACCGAGAGCTGCGGGCCGGAGCGTCCCGCCTCCGTGGCCGCGGCGCGTCCGTGCAGCACCCTGTGCAACTCCCCTTGCGTCGTACCCGTGGCGTCCATCCGGATGGCCTCGCCGTCGCGCTCGATGGTCCCGGCGTCCAGCCAGATGGTCTTGCCGCCGAGGCCGACGTGCATCCGCACATCCTCCCCGGAGTCCAGAGTCTGCGTCTGATCGGCCCACAGCCGCTCACGGCGTTCCAGGGTCCGTGTCAGCCTGTCGTTCGGCCTGATCGTGACCCGCGCATCCGGCCTGATGGTCATTCGCGCGCCCGGCGCGAGCCTGATCCGCTGCGCATCCAACGTCTCCCGAAGCCTCTCCAGAACATCGCGGCGGGGGTGCGCCCGAGCGTGCCCGAGCCGGTCGACGAACGCGCCCGCGGAGTGCTCGATCGCGCCATGCACTGCCCCGGCGGCGTCGGCCGCTCGCCGGACCTGCGCCGCGGCGAGGCGCGGCGGAGCCGCTAGCGCGCCCGGCGGATCGAGGACTTCGAGGGCGTCCGCCACCAGTCCCATCGAGGCGCTGCTGATGCGGGCCGGTCCGGCCAGGTCGGTAAGGTGGGAGACGGCAGCCCAGGCATAGAGGAAGACGGCCCAGACGGCGAACGCGGCGACGGCTTGTCGGATCAGCTTCACGTCGAATACTCCGCGGCAGAAAAGTCGGCGACCCGGTGAATCTACGAATCCGCGCCGTAGCGGGTTTCGCCCTCCAATATGACAGAACCCCGCCGCAAAGGGTTGTGTTCCCTCGGGCCGAGCTCCGGGCCGCCGTGGCCTGCGAGGACGGCTACGGCTCGGGGTCTTCCTCACGCCTGAACAGCACCGTACCCCTGACGCTGACGGGCCGGTGTTCGTCGTCGGTCAGCCGGACGCGCAGGGTCGTGATCTGGATGCGGACCGTGACGCCCGCCCGCGTGAAATCAAGGTGCAGCGAGTCGGGCGGCAGTTCGACGCGTCCGGGCGCGGTCGAGATGCCCGACCGTGACGCCCGGGCGATCAGCCCCGCGAAGGAGGCGGTCGCAAACTCCGTCTCGCCGAGACGGATCCTCGTGCCGAGGCTGTCCGCCGTGGCGTCGAACGCCAGCGTATCCCCCTCGATCATGCGTCGGCCGTTGAGGAGGTTCACGTCAAAGAACGCATGATCGAAACCGGACAGGGCGACGGCCGCGTCCCGGCCCCCGGGGGGCGAGATCCCGGTGAAGCCGCGGGGGTCCGGCAGCAACCCCTCCCCGGGGGCGAGGCCGAAATAGTCGGCGATGAGCGCGGCGCGGCGCCCGGCTTCGGTCCACGAGGAGGGCGCGGTCCCCTCCCCGATCGTGTCGACCGTGGCCACGCCCCCGTCGAACCAGCCGTCGATGCCGTCCGTCCCGTGCCAGCCCGCCAGATAGGCCAGGATGTCGTTGATCTGCCGCCAGTCTTCGGCGGGGACCTCGACGGGGACCTCGGCCGCCGCCGGGGAGACCCTTCCCTCCCGCAGCACCCCGTGCGCGGTCAGCAGGCCCTCGAGTCGTCCGACCTGGCTGCGCTCCGCGACATCGTACGCGGACCAGGGGCCGACGAAGGTGAGGAGGCCGAGCACGGCCAGACTGAGCGGAATCCCCTTGATCTCGCGCGACCGCGACACCGTGTAGAAGAGGGCGGTGGCGCCCAGCCAGACCGCCAGGACGAGGAGCAGGTATCGGGGCGCGGTGATGCCGTACTGCCCGATCCGCTGCGTGATGGCGAGCAGCAACATGGCGACCGACGGCAGGAGCGCGATCCAGAAGACCCGGGCGTACCTATCGATCCAGGCATGGCTCTCGCGGCCGCGCCTGGGATGGACGAGGAGGAGCGAGAAGATGCCGACCGCCGCGAGCGCCGAAACGAGATAGCCGATCCAGCCGCTCGGCCACGTGGTCGTGATCACCACGCGCCCGAGGTAGGCCGTCAGGATGACCAGGTACAGGGAGACGAGTGGCAGCAGCACGTACTGCACGAAGACGCGAAGCCCCGCCGGATAGTCATCCCGCCGCTCCAGCCGCCCGAAGTCGCGCGGAACGCCCGCCAGAAAGAACCAGGTCTGAAAGACGAAACCGAGGAAGAAGAGCAGTCGGGGATAGTTGAGATCGTCTATGTCGATCCCGAACAGATTGTCGATGCCGAGCAGGGCGAGCGACAGCCCGCCGAACAGGACATACGTATAGATGCCGCCGAGACAGAACCGGAAGAAGAGCGTTCGATTGAACTGCCAGAAGCCGTTCGGCTCGCGGACCCCGAGATAGGCGATGAAGGCGACGAGGAGGTGCAGCGTGACGCTGAAGTGGAAGTAGCGCATCGCCGTGACCTGCTCGCCCCAGTTCGGCCAGCGCCAATAGAAGAGGAGGAGCACGGCGAGGCCCAGCGCGCGCAGCGCCCAGTGTTGCAGTGCTCCGAGACCCCGGCGCTCGGCGAACAGGGTCAGGCCCGTGAGCAGGGGCAGTCCGAGACTGGCCGCCGCGACGGGGCGCAGGGCCTCGAACGTGTCCGCCTCCACGGCCCTCATGGCGGCGATGGAGGCGACGACCCCGCAGAGGAGGACGACCGGGAACCGCTGCGCCGTGGCCCACGCCGCCGAGGCGAGGCGCTGGATCGAGGGCAGCTTCATACGCGGACCCTCACGTTCACGAGGCGCTCGGCCGCCTGTTCGAGGACCTCTTCCGTCTTGCAGAACGCGAAACGCACCAGCTTCCGCCCGTCCGCGGGGTCGTGGAAAAAGCTGGATCCGGGGACGGGCGCGACCCCGATCTCACGCGTGAGCCAGAAGGAGAACTCGTCGTCCGGCAGATCCGAGAGATCCGAGAAGTCCGCCAGCACGTAGTACGCGCCCTCCGGCTTCCGGCAGTGGAACCCCGCCTCCACCAGCGCGGGGTAGAAGAGGTCCCGCTTGGCGCCGTAGAAGTCGGACAACCCCTCGTAATACGAGGCGGGGAGCATCTCGAGCCCGGCGGCGACCCCCTCCTGCAGCGGCGCGGGAGCGCCCACGGTGAGGAAGTCATGGACTTTCCGGATCGCGTCGGACAGCGCCGCGTGCGCGATGATCGTCCCGATCCGCCACCCCGTGATGGCGAAGGTCTTCGACGCGGCGCTGATGGTGATCGTCCGATCCCGCATCCCCGGCAGCGTCGCCATGGGGATGTGCTCCGCGCCGTCGTAAAGGATGTGCTCGTAGACCTCGTCCGTGATCGCGTAGGCGTCGAACTCCTGGCACAGGGCCCCGATCTTCTCCAGTTCCTCGCGCGTGAAGACGCGGCCGGTGGGGTTGTTCGGGGTGTTGACGATGATCGCGCGCGTCCGGTCGCTGAATGCGGCGCGCAGCACGTTGAAGTCGATCCGCCAGTCGCTCGTCAGCCGCACGAAGACGGGGGTCGCGTCGCAGAGCGTGGTGTCGGGCCCGTAGTTCTCGTAGAAGGGCTCGAACACGATGATCTCTTCGCCCGGATCGACCACGGCCAGCAGCACGGACATCATCGCCTCCGTCGCCCCGCAGGTCACGGTCAGGTGCCGCTCCGGGTCCACGTCGAGGCCGTACCACTCGCCGTAGGCGGCGGCGAGCGCCTCGCGATACCGCTTCGCGCCCCACGTGATCGCGTACTGATTCACGTCGTCGTAGATCGCGCGCGCCGCTCCGATCTTGAGCGTGTCCGGCGACTCGAAGTCGGGGAAGCCCTGCGAGAGGTTGATCGCGCCGTGCTCGTTCGAGAGCCGGGTCATCATGCGGATGACGGACTCGGTGAAGCCGTGCGTCCGCCGAGCGGTATGTATCTTCATGAACTCCGTTCTTCCTCTTCCTCTTCTTCTTCTGCTTCCGGGTTGGCCGAATCTTCCCCGTGGTTTTCCGCCCGTGTGTCGGAGGTCGGACGGTCCGGCCGTCGGAACCCGGAGCCTGCGAGCCGGGGCTCCACGAGTTCCTCATGATCGCGCAGCCAGCCGAACCAGACCACATCTCCCGACTTGAGGACAGTGTTCGTGGACACCGGCTGCTCGCGCCTCCCGCGCCGGTGGACGAGCGCGAGGGCGGGGAACTGGCGGTCGGCCAGCGCGTCCAGCTGCGTGACGCGCAGCCCCGGGGTGCCCTCGTAGATGAGCGGTTCGATCGCGACGCGGTCACGCCGGAAGTGGTGCGCCCAGCGCTCGTATTCGATGCCCGAACCGAACAGTACGGCGGCTTCGCTCTCGTCCACCTGCTCCGGGCCCACACCCGGGGTCAGCGGATCTATGGCGACCAGCCGGTCGACGCCCGGAGCGGCCTCCCCCACGCGTGTCGCGATCAGCAGGTTCACGCCTTCGTTAGGGGTGAGGGCGACGACGGCGCGCCGCGATTCGACCCCGGCCCTCACGAGGGTCCGCGGTTCGTTCGCGTTGCCGAGCACGACCCGGAACCCCTCACCCTCCGCGGCGCCCGCCTCGGTCGGGTTGGTGTCGACGAGGATGATCGGAGCGTCGCCTGTTCGCGCCGCCCGGAGCGTCCGCGCGAGGGCGCGTCCCACCGGATTGGCCCCTACCACGACGAACCCGTACCTGGACGGCTTCCGCACGCGCAGGAGTCCGGCCATGAGCCCGCCCGTCCCCCCGAGTACGACTACGGTGACGGCGATGACGAGGAACACCATCGCGCGGAGCTGATCTCCCTGTGCCTCCATCCCCATGTGCGCGAGTTCCGCCGCAAACAGGGACGACACGGCGAAGGCGACGATCCCGCGCGGTGCGAGCCAGGCGAGGAAGGCCTGTTCGTTGCGCTCGAGTCCCGCTCCCCGCGTGCAGGCCAGGACGCAGAGCGGGCGGATGAGCACGACGAGCACGATGACGGTCGCGATGCCCCCGGCGCCCAGCGCCCACACGTCGGCCAGGTCGACGGCGGCCGACAGCAGCACGAAGAGGAGGCCGACGAGCAGGTAGGTGAGTTGTTCCTTGAACTCGACGAGTTCGCGCGCGTGCCGCGGGCCCATGTTGCCGACCACGAGCCCCGCGATCGCGACCGTCATGATGCCGCTTTCGGGAAGGAGGGCGTGCGAGGCCTGGTAGAGGGCGAGGACGCTCGCGAGGGTGAAGATGTTCCGCAGGTCGGACGGGACCGCCCGGCGCAGCCTCAGGAGGCCGCCGATCGCGACCCCTCCCGCGACCCCGATCACGAGCCCGAGCCCGAGCCGTCTGGGCAGGCCGAGGACGCCCGCCCCCACCTCGCCCGCGGTCGAGGCCAGCGCCACCTCGAAGGCGACCACCGCGAGAATGGCCCCGACCGGGTCGATGAGCACGCCTTCGGCTTCGAGGATCGTGCGCAGCTTGTTCCGGAGACGGATCCGCCGCGTGAGCGGGTTGATCACCGTGGGGCCCGTGACGGAGACCAGCGCGCCGAACAGCAGCGCAACCTGGAGACTCCAGCCCAGAGCGAGCATGGCCGTGACCGTGGCCCCGGCGATCGTGATCAGCGCCCCGAGCGTGATCAACCGGCGGATGACGAGCGCTTCGCGTCGCAGCCGGCCGATGTTGAGCTGAAGCGCGCCCTCGAACAGGATCACGGCCACCGCGAGCCCAACGATGGGGTTGAGGCCTTCGCCCAGCGTCTCGGGCCGCACGAGGTTCGCGAACTCGGGCCCCAGCAGGATGCCGGTCGCGAGCAGGAAGAGGATGCCGGGCACCCGGACGTGTCGAGCCACGGATTGCACGACCACGCCCGCGGCGAGCGCGAGCGCGAACGTGAGTGCGGGATCCTGGAGATTCACGGTATGGGGGCCGCGGCTCCGCGGGTGGGCATCAGGTCCCTTCCACCGGCTCCCGCTCGATGGCGAGGAGGAAGTTCGTGAACCCCTCGTCGTAGTCGGAGAGGCCGTTCTGGCCGGTGAACTTCATCCGGGCCTCATAGGCGTTCTTCATGATCGGCCCCACGACGCCGGCCAGCCCGCCCTCGTTCGGGTGACGCAGCTCGAAGGCCGCTCGCAACTCCTCACGCAGACCCGCGTCAACGAGCATCTCGTTGTACGCGGTGGCGTCCCGGTCGGCGAGCACCCATAGCTGGCGGTCGAGCCGCTCGCAGAACGCGGATTGCTCGAGCAGGGGTTCGCCGGAATCCGCCAGCGCGAGGTAGCCGAGGACCTGCGCCTCGACCTCCTTGAGGTACCCCTTCCGGTGACAGAACTCGTGCGCGATCACGTGCGGTTCGAACACACCCGTACTCCGGAAGATCGCGACGTCGCCGGTCAACGGGTCCGCCGCCCCGAGGGCGAAGGGGAACACGATCTGCGCGAGCATGAAATCCCGAACCCGCGCGCTCGTCTCGAGCCGTTGCCCCGTGAGTTCGGCCAGGAAATCGGTCAGCCGGAGGTCGACCTGCTCGGCCAGTTCCTTCCGGGGTGTCCGCATCGGGAGGTAGTTGCCGTTCAGGCGGGCCACGAGACGTTCGACATCCCCCAGGCGATCCTTCTCGGAGGCCGGGGGCGGACGAAGCGGGTCGAACCCGAACGCCTCCTCGAAGTCCACCCGCCGGGCGTCCGCGCGGATCGCCCAGTCGATGGCCGCGCTCCCCGCGTACACGCCGAGCGCCGCCACCTGGAGGGCGCGGCCGGCCGGGCTCGCGCCGAAGAGAATCCTCGCCGCGAGGGGGGCCGTCAGAAGCAAATCCGAAGGCGCGATCGGGAGGTACGTCGCTATGTTGGGGATCCGGAGTCTGTCCATGGGTCCTCGTCCGCGAGTAGTGCACGAAAGTCCGGAATCCGGGGACGCGTGGCAACCGTATGGGGCGAAAGGGCGTCCGTGGGGCGTACGCGCGCCGACGCCCGCGCGCTCGCGAGTCCGAAGAGAGGGAGGGGAGCATGCGTCGAAGCAGGTCGGGGTCGTTGCGAGTCGTGTCGGGGGTCGCGCTGGCGATCGCTCTCGGCGCCGTCCCGCTCGCGGGGCAGGAGATCAAGGTCGGGGGACAGGTCAGCTTCGGGGACGACGCGGACTTCGGACTCGGCCCGCGCGCGCAGGCGGCCGTCCCCTGGGTCGCCCCGGGGGTGTGGGTCGCCGCTTCCTTCGACTACTTCTTTCCCGATTCGGGTCTGGGGGACCCCGGAGGCGACTACGACTACCGGGAACTCAACGTGAACGTGCTCGGGGACCTCTCGATCGCCCGCGCGACGAACCTCGTCCCGTACATCGGCGGTGGCGCGAACTTTGCCTGGCAGGAGGTCCCGTCCGGGTCCGATGAGGGATCCGATGACGGCTCCGACGAGGGCGAGGGAAGCTCCGAAAGCCTCTTCGGCCTCAACCTCGTCGCCGGGTTCCGCTTTCCGCTCGTCGGATTCACCCCCTTCGTCGAACTGAGGTACGAACTGCAGGGGGGTGGACAACTCCTCATCGCCGGCGGCGTTCTCCTGCCCTGACTCGGACGGAAGGGACAGCGGGCGGGGTCAAAATCGCAGGCCGCCGCCGGCGCTGAAGGCCCATCTCGATGTCTCGGAGCTGGAGATCCCGCCGCCGAAGCGGTACCCCACGTTGAAGTTCGTCACCTGCGCGAATGAGGACAGCGGGGAGCCGCCGAACACGGTGACCCCGACGTTGCCCCCGAGCCTCGTGTCCTGGTCGGGATACCACGCCCCTCCGTAGTCGACGAACGCGCCCACCCCGAGTCCGAACAGATTGGCGAAGTTGTCGACGAGATAGGAGCGATGTTCGAGCGTCGCCTGGAGCGTCCGGGTACCCACGAAGGCATGCGGTCCCCACAGGCGGGGGAGGATCTGGAAGCCGATGTCGTGCTCGGACCCCGGCCGGGGCGATTCCTGGACCCCTCCGATGGCGCGCAGGAACGTGGTGTTACGATCGGTGGAGCGCACCGCCGCCGTTCCGGAGCCGTAGACGTAGCCCGAATCGAGCCCCGCCGAGTTGAACAGGCCACCACCGTCGAGCAGACCCTTGAGAAGAGCCGATCCCGCGCGCGTACCCGAGGAAAGGAGGAGGCGGGCTCCCACTCCCGTCGACTCGTAGCCCAGGGCTTCATGGGCGAGCTTCGCCGAAAAGAACACGCGGTGACTGAGGTCCTGGTCCTCCTCCGCGAAGCCGTTGAAGCGTTCGACGCGCTCGAAGCGGGCACGCCGCCACTCCACGAACGCGCCGACCAGGCCGTAGACCGAGTCCGGAACCGTCGCATAGAGGCTGTCGACATCCACTTCGGGATTCTCCAGCCGCATGTGCTCCTCGTGGCGGACCTCCAGCGTGGCCCCCACGCGCACGAACCCGCGTGCGCTGGCGATCGGGGCGAGTGTGCCCGTGAACCGGTTGATCAGCGCGCGTCGCCGCCATTCGATCGTCTGGAGTGAGTCCGGGCGGTCTCGAACGTACTGTGGGATCCGCCCCTGGAAGCTCCGTCCCTCGTAGTAGAAGGCTGAGCGATCCGAGAGAGAGCGGAAGGGGTTCGAGACTCTCCACACGACGACGTCGCGATCCGACAGGTTCAGCCAGGTTCCGCTGACCGATAGCCGCGTCAACCCCACCCGGTTCGACGTGAGCCGGAGGTCCATGCCGTCGCGGTCGGTCTCCCTCACGTACCACGCTCGCATCGAGTTGCCGGTGCCCCCGAGGTTGACCTCGGTGACCCCGAAGGTGCCGGTCAACGTGCCATCCGAAGCGAGGCGTCCCGTGAAGCGCGGCTGCAGACTCCACGCATCCCGTGTTCCCACCCTCAAGGCGCGCTTCCCGTCGACCTGCACCGAATCCACGCGGACGCGGGCGAAGAGGCCGAGGCGGCGGAGGTTGCGCTCGCTCTCGGCGGCCAGCAGGGAATCGTACGGCGCCCCGGGTCCGAGGAGCAGTTCGCGGCGGATGACCCACAGCTGCGTCGTCGCGTGCAGACCGTTTCCGATCCGGTAGATGATATTGTTGGCCGCTTCTTCGGGCGCAAAAATGTCCCGGCGAGTGATGATGACGGTGTCGATGATCGTGCTCGCGGCGTCGGCCGCACTCCCGGGTGGCGAGACCTGCGCCCGTACTTCGGACGCCAGGAGGAGGCCCAGCAGAGGAAGGACTCGGGCGACGTTCGCGCCCCGGAACGGGGCGGGGCGAGTACCCCTCACCGAGGGGTCCTGCGACGGAATCATGGGGCCGGAAGGTACGGCGGTCCGGGGATCACGGCCACCGCACATCGGCGCGTCTCCTGACCCCGGGTTCGTCGCCGAAACGGGCGGCGATCTCGCCGAGTGTGAGCCCCTCGATGGGGTGCCGGAACCCCGGTGCCACATCGGCGAGCGGCAGCGCCAGGTATGCGCGCGTGAGGATCTCGGGATCCGGCAGCCGCAGGTCGTGTCGGTCGACGATGAGCCCCTCCACCGCCGCGATGTCGATGTCGATCGTGCGGGGTGCGTTCGGGTCGGAGGTCCTCCGGCGTCCCAGCCGCCGCTCCAGCGGGCGGATCACGTCGAACTTCAGCGCGCGCGGGCTGCGCCCGGTCGTGAGACGAAGGGCCGCGTTGAGGAAGCGGGGCGTTCCCGGGCTCCCCACTGGATCGGCCTCATAGATGGCCGAGAGCGCCTCGATGCCGAGCACTTCGTCGAGCGCATCGAGGGCCGCGAGGATGTGTCGCTCCGGCTCGATGTTGGATCCCAGCGCCAGGAGGACGGTGCGCCGCACGGCTTCCGGCTCGCGGGTGGCCGCGGAGCGGTCCGTCTTCACGCGTAGTCCGCCGCCGAACGTTCGACTTCGATCCCGACCGATCGCGCGTAGCGCAGGGCACCGGGCTTCTCGACGCGGACCTTGGCGCGTTCGGCGCCGAAGTCCACGATCGCGATCCGCGCGAGCTGGTGCGCGAGGGCTTCCACCAGATACGGCTCGGCCTTCTCGATGTGTGCGATTACGCGCTTCGTGAGCGTCCGGTAGTTGAGCACGTGCCCGACGTCGTCCGACTCGCCGGCGGTCCGGGCATCCACGGACAGAGCCATGTTGATCACGATGTCCTGTTTCTTCTCGCGTTCCCAGTCGTTGACCCCGATGATCCCTCTGACGAGGAGATCGCGGATGATGATGTTGTCGCGCGCCGCCATCAGCCTCTTCCTCCCGGCAGCAGGTGCTCGCCGCCATCCACATGGATCGTCGCTCCCGTCACGTAGTCGTTCGCGGCCAGGAACACCGCCGCCTGGGCCACATGCGCCGGCTCCCCCGTGCGCGAGAGGGGGACGCGCCGACCCTTCCGCGCCCATTCCGGGTCCTCCGCCGTCTCGCCGGAGGGCGGGAGGATCGGGCCGGGTACAATGGCGTTTACGCGTACGTCCGGGCCGAGTTCCCGCGCGGCCGTCTTCGTCAGGTGCAGGAGGCCCGCCTTGCTCACCCCGTGCGGCGTGAACCCCTTCCAGGCGGCGACCCCCGCCATGTCCGACATGTTGATTATGACGCCGGGCGCCCAAGGTTCCCCGAGGCTGCCGCGCCGGTCCACGACGGCCCCCATGCGGACGGCAGCCCGCTGCGTCATGAGGAAGGGCGCGCGCAGGTTGAGTGCCTGAACGGCATCCCACTCGGCGATGGTTACCTCGTCGAACGGAATGCGCTCGAAGCTGGCCGCCGAGTTCACCAGAATGTCGAGGCGGTCGAAGTGCACGTCGAACGTCTCGAACACACCCTCGAGCTGCGCCGGGTCGACGAGGTCGGCGGCGGCGGTCGCCGCCCGGCGGCCCACGGCTCGTACGTCGTCGGCCGTGCGCTCGGCGGCCTCCAGCGAGGCGCGGTAATGGATGAAGATGTCGCACCCCGCCTCGGCCAGGCCGAGCGCGAGCGCGCGGCCCAGTCGGAGGCCCCCTCCGGTCACGAGTGCGACCGTCCCTTCAAGCTTCACTTCGTATTCTCCGTCATCGAGCGCGCGCGGGTGTCGAACGCCGGGAATGTACACGGTCCTCGCCCGAAGAGGGCATTTCGCGGGGGCATTGCCTCCGGAACCCGCGGGCGCCCGATTGCCCCGCAGGATCCGGAATCCGGCGCTGGGCCGGCGGACGGCGCAGCGGAGGAGGCGCGTGAGAGCGATCTGGTACGAGACGACGGGCCCCGCGCGAGAGGTGCTGCGGTTCGGGGAGCTCGAGCGGCCGCCGCCGGGGCCGGGAGAGGTCCGCGTGCGGGTGGCGGTCTCGGGCGTCAACCCTTCCGACACGAAGCGGCGGGCGGGCTGGATCGGCCTGTCCATGCGACACTCGCGGATCGTACCCCACTCGGACGGTGCCGGGACGATCCGCGCCAAGGCGGCGGTCGCGCGTGAGGGCGGGGCCCGGCACGTCATCGACTACCGGCGCGAAGATGTGGCCAGCCGGATTCTCGAGCTGACGGAGGGCGAAGGCGTGGACCGCGTGGTCGAAGTGGACCTCGCCGCCAATCTCGACACAGACGTGGCGGTCCTTCGCCCCAACGGGGCCATCGCCTCCTACTCGTCGACCTCGGGTCCCGAACTACGGCTCGACTACTATCCGCTCGCCTTCAAGGACGTGCGGATCCACTTCGTGCAGGGCTATCTGCTCCCGGCCCCCGCGCGTCGCGCCGCGATCCGGGACCTCACGACCTGGCTCGCCGCGGGGCAACTCGAGGTCCGGATCGCGAAGGCGTTCCCGCTCGCGGAGACCGCATCCGCCCATGAACTGCTCGAGTCCGGCCGCGCCGGCGGGAAGGTCCTCGTCGAGACCTGAGGAGCCGCCCCGCCTGCGCGCGGAGGCCGGCTGCTTCCGGCTATAGCGGCCCGGCCGCCGTCTACTGCAGCCGCTCGAAGCGGAGGTCCCAGACCCGGCCCTGGCTCAGGCTCGCCTGCGCGACGCGGCCTCCTTCGCCACGGTGGAAGATGTACGTCGAGCCGCCCCGGGTGAACGCGTCGGGATAGACGGGCTCGAGCGCCCCGCCGTCGCCGTAGCGGTCCTTGAGCATCAGATCTCCGTCCTCGATCTCCACCCAGTACGTCACCTCGGCCTCGTCGCTGTGGTAGGCTCCGACATAGGCGGCGAGGTCGGCCGCCGTGGGTGCGAACGCGCCTACCGGCTCGATGCGCACGTTCTCGGCCACCGGCGTGTTCATGATCGCGGCGGGTCTTCCCCCCTCCCCGGTTCCCTCGAAGGCGATGGATACGCCGTTCGGGGAAACGAACTCCGTCTCGCTGACGGGCGTGAGCTCCAGGCCCCCGAGTCCGTCGCCCACGCGCAGGGACGAACCGTCCGCGGTCAGCTCCATGAACTGTCCCGTGCGGGTGTCCCGGTATCCGCCGGCGAGGGCGGCGACGCGGGCCGGGTCGAGTTCCACGCCCGCCACGTCGCCGCCCTGGGATTCCTCGCTGATGGCGTCGCCGAGGTACAGTTCGGCCACCTCGCGGGCGAGTCGCCCGGGGTTGGCCGGCCCCGCGTTGCACATCACGGACACGGACACGCCGTGGTCCGGGAAGCGCGTCAGGAAGCCACGGTACGCCGCGGTCCCTCCGGAGTGCTGGACTTCGCGGACGCCCTTGTATTCGCCGACGAAGAGTCCGCCGGCGTAGCTGATCTGCTGCCCCGTCGAGAGCGTACCCTGTTCGTGCATGAGACGGATGAATTCGGGGCCGCCCACATCACCCGTGTCCAGGTTGCGGGTGAACCTGAGCAGGTCCCCCACCGTCGTGAGCAGGCCGCCGTTCCCGTGCACGTTCTCGAACGGCATGAGCATGTGCCATTCGCCGTCCTCACCGGGCGTGTATCCGACGGAGCGCTCCTCCACGATCTCCGTGAAGTCGTCGCGCCACTGCGTCTTCGTCATCCCGAGCGGTCCGAAGATCCGCTCCTGCGAGAACTCATCGAAGGTCTGGCCGGTCACGCGCTCCACGAGCATCGCCTGCAGGTTGTACCCGGTGTTCGTGTACGAGTAGTAGAGGCCCGGCTCGTAGTTCAGCGCCAGCTGCCGGCTGGCGATGTCGAGCGCGTGCTTGTGCGTGTGAATACGCGTGGTCCGCGCCCAGCCCTCGATGCCGGCGACCGAGCCCCAGTCGCGCAGCCCGCTCGTGTGATGGACCAGCATGCGCACGGTGACCGGCTCGCCGTAGTCGGGCATCTCGGGGAAGTACTCCCGGATGTCGTCGTCGAGATCGATCGCTCCATCGAGTGCGAGCAGGATCGTCGCCGCCGCGGTGAACTGCTTCGACACCGACCCCGGTTCGAACACGGTCTCGGGCGTGTTCGGGATGTCCCATTCCAGGTTGGCCATCCCGTAGGCGCGCGCCATCACCTGCTGTCCGTCTCTCGAGACCGCGAAGGCGCAGCCCGGCCCGTCGGGATCGGCGTATTCGGCGAACACGGCGTCGAGGGCCGCGAGTTCGACCGCGCCGTCCGGCGATTCGCCGGAGTCGGCCTGCGCGCAGGCGAGTCCCGTCGCGAGAAGGAGGGTAAGCGTCCAGAGCCGTGTCTTCATCATTCCGCTCCTGATCGTTCTGCTCCTGAATGGGGTTCGAAACTTGGCCCCATCAGCGTCCGATGTCGATGACGCCCTCGTCCCCTTCGATGCGGAGGGTGGTCCCCAACTCGGCGGACCGCGTCCGGATGTCCTCGAGCAGGGTGCGGGCGGCCTCGCCCTCGAGGACGTACGGCTGCGAGAGGTCGTCTCCGCGTCCGGCGAGGGGGAGGACGTCGACCCGGGTCACGCCGTCCGGACCCATGTGCAGGCGGACGGCGATGTTGTCCATCCAGTAGTCGTGACTGTGGCCGAAGATGAAGTTGCCCATCGAGTAGACGATCGGCTTCCCGTCCCGGACCTCGATCCCCCGCGGCATGTGGGGATGGTGGCCCAGGATCGCGTCCGCTCCGGCGTCGAGGACGTCGTACGCGAAGGCGCGCATGCCGGGGTGGACGTCCTGGCTGTTCTCGATCCCCCAGTGAAAGCTCACCAGCACGAGGTCCGCCTGGTCGCGGACGCGGGCGATGTCCTCGCGGATCAGGAACGGGTCCATCGGAGCGACGCCCGACTGGTCCGTGGTCGCGAACGAGGAGCCGCCGTCGTTGACGAACTGGGCGTAGGCGAGGAACGCGACGCGGAGGCCGCGGCGCTCCAGGACGTACGGGCGGCGGGCATCCTCGAGGTCGCGGCCGGTCCCGGCATGGCCGACCCCGGCCCGGCTCAGATGGTGGATCGTGTCGAGCAGCCCCTCGCCCTCGGCGTCCAGCGCGTGGTTGTTGGCCGTAGCGACGACGTCCATGCCGGCCCAGGCGAGGGCGTCGGCGAAGGCGGAGGGGGTGCGGAAGGCGCCGCTCCAGCGCGCGTCGTCGGAGATCGGGGTTTCGAGGTTGGCGAACGCGATGTCCGCCGCGCGCAGGACATCCGCCGCGCGGCGCAGCGGATACCGGGCCTCCTCCTCGCGGTCCCCGAACGAGAGACCGTAGTGGTGCGCCCGCAGGTGGTGCGCGTTCTCGCCGATGATGGGGGTGCCGAGTTCCGCCTCGAGGAAGGCGCGCGACTCCGGGGTCGCGGCGTAGGGAACGCGGATCCAGCCGTCGTCGCGGTCCCACAGGACGCCGCTCCCGCCCCGCTGCGGGGCGTCGTAGAACATCGAGGGCGCCTTGGTCGTGCGGGACCACTCGATGTCGCCGACCGCGATGAGCGTGATCTCCTGGCCGGCGAGCGGACGGGCCGCGGGGACGAGCGCCCAGGCCCCGGCGAGAAGCGCGAGCGGGATCCTGCGGCGGGCTGAGGGCATGGGAGCCTCCGGTCGCGGGGTCACTGGGTCGGGGCCGCGGCGAGGATCCGGGCCGGGTCGAGCAGGCGTCCGTCACGGACGACGCTCCGGATGCGCCGCGTGTTCCGGATGTCATCGAGGGGGTCGGCCTCGAGGAGGACGAGGTCGGCGACGAGCCCCGGCTCGATCGAACCCCGGTTCTCCTCCTCCCTCAGGATGCGCGCGTTCTCGAACGTCGCCGCCGTGAGGGCCTCTCCCGGCGAGAGTCCGGCATCGACGAGGAATTCCATCTCGTGGTGCAGAGAGGCCCCCGGGGCGACCTGCGGCTCCGGCGCGTCGGTTCCCACGAGCAGCCGTACGCCCGCGTCGCGAAGCATGCCGGTGAGGCGCAGGTACTTGTCCCACGTCCCCTCCCGTACGGACAGGGGGGCCGCGCCCCAGTCGAGGATGCGCGCCTCACGGTCGCGGTCCCAGAAGGCCTTGAGCCGGGCCGGCATCGGATCGTGGTCGGGATGTCCGTAGACCTCCGGGAGGTCCATGAACAGCAGCGTCCCCCAGAAGACCATCAGCGTCGGATCGACGCGGACCTCGTGTTCGGCGATGAGGTCGACGAGGCGGCGGCACTCGTCCGAATCCAGGTTGATGGAATGCCGGTCCTCCGGATCGTCGAGGAGGAAGTTCGACACCGTGTAGATGTGCTCGATGCAGTCGAGACCGTCGCGTACCGCGTCCGCCGTGTGGTAATCGAGGAGGTGTCCGGTGACGACGAGGCCGTGCTCGTGTCCGGCCTCGATCACGCGCCGTCCGATCTCCCTCCCCGTGCCCACGTAGACCTTCAGCGTCTTCACACCCCACGCCGCCATGTCCGCCACGAAGGGTTCGACCTCCTCGGGCGTCCGGAGCGTCCACCCCACGTCCGGGTGCCAGGGGGGATCGCCGTCGATCAGGAAGCTGCACCGGAAGACGTTGGGCGAGATCTCCGGGTGGTCGTCCGAGAAGCGTTCGACGAGGCGCTGGGCCGGGACGTTGTCGCCCGTGCTGCGGATCGAGGTGACCCCGTGGCCGAGGTAGAAGGGAAGGACCTCGTCGCCCGTCATGTGCGACTGGTAGAGGATGTGGCTGACGTGTACGTGCGCGTCGATGAGGCCGGGGAGGAGGAAGAGGCCGGCGCCATCGACCCGCGTGGCGCCCTCCGCGGCGTCGCTGCCGGGGCCGAGTTCGGCCGCGGCGGCCACGGCCTCGATGCGGCCGTCCCGGACGAGGACGCTGGTGTCGGGGCGCATGGCGCCGGTTCGGGTGTCGAAGACGCTCGCCCGGTGGATGAGCAGCGGGGGCGCCGACGCCGCGTCGGTTCCCGTGGGCGGCGGGCGATCGACGGCGCCACGCTCCGCCCGCCCGGCGTCCGTACGGCAGCCCAGGGCGAGTCCGGTGCCGGCCAGCGCGGCGCCACGCAGGAAGTCGCGTCGCTCGATCGAGCCTTCGCGGCCGGGCGCTCCCGGGTCCGGCGGCGTTCTCATGACGGTGCACCTCCCGATGCCGCCGTCGCGGCGGCGCCGTAGCGCTTCAGGCCCTCCTCCGCGTGAAGCCGGAGCTTCCGGTCCTCTTCCTCCGCGAGAATTGTCCGGAAGACGGAGGTCACGCGCGGGTCGGGCGCGAGATGGTGGGCGAGCATCGCGACCGCCTGCCGCCGCACCCTGAGGCTCTCGTCCGTCGCGATCCGCTCGAGGAGCAGCGGGATCGGATCGACGGGGTTCGGGCCGTCCTTGCAGGTCTCGCAGGCGAGCGAATGAACGGCCCACAGGCGCACCTGGCTCTTCGGATCGCCGAGGAGAGGAACCAGGGCGCGAAGGGTCTCCGCGTCCGCGAAGGTGTCGGCGAACAGGGCGCACCAACGGCGCACCTGCCAGTCGGGGTGCCGGAGGCCGGCCCGGATGTGGGGCAGAACCTCCTCCCCGCGCTCATGGAGGGCGAGGAAGGCGGGCATGCGGTTGGCGGGAGTCGCGAACTCCTCGACGAGTTCGGGGGCCGATGCACCCGGGCGAAAGGGCGGGGCGGCAGCGATCATCCCGCGGATCGTCGCCGCGTGCGCCGACTCGTGAAGCGCGGTGCCGCAGCGTGCGCCTTCCGTCATGCCGTCCCGCTCACGGTGAGGGTCGTCCGGCGCCCCGGATAGCGCGACACCCGGGCGCCGACCGGGACTTTCGGGGCCCGAAGCGATCCACCGGCCCCGAAACGGATCCTGCTCCTGAGGATCGCCGGGCGGACTCGGCGCCGTCAAGCGGGGACCGCGGGCGCCGGTTGATGGCGGCTTGCGGCCATGACGCTAGGTTGTGCCCATGTCTGCGCCATCCGCCGAGTTCATCGTCTCCCCCACCGCCGCCGTGCGCCTCGCCGCCGCGCGAGGCTGGCTCGAGACGAGGCCGCCCGGTGCCGAGGTGACGATCATCGGAGAGACCCTCGCAGGCCCGCACGAACTCGTGCTGCGTGCGGCTCGAGCGGCGGGGGCCGCGATGGGTTGGCGCCGCACGACGCTCTCACTCCTCGCCGGGGAACTCGGCCTCGTGCCCCTCGCCGCTTCCGGCCTCGCGGTCGGGGATGGGGTTGCGCGCGACGCCATCATCGCCCGGGCCCTGATGCGGCTCGACCCGGAGGAACTCGGCCGCCTCGCGCGCGTGTCCGACACGCCGGGTTTCATCCGCGCGATGGGCCGAGCGCTGCACGAACTGCGGATGGCGGGCATCGCGCCGGCGGAGGTGGCCGGGACGGACGCCGAGTTGGCCGCGTTCGGCCGTGCGGTCGAGGCGGAGTGGAGCGCGGCCGGGCTGACGGACCGGGCCGGCCTCCTCGAGGCCGCGACGGGGGCGCTGGGCGACCCCGGTTTTCGCCACCCGGCCCTGGGGCGGCCGCTGCTGGTCCTCGACGCGCGGATCTGGACGGAACTGGAGGTGCGATTCGTGCGGGCCCTGGTCGGACGAAGTCCGGACGTGCTGGCCACGGTCGCGGAGGGAGACCCCCGCACGCTGGCCGCGCTGCGGCGGGCCGGGGCGCAGCCGCGCGATGCCTCGCGGATGCCACCCTCTGCGGGCGGCGCGATCGGTCGTCTGCACACCCATCTGTTCGAGTCGGCGCCGGTCCCGCACGAGCCGGACGAGGCCGTGACGGTCTTCTCGGCGCCCGGGGAGGGGCGGGAGGCGGTCGAGATCGCGCGGCGGCTCCTCTCCCTCGCCGAGGCGGGGACTCCGTTCGACCGCTGCGCCATCCTCCTTCACCGGCCGGAGGATTACCGACCCTACCTGGAGGAAGCGCTGGACCGCGCCCGCATCCCCGCGTGGTTCGCCGCCGGCCTGCGGCGCCCCGATCCCGCGGGGCGGGCCTTCCTCGCCCTGCTGCGCTGCCGGGCGGAGGACTATTCGGCCCTGCGCTTCGCCGAGTACGTATCGATCGGTGAAGTGCCGGACCCCATGGACGGAGAAGAGCCTCGGCGGGTGCCGCGCCGCTGGGAAGAGCTGCTCGTCGAAGCGGCCGTCGTAGGCGGGCTGGATCGCTGGGAGCGACGGCTCCACGGCCTCGCGGCGGAACTCGACCTCAAGCGCGCGGCGCTGGCGGACGAGAATCCCGACGATCCGCGTATCGAGCGCATCGATCGGTCGCGGGCCAACCTCGCCTGCTTGAGGGACTATGCGTTGCCCCTGCTGGCCGCCCTCTCCGCGCTGCCCGGCGAGGCGCCCTGGAGCGAGTGGCTGACCGCGTTGAGCGCGCTCGCGAGCCGCTCGCTTCGCCATCCGGAGAACGTGCTCGCGGCCCTGTCCCGGTTGGGGCCGCTGGGGCCTGTGGGGCCGGTCGAACTGGACGAGGCGCTGCGGGTGCTCGGGTCGCGGCTGGGCGAGGTCACCTCCCCTCCGGGCGCCCATCGCTACGGCCGCGTCTTCGTCGGTTCGATCGACGCGGCTCGCGGGCTCGCGTTCGACGTGGTGTTCGTCCCCGGCCTGGCCGAACGGGTGTTTCCGCCCAAGATCGCGGAGGATCCGATTCTCCTGGACGAGGTCCGGCGAGCCCTCGCGCCGAATCGACTCGCGACGAACGCGGACCGGGTCGCGAACGAGCGGCTCGCCTTTCGGCTCGCCGCCGGCGCGGCAAGGGAGCAGGTCGTCCTCTCGTATCCCCGCATCGAGGCGATGAAGGCGAGGCCCCGGGTCCCCTCCTTCTACGCGCTCGAGGCCGTGCACGCGTCGGAGGGACGGCTGCCGGGTTTCGAGGAACTCGCCAAGCGGGCCGAGGATGTGTCGGACGCGCGGATCGGCTGGCCGGCTCCCAAGTCGCGCGAGAAGGCGATCGACGAAGCTGAATACGATCTCGCGGTACTGGACCACCTCGGCCTCCGCGGCGACCGTGCGGTGAGGGCCGCGGGGCATCTTCTGCACGCGAACCCTCATCTGGCGCGCGCCCTCCGGTTTCGCGCCTACCGGTGGGAGGTTCCCCGCTGGACATGGGCGGACGGTCTGGTGCAGTTGCCGGAGGAGGCGGCGGCCACCCTGGCCGATCTGTCGCCCGTCGCACGCCCCTATTCGGTCACGTCCCTGCAGCACTTCGCCGCCTGTCCCTACCGGTTCTACCTGCACGCCATCCAGGGACTGCGTCCGCGCGAGGCACCCGTCGGTATCGAGGCGCTCGACCCTCTCCAGCGAGGCTCGCTCGTGCATCAGGTCCAGTTCGAACTGCTCACGCGGCTGCAGGCCGAGAGCGGAGAGGGCCGGCCCCTGTTGCCGGTGGCCCCCCGGAACCTCGCGCCGGTCCTGGAGCTTCTGGAGGAGGTGCTGGAGAGCGTCGCTGCGGACTTCAAGGATCGGCTCGTGCCCGCGATCGACCGGGTCTGGGACGACGGGATCGAGTCCATCCGTCTCGATCTGCGCGAATGGCTGCAGCGCGAGAGTCTTCGGCGGACGCCCTTCGAGCCGTGGCGCTTCGAGCTCTCGTTCGGGCTTCCGCGAGATCCGGATCGCGATGCGCACTCCGTCCTGGAACCGATCGAACTCGAGACCGGACTCAAGCTTCGGGGCGCCATCGACCTCGTCGAACGCACGGCGGACGGCGTGCTTCGCGTCACGGATCACAAGACGGGGCGCCACCGGGCGAAGCCGGGTGCGATCATCCAGGGGGGCGAACTGCTCCAGCCGGTCCTGTACGGGCTCGCGGTCCAGGCGTTGTTCCCGGACGCCCGGGTGGATTCGGGCCGGCTCTACTACTGCACCACCGATGGCGAGTTCAGGGATCACGAGGTGCGGCTGGACGAGCGGGCGAGCGAGGCGGCGGGGCTCCTGAGCGACGTCGTCCGCAACGCCTTCGCGGCCGGACGGTTCCCGGCCCTGCCGCGCGAGGGCGCGTGCAGGTGGTGCGACTATCGGCCGGTGTGCGGGCCGGATGAGGAGCGCCGCGTCAGGCGCAAGCCCGCGCCCGTCGAACTCCGGCGTCTCAGGGAATGCCCGTGAACCGGCCCGCGCGACTCGCCGACCAGGACGCGCGCGACGCGATCCTGAACGATCTCGATGAGACGCTCTTCGTCGAGGCGGCCGCGGGGACCGGCAAGACGACGGCGCTCGTCGGGCGGATCGTGGAGGTGCTGAAACACGGCCGCGGGACGCTCGAGGACATCGTTGCGGTGACCTTCACGGAAAAGGCCGCGGGCGAGATGAAGCTCCGCTTGCGCGGCGACATCGAAGCCGCCCGCGCGGGCGCGGAACCGGGTCCGGCCCGCGACAACCTCGCTCGCGCGCTGGAGCAGCTCGAACTCGCGCATATCGGGACCATCCACGGCTTCTGTGCCGATCTTCTGCGCGAGCGGCCGGTCGAGGCCGGGGTGGATCCGGCTTTCCAGGTCGCCGCGGAGGACGAGGCCGGACGGTTTCTCAACGTCGCGTTCGAGCGCTGGTTCCGGGAGGCGCTCGCCGATCCGCCCCCCGGAGTCCGCCGTGCGCTGCGCCGGGGCTACGCCCGGAACTCGGGCGGCCCGCGCGCCGCGTTGCGCGGGGCGGCGGGCCGCCTCGTCGACCAGCGCGACTTCGATGCGGCCTGGTCCCGCCCCGCATGGGACCGCGCGGCCGAACTCGACCGCGCCGTGGATCTCCTGCGGGCGCTCGCGGACCTGGCTCCGCGCGCCGCGCGGCAGGACGACTACCTGACGCAGAATCTGCGCCATATCGAGAGCCGGGTGCGCGAACTGGATCTGCGCGAGGAGGTCCGCGGGCGCGACTACGACCAGCTGGAGGCATGGCTTCGGAGGTTCGTGCGCGAGCGCTGGCGCGGCTGGAAGTGGCGCGGCTTTCGCTCCCGGGAGTTCGGGGCCGGTCTCGCGAAGGCCGACGTGATCGCGCGGCGGGACGGCGTGAAGGCCGAACTCGAACGCATCCTCGCGCTGGCGGACGCCGATCTGGCGGCGGACCTCCGCGAGGAGCTGTGGCCGGTGACGTACGCGTACGAGGAAGTCAAACGGCGGGAAGGTCGTCTCGACTTCGTGGACCTCCTGATCCGCTCACGGGACCTCCTGCGCGACGACGCCGGGATACGCGGGCACTATCGAAGCCGGTTCACCCACTTCTTCGTGGACGAGTTCCAGGACACCGACCCGCTCCAGGTCGAGATCCTCCTCCTCCTGTGCAGCGACGATCCGGACGAGGCGCACCCGGAGCGACTCACCCCCGTTCGGGGGAAGCTGTTCGTCGTCGGCGATCCGAAACAGTCGATATACCGGTTCCGCCGGGCGGACGTGATGCTGTACGAGCGGACGAAACGCCGCCTTGCCGGGGCGGACGCCAGGGTCCTGCATCTGTCGACGAGCTTCCGGTCCCAGCCGCGGCTCCAGGCGGCCGTGAACGGGGCCTTCGAGACGCGGATGACCGCGACCGAAGACGGCAGCCAGGCGCGGTATGTGCCGCTCGCTCCGCACCGGGCGGATCTCGAGGGGCAACCCGCCATCATCGCGCTCCCGGTACCGGAGCCCTATGGCAGTTACGGTTCGATCTGGAAGCGTGCAATCGAGGAATCCCTTCCCGTCGCGGTCGGAGCATTCGTCGAATGGCTGGTCCGCGAGTCGAACTGGACCGTGACGGACCGGGAGCGGCCGGGGGTCCCCGTCCCCGTCCAGCCCCGGCACGTCTGTCTCCTCTTCCGGCGCTTCCAGATGTGGGGTGATGACGTCACGAGACCCTACGTGCGCGCGCTCGAAGCCCGGGCGATCCCCCACGTCCTGGTCGGCGGACGATCGTACTACGACCGTGAGGAGGTGCTGGCGGTCCGGAACGCGCTCACGGCGATCGAATGGCCGGACGACCGCCTGTCCGTCTATGCGGCGCTCCGAGGTCCGCTCTTCTCGCTCGGGGACCGCGCGCTGTTCGAGTTCGGCGCCGAAGTGGGCCCGCTTCACCCGCTCGCCGGTTGGGGGGAAGGGGACCGCGCCGATCAGGTGGCGGACCTCAAGCCCGAGTTGCGGGCCGTGGCCGAGGTCCTGGAACTCCTCGGGGAACTTCACCGGTTCCGGAACCACCGACCCCTGCCGGAGACCATCCTTCGGCTGCTCGGGACCGTGCGCGCGCATGCGGGCATCGCGATCTGGCCCACGGGTGAACAGGCGCTCGCCAACGTGCTCCGGGTCGTCGACCGGGCGCGAGCCTTCGAGCGCGGTGGAGCCCCCTCCTTCCGGGCCTTCCTCCATCGCCTCGAGGACGAAGCGGAGCGCGGCCAGGCCGAGGAGGCCCCGATCGTCGAGGAGGGGACCGAAGGCGTGCGGATGATGACCGTGCACAAGGCCAAGGGCCTCGAGTTCCCGGTCGTCCTCCTCGCCGACATGACCTGCAACGCGACGTTCGAGACGCCCACGCGCCATGTGGACGCGGCGAAGGGGTTGTGGGTCCAGCCGCTGTGCGGCGCGGCGCCGCGGGACCTGCTGGACAACCGGGACCTCGAGCGGAGACGGGACATGGCCGAAGCCGACCGGCTGGCCTACGTGGCGGCGACCCGCGCCCGCGACCTGCTGGTGGTCCCGGCGCTCGGGGACGGGCGCGACGGCGAGGGCGGGACCTCCGGCGCAGACGGCGAATGGTGGCTCGATTCAATGAACCGTGCCGTATACCCCCCGCCTGGAGCCCGTCGCGAGCCGGCCTCCGCCGAGGCGCTGGGGGTCCCTGCCTTCGGCACCGAGTCGGTCCTCGAGCGTCTGGACAGGCACGGCGAGCCCCGGCCCACGCCGCGCGAATCCGTCGCGCCGGGCGTTCACGTGTCCAAGGCCGGGACTCCGGTCCTGTGGTGGGACCCGGCCCTCCTCCACCGCGAGGCCGACGCGCTCGCCGGAGAACGCCAGAAGCGGCTCCTCGAGGTCGAGAGGCAGGAGCAGCACACGTTCGATGTCGAGGCGGGACGCCGCGCGCACGAGGCGTGGCAGGCCGCCCGCGAGACGAGTCTCGGGGCCGGGCGAAGCGCGTTGATGCAGGTCGGCACCACCAAGGCGGTGGCGCGCGCGGCGGCCGAGGCGGGGACGCCGCTCGCCTCCGGAATCGAAGTCGAGTGGATCGCCGTCCCCCGTCCCCCCGACGAGGGTCCGGACGGGGACGGGCGCCCCGGAGGCGAGAGCTTCGGCACGCTCGTGCACCGGATTCTGGCGGAGGCACCCCTCGACGCGGAGGCCGAGGAGGTCGGTCGACTGGCCGAAATCCTCGGCCGGGGTCCGGGGAGCCCGGCGACCGAGATCGCCGCGGCCGGCACCCTCGCCGCGCGCGTCCTCGAACACGAGGTCCTGAGGCGGGCCCGCGTCGCTGCGGCCCTCGACTCCGGCGCGGTGCGGCGCGAGGTCCCGGTCTTCCAGACGGACGAAGGCGGGGCCGTCGTCGAGGGGGTCGCGGATCTCGCCTTTCGGGAAATTGCCGGGTCGGAAGCGCGTTGGGTGGTGGTCGACTACAAGACGGATCGGCGAGTGGGGGAAGGCCGCGCCGCGTATGAGGCGCAGGTCGGCTGCTATGTCGAGGCCGTGCGGCGGGCGACGGGGGAGCCGGCGTGCGGGATCGTGCTCGCGCTCTGACGGTTCCCGGTCAGGGATCGACGCCGTACTTGCCGCGATGAAGTTCGGCCGCCCGGGCGGACCACTCGGTCAGCCGGACGCGCGCCCCGAACCCCTCGCCCAGTTCCTCGATGTCCCGGGCGCTCCACAGAGCAATATCCCGATACGTCTTATGGCCCAGCTCCCGGAGCCGCTTCTCGAAGGCGGGCCCGATCCCCTTGATCCGCTTCAGATCGTCCGTCTCTCTCGGCGCCTGGGCGGCGGCAGAGCCGGACGGACGGGAACGGAAACGCTCTTTCCCCGCCCTCCTCGCCGCCGACTGCGGTCTTGCGGGCGCCCGCCCGCTGGCCTCGAATCTCGACAGACGTGCGTGGAGCCGGTCGCGTTCGGCCTCCAGCCTCTTCCGCCGCACGTCGGAATCGGCCTGCACCCGTTCCAGCACGCGCCGCGCGTCGTCCTCGATGGCGGTGACGCGATTGTCGAAGTTTCGCTTGAGCGTCAGCTCTCGCCCGGTGATGTGTCGGCCACGGATCCACCACCCGAGGAGGAAACCCACCCCTGTCGCGAGCATGAGGAAGGGTAACGCCGCCAGCGTAAGAGACTCGATCATCGCTCGAGACCGGTCCGGGGCCGAGGTTCATCCTCCTTCCGCGACCCGTGTGATGCGGAGGGGGACGTGAATGTAGGGTTCATGCGGAGGCAGCCCAACCCCGAAGGAGGTCGACATCGCGATCCGGTTCGCGGGACGTTTCGACGAGATCGTGGTCGCCGAGGAATCGCTCCCGGAGCGGGGGGTGGCGCTCGGGAGGTCGCGGGAGGGGCGGCCGATCTTCGGTCACCGCTTCGGCCGCGGTCCCGCGGCCGTGAGCCTCCTCGGCGGCTGTCATGCGGACGAGCCCGTCGGGCCCCGCCTCCTGCGCCGCCTCGCCGGATACCTGGCGGGACTCGAGGCGGACGATCCCATGCTCACGCGCTATCAGTGGTGGATCATTCCTCATATCAATCCCGATGGGGAACTCCGGAACGCGGCGTGGCAGGACCCGGACGCCGTCGGCTACGACCTCGGGCGGTATCTGAACGGGGCCGCGCGAGAGCTTCCGGGCGACGATATCGAATTCGGATTTCCGCGCGACCCCGGCGATTCGGGTGCTCGCCCCGAGAACCGGGCGGCGTACGACTGGTGGCGCCGTGCCGATCGCCCTTTCGTGCTCCACGCCTCCTTGCACGGCACGCGATTCGCGGCGGGGCCGTTCTTCCTCATCGACCGCGCCTGGGAGCACCGCTGCGAAGGGCTGAAGACGGCCTGCCGCGAGCACGTCGAAAGGCTCGGCCATGTGCTCCACGATGTCGAGCGACATGGCGAGAAGGGGTTCTTCCGGTTCGAGCGAGGCTTCGCATCACGTCCCGATTCGAAACGCATGGCCGCGCACTTCGAGGAACGCGGCGACTTCGAGACGGCGTCCCGCTTCCGGCCGAGTTCGATGGAAACCGTGCGCTCGTTCGGTTACGATACCCTCACGCTCGTGCCCGAGATGCCGCTCTTCCTCCTCCCCGGCGTCGGCGATACGCCTGGACCGCCGGATCCGGTGGCGGAACGCTGGTACGGGCGGCTCGATGCCTGGAGGTTGGAGTTGTCGAGAGGATGCGCGCCGGAATCGATCACCCGCTCCGCGACGGCCGAAGGTCTCGTCGCGATGCCGGTGCGCGATCAGATGGCCCTCCAGTGGACGTTCATCGCGGCGGGGCTGCGGCAGGTTCACGACCCCCGGGATGGTTGAGGCGTGATGGTTGAGGTGACGAGACCAGTTCTTCGAACGGTGGCGGTGGGCCTGTCCTTCGTCGCGTGCGGAGACCTCGCGTCGCAACCGGACCGCATCCCGCGGACCCTGGAGATCGCGCCGGCGGACACGAGTGTCCTCGAGGGCGAGAGCGCCGCGTATCGGCTGAGGGTCCTCGACGAGGACGGCGTGGAGTTCCGGAACATCCCCTCCTGGACGCCGGCGGAGTGGTCCGTTTCCGACCCGCTGGTCGCCACCGTCGGGCCGGATGGCCGGGCGCAGGGCCTCGAGGCCGGCCGCGAAGTACGGGTTCGGGCGGGGCTCGCCCGGTTGAGCGCCGGAGCCCGGCTGCGCGTGAACCCCCGCAACGTGAAGATCGAGGCGGCCGCGGTTCACATGACGCAAGCGGTCCAGACGCTCGGCGGGGACGTTCCCCTGATCGCGGGCCGCGCGGCGCTCCTGCGCGTCTTCGTCACGGGCGACCGGACGAGCTTCTTCCGGCCTCGCCCGCTGGCCACGTTCTACGAAGACGGCGCGCCGATTCACACGATGCGGCTGAGTCCGGCCGTGGATCGGATACCGGTGGCCGTCGACGAAGGCCGGCTCGATCGAACCTTCAACGGGGAAGTGCCGGGGTGGGTCCTGCAGCCGGGGGTGGAGCTGGTAGTTGAGTTGGACCCGGATGGCATCGTCCCCGCGATCGCGGGGAGCGATGTCCGGGTGCCCGCCCGGGGACGCCTGGCTCTCGACGTGCGCGCGCTTCCGACCCTGGACCTGACCGTGGTGCCCGTGCTGCACCCGCTGGACGACCGGGCGGTATTAAGATGGGTGGACGGGATCACCGCCACGGGCCCCAAGATGACTTTCGTCCGCTCCATCCTGCCCGTCGGCGACCTGAGCGTGACCGTACACGAGCCCTACCGCACGTCGGCGGACCTCACGACGATCGGAGGCTGGTTCGAGGTCATCCGTGAGATCAGCGTGCTTCGCCTCGCGGAGGGAGAGAGAGGCTACTACTACGGCGCCCTCGCGAAACCCTCCGACGCTCCGTACTCGGGTCTGGGCTACATCGGGCGGCCGACCAGCGTGGGCCAGCTCGATCTCGATACGTTCGCCCATGAACTGGGCCACAACATGGGGTTGCGGCACGCGCCCTGCGGCAGCGCGAGCAATCCTGATCCGAACTTCCCCTACCAGGACGGCTCGATCGGAGCGTTCGGGTACGAGACCCGTGCCGGGATCACGCAGATCGTGGACCCTTCCGAGTACTGGGACCTGATGACGTACTGCGATCCCAGCTGGATCAGCGACTACCACTTCGTGCGGGCACTGAACTTCCGTGTGGCGCGGGAGTCGCTCACGCCGACCGATGCTCCCGGGGAGACGCTGCTCCTCTGGGGCAGCACCGGAGAGGCGGGACTCCTGCTCGAACCCTCCTTCGTCATCGAGGCGCCCCGGAAGCTGCCGGTCGAGGACGGCCCCTACCGGCTGGAGGGCTTCGACCGCGACGGGCGACGCCTCTTCTCGCTTGCGTTCGCGCCGGATGAACTCGAGTTCGGAGGGGGACAGTTCGCCTTCGCCATCCCCTGGGAGCCGGGCTGGGCGGGCCCGGACGGACTCGACCGGATCCGGCTCTCGGGTCCGGAAGGTTCGGTCGTGCTGCCACGGTCCGGGGGCCGCCGGGTGACCCTGGTCACGGACCCCGACACGGGCCGCCTGCGCGGCGTGCTCCGGGACGGGGCGGCGATGCCCGACTGGGCGGCCGGCATGAATGTCGTGATGAGCGACGGGGTGCCGGGCGGCCCGATCTCGGGGCCCCGCGAATGAGCGTACGGGGGAGCCGGGGGGGGCGCGGGATCGCCCTGGGGGTGGCCGCCGCGTTGACCGCCGGCGCCGCCGTCGCGCAGCAGACCTCGGCGGAAGTGCGCGGCGGGTGGATGGCAGGGAACCACACGTCCACCGAGGCGGGCCTCGACTGGGTGCCGGAGTTCTCGTACGAAATCCGCGTCGGGAGGCAGGTGCGCCCGGGGATCACGCTCGCGGCCGGGTACGTCCGGACCGCGTTCGGCTGCGAGGAGGGGTTCTGCCGGGGGAGCGAACCGACGGTGATCGGAAACCACGCCGCTCTCGGGGCGGAACTGTCCCGGGGCGCGCTCTGGGCGCGGATCGGTGTCCTCTACGGCGCCATTGGCGTAGGAACGGAAGGGGAAGCGCCGCAAGCCGGCCTTGGTGTCGAGGCGGGCGCGGGGATCCGGATCCGCGTCGGCCGGCTGCGCTTCGGGCCGGGTGTGTCCTGGCGCCGCATGTCCGCCAATACGCCCTCCAGGGCTGACCACGCCGTCGCGCTGGGGATCGATCTGGGCGTAGGATTGGACCTGGACTAGGAACTGGACTCCAGCTTCCGCGTCACGCGCGCCGACTGAACCCCGGAGGGTCGGATGAACCGCTCACACCCCCCGCCCCGAGCCTCGCGACTCTTCCTCTCCGCGCTCCATGCGACGGCGTTTGCCTTCGTCCTCTGCGCCCGCCCGGCCTTCACGCAATCGCTCGACGACTGGCTGAGCGTGTCGCGGGTCGGGGAGTTCGTGTGGTCCGCCGATGGGGACGCCTTCTACTACACATCGAACGCGCACGATTCGGGCACGCTGGCGATCTTCCGCGTCGCTTCGGGTGGGGGCGTTCCCGAGGGGCTCGCCTGGCCACCGGAAGGCGCCCGTCCGGAGCCGGCACAGAGCCTCGGCATGTCTCCCGGCGGCGATGAACTCGTCTTCGTCTCCGCCCGCTACTACCAGGGCTACGACAACCTGTGGCGGATCCCCACCGCCCCGTCGAGTGCCGCGCCGACCCCGATCACCTTCAACGACGCGGTCATCGAGACGGCGCCGACGCTCTCGGCGGACGGCCGCACGCTCGCCTATCAGGTCCGCACCCCCGCGGGCCCGCGGATCTTCCTCCGGGATCTCGCCGACTCCCGCGCCTGGCCCCGCCTCTTCACGGCGGGCGACGCGAACGAGACTTCACCCCGCTTCTCCCCGGACGGTCGCTCCATCGCCTTTTCCAGCGGCGGCGACATCAGGATCCGGGCCGTGGGCGGCACCGAGAGTCGCGTCATCGTGGACCCCGCGATCGGAGGGGGGAACGGTGGTTTCGCGTGGTCTCCGGACGGCACGCGGCTCGCCTTCACGAACGGTCGCAGCGGGTGGGCCCAGGTCGCGATCGTCCGGATCGAAACCGGCGACGTGACGCCGATCACGTACGACGAACGCGAGCACGGCGGCATCTCCTGGTCTCCCGACGGGCGCTGGCTCGTCTTCACGCGCTCCGACGCGTCCGGATTCTCGAACCAGGTCGTGGTCGCGCCGGCCGACGGGATGGGGGCGGCGCGGGCGATTACGGACGGGAAGGGGAGGCGCTCCCAGCCCCGCTTCTCGCCCGATGGAGACGAACTCGCCTGGCTCGAGCAGTCCGACACCCGCACCCCGGACATCTGGAAGACCGCCTGGAACGATGGAGAGTGGGGCGAGCGGCCGGTCCAGGTCACGAATTCGATGGGACGCATCGACCCGGAGCGGCTGAGCGAGGCGGAGGAGGTGTACTACCCCGGCCCCGACAACCTGCCGATCCCGACGCTCCTCTACCGCCCTCGTGACTTCGACCCGTCCCGCACGTACCCGGTGATCGTCCGCCTCCACGGCCACCCCGGGCAGTGGAACCACTCGTTCGAGATGATGCGCCAGTACTGGGTCCAGCGCGGCTTCGTCGTCGCGGCCCCCAACCCGCGCGGGAGTCGCGGCTTCGGGCAGGGCTTCCACGATCTCCACATCGCGGACTACGGCGGGGTCGAGTTCCAGGATGTGATGAACGTTCTCCCCTTCCTCGAGGGGCTCGGCTACGTCGACATGACGCGCAAGGCGACGTGGGGCGGATCGGGCGGCGGCTACATGAGCCTCGTCATCGCCACGGAGGCGCCCGACGCCTTCCAGGCGCAGGTGATCCGGGCGCCGGTCTCCGAGTGGCGCCTGCTCGCCAACGACCGTTTCGCCGCCTCGGGACGGCACTGGACGGCCAGCCGCAGCCCGCGTCGCGAGCGTTCGGAGTTCGGCGGGCCATACGACGAGATCCCGGAGGAATACGAGGCACGATCGCCCGTCAACTTCGTCGACAACGTCCGGGTTCCCCAGTTGCTCCTGCAGGGGCTGAGGGACGCCGCCGTGCCCCCGCGCCAGTCCCAGGTGTGGGCGGAGCGCATGCGCGAGGCGGGGAAGGGCGACCTCCTCTCCTACATCGAGTATCCGGACGAGGATCACAGTCTGAGGCGCTACAAGGCGACCGTGCGCGACATCCTCGAACGCATGGACGCGCTCTTCGCCCGACACCTGCGACTGAACACGGAGTCCGCGCCATGAGAGCTCGACTGCCCGCGCTGATCGCTCTTACAGCCGTCCTCTTCGCCTCCATGCCGGCGTCCGCGCAATCGTACGATGTCCTGATCCGGAACGGGCGAGTGCTCGACGGTTCGGGGAATCCGTACTTCCGCGCGGACGTCGGGATCCGAGGCGACGAGATCGTGGCCGTCGGCGACCTCTCCGGAGCGACCGCGGACCGCGTGGTCAACGCGGCGGGGAAGTACGTGACGCCCGGCTTTATCGCCCTCCAAAAGCTGGTGGGGAAGACGCTGGCGGAGGTGTCGGCGGAGCGCGGGGAGACGCCGTTCGAGACGGCGATCTGGCTGCAGATGAACGGGTTCGACCGCCCGGGCGGCGTCCTCTGGATGGCGCAGGCGGTGGGGACCGAGGACATCGTCGAGTGGATGGTGCAGGACTATACGGCGGTGACGCTGGACCGCGGCGGGGACCGGCCGGACATCCGGGACAACCCGGCCGTGCACCCCGGCCAGTACGGCACCTCGGGGCGTCTCATCCGGGGGCATGTGCTGGAGCGGGGGACGATCACGCTCCCGCATGCGATCCGCTCGCTGACGGGCCTCGCGGCCCAGGTCCTGCGCCTCCCCGACCGGGGTCGGCTCGCAGCCGGCATGAAGGCGGATGTGGTCGTCTTCGACCCGGAGACGATCCGGACCGACGCGACGTACCTGAATCCGTTCGTCTTCCAGGAGGGGATGACGCACGTCCTGCTGAACGGCGAGTTCGTGGTGGACGATGGAGCGCCGACGGACGCCCTCCCGGGGCATGTGCTGCGCCGGCCGGAATCGAAGGTGGCGGCGTGAAAGGCGCGAATCGTTTTCTCGGAACCCCGTGGATCGCCTCGTTGATCCTGGTGTCGGGGGCGTGCGTGGCACCCGGCGATGGGATGCCCGGGGGCGGCGCGCCGGCGGAACTCGACCTCACGCTCGACAACATCCACCGGACCAGCGCGGGCGTGCGCGGCGTCGCGATCTCGCCGGACGGCCGAAACCTCGCGATCTCCGGCCCGGGACCCGGCGGTTCGGGTCTGTACCTCGCGGAACGGGCCGACGGCGGCGGGTTCGGGTCGCCCGGCTTCTGGCTCCAGGGCGCGAACCCGGCCTGGGCGCCCGACGGCGGCCGGATCGCCTTCGCCGCGGGCGGCGAGATCCGGGTCGCGGACGTCGGTGATGTCGAAGCGCGCCCAGTGATGGACGCCATGGAGGGCGTGCGGGCGCCCGCGTTCTCCCCGGATGGACGGACCATCGCCTTCTACTCGACGGAGAGCGGCCACCAGGATATCTGGCTGGTGTCGACCGACGGCTCGGGCCCCCCGCGCCAGTTGACCGACGCCGCGATGGCGCTCGACGATCCGCGCTTCGCGCCCGCCTGGTCTCCGGATGGGGGCGAACTCGTCTACGTCTCGAACGCCTCCGACTACTGGCACGACGACCTCTGGATCGTCGAGGTCGAAACCGGGGACCGGCGGCAGCTCACGCGGACGCTGATGGCGATGTCCACGCCCGTCTGGTCCCCCGAGGGCGACCGGATCGCCGTGTTCGGCACCGCCAAGGGCGAATACTGGTACGAAGACCTCTCCTACATCTACGTGGTCGAGGACCTGGACGGCGCGGCCGGGCCCTCGGAGCGGATCGTGGACATGCAGGTCCACGCCACCGACGCGGCGATGCGGCACGCCCCGTCGTGGTCGGCGGACGGGGAATTCATCTACTTCCCCTACCTGGAACGGGGCACGGTCAACGTGTGGGCGGTGCCCGCCGCGGGCGGCGTGGCCACGCGCGTCACGCACATGGAGGGGACGATTTCCGGCGTTAGCCACACCGCGGGCGCCGGGAGCCTCGCCTTCGTCCACGCGTCGCCGACGCGGGGAGGGGAAGCGTACGCCCTGGACCTCATCGGCGGGGTCCCGCAGCGGCTGACCTCGTTCGCCCCCGTGTGGCGGTCCGTCGAGGCGCCCCGGGAGATCGCCTATTCCAGCTTCGATGGACTCCGGATCCAGGGTTTCCTGTACCGCCCGCCGCGGCTTGCCGAGGGAGCGAGTTGTCCGGCCCTCGTCCAGGTCCACGGAGGCGGGACGAACTCCTACCAGCAGGGTCTGAACCTCACCGAGCAGTACCTCGCCTCGAAGGGGTTCGTGGTGCTCGCGATCAACTACCGCGGGGGATCGGGGTTCGGGCGCGAGTTCCAGGATCTTTCCGTCGAGGACTGGCTGTGGGACCAGGCGCGGGATGCGGGTGCGGCGGCCGATTTCCTGCGCACGCTCCCCTATGTGAACGGCAAGGTGGGCATCTACGGCGGCAGCTACGGGGGGAGCATGTCGCTGTCGGCGGTCAGCCTCACGCCGGACAGGTTCGACGCGGCGGTCCCCATGCGGGGTGCCTACTCGAAGCTGAACACGCTGGAGTATACGGATCGGCTGGGGAAGATCTTCTCCGTCACCGGACACGGAGGCACGCCCGAGGAACGGCCCGACACGTACGCGAAGAGCCACGTCGTGTCGCGCATCGCAGACATCACCGCCCCCGTCCTGCTGATGCACGGGGAACTCGACCGCCGGGTGCCGATCCAGAACTTCGAGCACGCGGTGGCCGAATTCGAGCGGCTCGGGAAGAGCGTCGAGGTGAAGACCTACCCGGACGAAGCGCACGGTTTCCGGAACCCCGACAACCGCGTCGACACCTATTCGCGTCTGGAGGAGTTCTTCACCCGGCACCTCGGCGGCTGCGCCGCGGACTGATGCTCGCTCCCGCCCGGCGGGAAACCGGGCGCGCGCGCCCCTCGTACGAGGTCACCGTGAGGGCGGGCGACCGCCGACCGACGCTTCTGCTGATGTCTCGAGGGGATAGACGTGAGGAATCCACCTACCGCGGCGATACTGAGCTTCCTCGTCCCGGGTCTGGGGCAGCTCTACAACGGGAAGATCCTGCGCGGGCTGTTCTGGCTGCTCGTGACCCCCGGCCTGTGGATCGGCACGGGTGGCGCGTGGGGCTGGGTCTGCCATCTGGTGTCCGCCGCAACGGCGTACGGCTACGCGAAGAGGTTCTCCGGCCGCTGATCCGCCGCTCCGGGCCTCTGTCGACCGGGTGACCCGCCCGCCGGGCCACCCGGTGACAGGCGGTTCAGGGCAGGCGGTCGAGCCGGCCGTAGTAGTCCATCTCGACGCCCGTCACGCGGGCCATGTCGTCGAGCAGGAACGAGACGCCGATCCGGACGTCGCCGTACCAGGCGTCGAACCGGTCGACGTGCCAGTGCTCGAGGGGCAGGCGAAGCGGCCGTTCGCGACCGTCGAACTCGAGCACGAGGTGTGCCTCGTCGCCCCGGGCTCCGTTCGCCCCGTTCGTTCCCGCGCCCGCGACGTCGGTGGCCGGACGCTCGTACCGCCCCGGCGTCGCGTCCCAGCGCCCGACCCGCCCTTCCGCGGGCATGAGCGGCGGGGGCGCTTCGTCCATCAGGCGCACCCGCACTTCGCCGGCGTAGCCGTTCCGGTAGGCCCCGACGTATCTGTCGAGAGGCACCGACGGACCCTGGTCGAGCCGCGCGGCCTGCCGCGCCTCCTCCGCCTCGAAGGCGCGCCGGTTGCCTGCCGCGACGGCCCGCTCACGCTCCCCGTGCCAGTCGCGGTTGCGCAGCTCCTCGGTGCCGAGGAAACGCGCCAGCGCCCATTTCGTCAGCACCCAGGCCAGCTCCGAGTTCCGGTTCGTCGTCGCCCACACGCCGAACCCGTGCTCCGGCGCGAGCGCGATGGCGCAGTTGAAGCCCAGCGCGTTGCCCCCGTGGCCCACCCCGGTGACGTTCCCGAACCGGCCGGTGGTCCAGCCCATCGCATACGCTCCGGGCCCCTCGAACGGCATCCAGCTGCTCGGATTGCGGATGACCGTATGAGGTGTATGCATCAGCTCGATGGACGACGCCGAGAGCGGCGCGTTCGGGTGCGCGTCGACGTGGAGCCGGATCCACTCGGTCATCTCATCCGCCGAGGAAATCACGCCCCCCGAGGGCACCGTCACGTCCTCGGCGTACTGCCAGGGCACGGACTCGAGCGGCATCCCGGTCGTTGCGGCGTCCCCCGCGAACCTCCGTTCAATGATGGCGTGCGGCTCGGCGTGATTGGGACTGGCGTTGGCGGGGCCCATGCGCGCCGTGGTCGTCGTCATGCCGAGCGGATTCCAGAGCTTTTCGCGCGCGTAGGAATCCCAGTCCGTTCCCGAGACGGTCTCGACGAGATGACCCGTCAGAACGAGCATGTCGTTCGTATAGCCGTAGTGATCCCGGAACTGATGGGCGGGCTCGATGTACGGGAGTCGGGTCAGATAGTCGCGCCGGTCCACGACGAGGGGCCTCAGCGGCTGGTTGCTCCCGGTCCCCACGCGGTGCGTGACGATATCCCGGACCCGGATCTCCTGTGTGGTCCACGGATCGTGCAGGCGGAACCACGGGACGTGGTCCGTGATCCGGTCGTCCCATGACAGGCGGCCGTCCTCGACCAGCGCGGCCAGCGTCGCCGCGCCGAACGCCTTCGAGCACGACCCGATGCTTAACAGCGTCCCCCCGTCCACGGGTTCGGACTTCCCCAGTTCGCGGACTCCATAGCCGGTGGACAGGAAGCTCTCGCCCTCATGCACGATGGCCACGCCCATCCCGGGCACCTCCCAGCGCGCCATGGCGTCCTCGACCCACGCGTCGATCTCCTCGACCGTGGGAGGAGGTGGAGGCCAGGATTGTGCTTCGGCGGCTGGCGCCGCGAGCAGGATGGCCGCCCCGACGATCCCGGCGGTCAATCCGACCCGCCGGTTCGGCCGTGATGTGGGAATTCGGTTGAGGATCGTCATTGCGACCTCCTTCTCAGTTTTCCCGACTCGTTGCCGCTCACGGCCGACGCGCGCCGGTCGCTACGGAAGCCCGAACACCCACAGGACGCCGCCCGCCGCCGTCACGATACGCTGTTCGCCGTCCACCTCGAACGACATCGGGTTCGTGCGGACGGCGGCGCCCGCCTGGAAGTCCCACAGCGGTTCTCCCGTTTCCGCGTCGAGCGCGAAGATGTTGCCTTCGTTGCTCCCGCCGAAGACGAGGCCGCCCCGTGTGGCCATGACGCCGGCCCACGGCGGGGAGAGCAGCGGGAACTCCCACCGGATCTCGCCCGTGAGCACGTCGAGCGCCTTGACCGCCCCGCTCGCGTCGTCGCCCGCCCGCGCCTGCTCGCCTCCACCCAGGAACGGCTGTCCCGGCTCGTACTCGATTTCGGACTTGTAGTAGACGGCCCCCATGATCCGGGTCGCCTGATAGAAGAGCCCTGTATCCGGGCTGTACGAAGGACTGAACCAGTTCGCGGACCCCTGGAGGCTGGGCCACACGAGATTCCCCTCCTCGGTCGGCTCGGTGCCGGGGATCACGATCGGGCGACCGTTCTCGTCGAGACCCTCCGCCCACGTCTGCTTCGAGTACTCCACCCCGTGCAGGAACTCTCCCGTCTCGCGGTCGAGCACGTAATAGAAGGCGTTCCGGTTCGCCGTCACGAGCAGCTTGCGCGGCTCTCCCTCCCACTCGGCGTCCACGAGCACCTGGATTTCCGTCGCGTCCCAGTCGTGCGTGTCGTGTGGCGTGTACTGGAAGTACCACTGGATCTCGCCGGTGTCGGGATCGAGGGCGAGGATGCAGTTCGTGTAGAGGTTGTCGCCCGGGCGCGCGTCCCCGTTCCAGTCGGGCGCCGGGTTTCCGGTCGGCCAGTAGAGCAGGTCGAGTTCGGGGTCGTAGGAGCCCGTGAGCCACGTCGACCCACCGCCGTGCTCCCAACTGTCGCCGCCCCAGGTCTCGCTCCCCGGCTCGCCGGGCCGGGGGATCGTGTACGTCCGCCACACGAGGGCGCCGGTCGCGGCATCGTAGGCGTCGACGAACCCGTTCGCGCCGGCCTCCGCGCCGGACATGCCGACGATGATCTTCCCGTCGATCGCCAGGGGGGCCAGGGTCATCGAGAAGCCGAGATCGTTGTCCGCGACTTCCACCTCCCAGCGGACCGCCCCCGAGCGGGCGTCCAGCGCCACGAGGCGGGCGTCGAGCGTACCCACGAAGAGGGTTTCGTCGAGGATCGCGACGCCACGGTTCACGCGCGGAAAGCCGATGTTCTTCGTCGAGGCGGGGACATCGGCGGACCAGTGCCAGAGGCGGCGCCCCGTCCGCGCATCGAGGGCGCTCACGTTGCTCGGCGGCTCCGTCACGTACATGACGCCGTCGACCACCACCGGCGTCGTCTCGATGAGTCCGCCGCTCATCTGGTAGGCCCAGATCACCTTGAGATCGCTGACGTTTCCCCGGTGGATCCGGTCGAGGGCCGAGAAACGATGCGAGGCGTAATTTCCCGAATACGTGAGCCAGTTGTCGGGCTCGGCGTCGGCGTTCACGAGGCGCTCGAAGGACACCTGAGCGGCGACCCCCGCGAAGCCACCCGCGCACAGGAGCACGCACGCCGCGAGCGCGGAACCTGCCACGAGGGCTGCGGGCCGGGGCCGCGTCATGATCCCTCTCCCAGAGCCGCGAGGTACGCGACGAGATCGTCGATGTCCGACTCCGTCATGTTCTCCACGGCGGGCATCAGCGAGTGGTCCAGTTGCTTCTCGAGTTGCACGAGGTCTTCCTTGCGCAGGGAAACCGTGCGGCCCGAGATGGACCGCAGTTGAATCGTGAAATCGTCCTCGTTCACACGCATGCCGGTGATGACGCGCCCATCGCGCGTGACCGCCCGGATCGGCAGGTATCCCCTGAATCCCCGCAGGATCCCCCGCCTGGAGACCGGCAGCTCCGCCTCCGGCGTCCTCAGCGCCGCGTCGAGGTAGTCGACGCCGCGCTGAAGCCCGATCCCCGTGAGTTCGGGTCCGATGCCGGCGCCGCGGCCGTCAACGACGTGGCAGGAGTAGCAGTCACCGGCGGCGGAGAACAACTGGCTCCCTCGCGCCGCGTCTCCCGCGATCTCCACGGCGGTGCCCTCCCCGAGGGAGAGGACGTGTGCGGCGACGAGTTCCACCTCGAGGTCGGGGAGGAGATTCCCCCTGGTCCCGGGCATGCCGGTACCCGGGATTCCGCGCCGGATCACCCCGACCATCGAGGCATGGTCCGGTGCGCGGGGAAGGGTGGGGCGCGTGAGACTCGGCCCCTCGCCTCCCTGTCCGAGCATCCCGTGGCAGCGCCCGCAGTGGGCCTGGTAGAGCATCTCGCCGCGGGCACGGCCGGCTTCCGTCACCTCGGGCGGCTCCTGGCCCAGCCCGGGACCGGCCGGCATCAACGCGCCCGCCACGAGCGCGAGACCGCACAGATTCAGTCCCTGGCGTCTCCCTCGGCGACGGACCCTCACGGGACGAGCGCCTCCGATTCCAGGATCCAGCGTTCGAGCCAGACTACGTTCCGTGACATGAGATCTCGCTGTAGACGAGGTGACCTTACGCCGTGTGGCTGATCAGGATACAGAACCAACTCCGTGGGCGCCTTCCCGATCGCGCGCACCGCCTCGAAGAACTGAATGCTCTGTTCGGCCGGCACCCTCTCATCCTTCTCCCCCACCTGAATCAGGAGCGGTGTCGTCACGTTTTCCACATGACGGTACGCGGAGCGCTCCTCGTACAGTTCCCAGTCCTCCCACGGTCTCGGGCCGAGGTAGGTGTGGTAGAACTCGGGGATGTCCGTCTGCGAGTACATCGAGATCAGGTCGTTGGCGCCCGCCCCGGCGCTCGCCGCCTTGAAGCGGTCGGTCTGCGTGATCCCCCAGTAGGTGTGGTGTCCGCCGAAGCTCCACCCGCTGACGGCGAGCCGGTCGGGGTCGGCGATCCCGCGCTCGATCATCGCGTCCACGCCCGAGTCGATATCGATCCAGTCGCGCCCGGAGATGTCCCCGCGGTTGAGGCCGCGGAAGCGCTCCCCGTAACCGCTCGATCCCCGGTAGTTCGGTTGCAGGACCGCGAATCCCATGCTGGCGTAGACCTGTACCGGATAGGCGCCCCGCGTCCCGTTGAAGCGGTCCGAGGAGATGCCGGCCGGGCCGCCGTGGATCACGAGGACGAGCGGGACGCGGTCCCCCTCCTCGTAGCCGACAGGGAGGATGAGCACGCCTTCGATCTCCTCGCCCCCGGCGCGCGAAGGCCAGCGTTCGACCCGCTGCTCGCCGAGCGCCACGTCGGCCACCTGGGGGTTGACGTCGGTCAGCCGTTCAGGGCGGAAGTCGGCGCTTCCCGTCACGAAGATGTCCGGGGGCGCGGCGCCGTCCTCGGCCGTGAAGGCGAGGACGCTCCCGTCCTCGGACGTTGAAGCGCCGGTGTAGTAGTGCCGTCCGTCCGTGAGATCGACCGGAGGCCCCGCCGCGGCTCCGTCATCGAGGTCGATCCGGTACAGCGTTGCGCCCGTGCGCCGGGCCGCCGCGACGATGAGCCGCGAGTCGTCGACGTGCACGAGGTTGGCGTTCGCGTCGAGCCCGGCCGTGAGCGAGGCCGCCTCGAGGGCCGTGCCGTCTTCCGCGAACGGCACGCGCCACAGCTGGCGATTGAAGGTGCCGAGCAGATGTCCGGAGCCGGACACGATGAGGCCGGCCTCGTCGTCCCAGGCGACCGGGTTCTCACCGCCCGGCATCGAGGTGACGCTGCGGGCCTCGGTCTCCGGGCCCGACTGCACGTAGGTCGCCCCGTAGGAGTTCGTCCGCAGCACGGGTGACGAGCGCGCGCCGAACGCGAGCGCTCGCGAATCGGGGGACCACACGAAGGCCTGCACATGGAGGCCGTCCGGCGACCACCTCACCGCCTCGTCCGCCACGTCGTCCTCCAGTTCGGCGACGTAGAGGTGCGACCACTGGTCCGTGTAGACGGAATCCCAGACGATGGGGCGGCCGCGGGTCGCCTCGAGTTCGCCGTCCGCGTCCGTCGGCGGCGGACTCGCCGTGAATCCGAGCCGCCGACCGTCGGGGGCGAAGCGGAAGCCTCCGACCGATGTCTCGTGAGATGTCACCTGCCAGGCCTCGCCGCCATCGGGCTGAATCCCGTAGACCTGCCGCTCCCCGTCGCGGTCCGAGGAGAAGGCGAGCCAATCCCCGGAGGGGTGCCAGACGGGCGAGTCATCGGAACCCGGGCGGAAGGTGAGCTGGCGGGCGTCGGCGGGGCCGCCCGTCGCCGGCACGACCCAGACGTCCGTCTCCTGTCGGTCCTCCTCCATGTCCCGTCCGGTCACGACGTACGCCACCCAGCGGCCATCCGGGCTCATGGAAAGCTGGGACAGGCTCTTCAACTCGAGAACATCCTCGACCGTCATCGGACGGGCGTCCTGCGCCGAGAGCGGGGCGGGCCCCGGGCGGAAGCCCGGATAGCCGAAGGAACCGACCGGGACGAGCAGGAGACCGATCGCGAAGGGGCGGAAGCCCGGGGAGATCACGGCACGCATGGCACTCACCTCAGGTTCGGGACTCGTCTCACGTTACTCGCCGCTCACGCCCCGGAACAACAGGACGAACGCGACCGCCTGCACGACATGGTACAGCGCGTTGTGGTCGAACCAGACCGGATGGATCGGGATCCGCAGCTGCTGGATCGCGGCGGCGGCGAAGGTCAGCCCGAAACCGATGAGCGCCTCGCGGCGGCTCGGGGTTGGCCCCCGCCGGTACAACCGGGCGAAACGCACCGTCAGGTAGATGACCGCGGGCAGGTAGAAGACGATCGCCATCACGAACGCCTGCTGCCCCGCGAGCACGATCGCGGCCCACGCGACGAAGGCGGCCAGCACGATCCGTGTGAGCCGCCGGCCGCCGGCCGAGATGCCGCCCACGCGGGCGCCCAGCCCCCAGGCGGCGAGACCCGTCGCCCCCACCGCGAGGATGGTGGCGGGCCAGAGGAGGCGGTAGCCGAGCGTCGTCGCGTCGCCGAAGAACCCGTGCACCGTCCCTCCGAACAGCGCCGCCGCGCCCGAGCCGGCGAAGAGCCCGATCGCCCACGGCCGCAGTTCCGCCCTCACCCTGGAGTTCGCCCGCCAGGCCAGAAGCGCGCAGAGGAGGGTCAGCCCGTAGTCGGTCAGCGTTACGGCAGGCTCGGTCACGGTCGTGCTCCCTCCGCGTGGTGGAAGATCGTCGCATCGTCCCCTCAATCGGTATTGTCCCGCCGGGGCGGAGGACAATACTCATGGAAGACTGCCTGAGCCGCGATGCCCGCCGCTACCCGACACAGGAGGAACCGTGTCGCGACCCTCGACTTCTCTGCCCCTCGCTGCGGCCCTGCTCGCGCTCACGGGGGCGGCCTGCTCGTTCCCGTCCACGGACCCCGCGGCGGACGAGATTCCTCTCACGCTCGAGAACATCTTCAGGGGAGGCGGTGGGGCGGGACGCGCCGTCCTCTCGCCCGACGGAGAGATGATCGCGGTTTCGGGGCCGGGACCCGACGGCGGAAGCGGGATCTACCTAGTGCCGGCGGGAGCGGAGACCGACGGTTCCTCCACCTTCTGGCTCCGCGGAGGCTCGCAGATCTGGTCCCCCGATGGGGAGCGGATCGCGTTCCTCGCCCGGGGTGCGCTGCACGTCGGCGCGCCCGGCGGGACGAGCCGGGCGATCGTCGAAGAGGTGGAGGGACTGCGCGCCCCCTCGTGGTCGCCGGACGGCGCGACGCTCGCCTACTACTCCACCGCGTCGGGCTTCCAGGACATCTGGCTCGTCGACGCGAGCGGCGAGACGCCGCCCCGGCAACTGACGACCGAAGCGGCCGAGGCCGACGACGGCCGCTTCCGCCCCACGTGGTCCCCGGACGGCCGCTGGATCGCCTACATCTCCAACCGGGCCGACTGGTGGCACGACGACGTGTGGCTGATCGACACGGGAACCCGGGAGGCGCACCAGATCTCGACCTCGCTCATGGCCTCGTCGAATCCGGTGTGGTCCCCGGACGGGTCGAGCCTCGTCCTCATGGGGACGGCGAAGGACGAGTACTGGTACCAGGATCTCGCCTATCTCTACCGCATCGACCTCGACTTTTCGGGACCGGCCTCGAGGGCGGTGCGCGAGGCGCCGATCGAGATGCAGGTATACGCGACCGACGCGATCATGCGTTTTGATCCGTTCTGGTCGGGAGACGGAGAGCGGATCCATTTCCCCTACCAGCAGCGCGGCGCCTTCGAACTCTGGTCGGTTCCGGCCGGCGGCGGCGTGGCCACGCGCGTGACGAACGTGGGCGGCGCCTGGTCGTCGCTGCACGCGACCCCGGACGGGCGACGCGCGGTCTTCACCCGGGACGCGGCGACCGAGGGCAGGGAAGCCTGGCTCCTGGACCTGGAGGGGGGGATGCCACGGCGGCTCACGTCGTTCGCACCCCGCTTTGCGGGCGTCCAGCGGCCGACGGAAATCTCGTTCCGGAGCTTCGACGGGCTCTACATGCAGGGCTTCCTCTATCTGCCGCCCGCGATCCGGCGTGCGCTCGCCGACGGTACCGAACCGCCCACCTGCCCGGCGCTCGTGCAGGTGCACGGGGGCGGGACGAACTCGTACATGCAGGGCACGAACCCCGTCGAGCAGTATCTCGCGAACGAGGGGTTCGTCGTGCTCGCCATCAACTATCGGGGCGGATCCGGCTTCGGCCGCGAGTTCCAGGACCTCTCCATCGAGGACTGGCTGAACGACCAGTCCAGGGATCCGGGCGCCGCCGCGGACTGGCTGCGGAGTCAGGCATACGTCAACGGGCGCGTGGGCATCTACGGCGGGAGCTACGGCGGCATGCAGTCCATGTCCGCCATCACGCGCACGCCCGACAAGTTCGACGCGGCGGTGCCCATGCGCGGCATCTACTCCGAGGCCAGGACGCTGCCCTACGCGGACCGGGTCGGGAAGATCTTCGCGATCACGGGACACGGCGGCACGCCCGAGGAGCGCCCCGAGATCTACGCCAAGACGGAGACCCTCGACCGCATGGAGCGGATCACCACGCCCCTCCTCATCATGCACGGCGAATACGACGTAAGGGCCCCGTTCGAGAACTTCGAACTCGCGGTCGAGCGGCTGGAGGCGCTCGGCAAGGAGTTCGAGTCGATGACGTACCCCGAGGGACATGGGTTCCGGGACCCCGCGAACTCGATCGACATGTACTCCCGTCTCCAGGCCTTCTTCACCCGACAGCTCGGCTTCCCCTGATATTGGGGGCGTCCGGACGATACTGCGCCGCCTAGATTATCACCATGTAGAACCGGGTGACACGGCGCAGCCGGTTGATGTCAGTCGGTGGCAACCAGCCTCATATCGGACCAGGGACGGGGGCATCGTGAGACGAACCACTGCAAGCCCAGGAAGATCTATCGGTCGCAGGCGACGCAACATGGGGTACGTCACAGTGGCGGCGGGCGTCTTCCTCGCCATGCTCTCCTGCGGCGGCGAGGACACGACGGCGCCACCCCCGACCGCGCCTCCGTCGGCTCCAACGCCGAGCCGGGTCACGATCGAGCCGGAGCAGATCGTCGTCGTGGCGGGCGACACCGTCCGTCTGAGGGGCCGCGTCCTGGATGAGCGGTCACGGATCATCTCCGATGCCCCGCTGACGTGGGCGAGCAGCGATCCGGCGGTCGCGACGGTCGATGCGTCGGGTCTGGTGACGGGGATCAGCGAGGGACACGCGAGCATCACCGCCACGTCCGGACCGGTCAACGCCTCCGCGCCCGCGGCGGTGCACAGCCTGGACCGCGCGACGCTCATGGACCTCCACGACTCGGCCGGCGGAACGAGTTGGACGAACCGGGAGAACTGGGGCTCCGACGAACCGGTCGGCAACTGGTACGGCGTCGAGGCGAACGCGGACGCCCGCGTGACGGCGCTACGCCTGAGCGAGAACGGTCTGAGCGGCCAGCTTCCGGAGGACCTCGGAGATCTGGCCCTCCTCACCGAACTGCAGGTGGACGGAAACGAGGGACTCTCGGGTCCTATCCCGCTCTCGCTCTCACAGCTGAACATTCAGCAGCTCCAGTACGGCGGTACGATGCTGTGCACGGTGAGAGACGAAGGATTCCAGACGTGGCTGAACGCCATTCCCACCCGGGACGGCGAGTTTCTCGCCTGTATCGAGGAACGGTCGGACCTCATAAAGCTCTATGAGGCCATGGGTGGAGAGAGATGGACTGACAACACCAACTGGGGGACCGACGCGCCGCTGGGGAACTGGTTCGGCATCGCGGTCGACTCGACGACGGGGCGGGTCACGCAAATCAACCTGAACCGCAACAACCTCTCGGGAACGGTCCCTCCGGAGGTCCGATACTTCCCGCACCTGCGAGTGCTGCGCCTGGACTACAACCGCCTTGAAGGCGAAATCCCGCCGGAAATCGGCGAACTCACCGAGCTGCGGCGGATGGACATGGACGGCAACGAGTTCAAGGGCCGGATCCCGCCCGAGATCGGGAAGCTCGCGAAGCTGAGAACACTCTGGCTGGGCGGGAACCAAATGAGCGGTCCCATCCCGCCGGAGCTGGGCAAGCTCGCCAGCTTGGATACCCTCCACCTGTATGAGGCCCGGTTCGACGGTTCGATTCCCGAGGAGTTCGGAGCGCTGACCGAACTGCGGCTACTGCGGATCTCGGATACCCGCATCGATGGCCCCCTTCCGGAGAGTTTGGGAGGGCTCAAGAAGCTTCGATCACTCCAGCTTTACAACAACAGCCTGCTGTCGGGCCCCCTTCCCGGTGAGCTCGGGCAGATCGACAGACTCCAGATACTTGTACTCTCCAACAACAGGATCGATGGACCGATTCCTGCCGAACTGGGCCAGCTCGACAGCCTTGCCGTGCTCTACGTGGACGACAACATGTTATCCGGCTCACTGCCTCCGGAGCTGGGCGCAACGGACATGCATCGTCTTTGGCTCCAGAACAATCCCGACCTGTCGGGACCGCTGCCGGACGAGTTCACGGCGATGACGGAACTCTGGGAACTCATCGCGAGCGGCACGGGGCTGTGCGCGCCCACCGACGCCGATTTCCGGGCCTGGCTGAACGACATCGTCGCGAAATGGCGCGTCCAGACGTGCGGGGCGGAGGGACACGCCGAGGCCTACCTGACGCAGGCGACACAATCGCGCGAGTTCCCGGTCCCGCTCGTGGCCGGAGAGCGCGCGCTGCTGCGCGTCTTCGTCATGTCCGAAGCGGAGACGACCGAGAACATTCCGCCGGTCCGGGCCACCTTCTTCGTGGACGGGGCGGAGGTGCACGTGGCGAACATCCCCGCCGGGTCGTCCGCGATTCCGACGGAAGTTCAGGTGGGCGAACTCGACCTCTCGGCCAACGCCGAGATCCCGGCCGAGGTGATTCAGCCGGGCCTCGAGATGGTCGTGGAGGTCGACCCCGACGGGACCGTCGATGCGGCGCTCGGCGTGGCGAAGCGCATCCCCGCGGAAGGGCGGGCGGCGGTGGAGGTCAGGGAAGTGCCCCCGTTGTATCTCACCCTGGTCCCGTTCATCGCGGAGAACAACCGGGACGCGGAGGCGTTCGTCACGTTGGCCACCCCGGACAGCGAGCTCTTCTTTGAGCTCCACACCCTGCTCCCGGTCGGCGTCTTCGAGATCACGAAACACCCGAGCGTCACGGTTAGTTCGACCGACATCTTCGACATGCTGGCTGAGATGGACCGAATCCGGATGGTGGAGGAGGGAATCGGACACTGGATGGGTCTCAGCGCGAACACCACGGGGAGCGCGGGCGTCGCCTACTTTGGGGCTAACCCCAACCCCAACCGCGGCAAGATCAGCGTCTCCCGGCTGAACGTGGGGACGATCGCGCACGAACTGGGCCACAACCTGAACCTGCGACATACCGACTGCGGGGACCCGGCGGGCATAGACCTGACCTTCCCCTACGATAACGCGCGCACGGGCGTGTGGGGATACGATCCGCGCGACGGAGGGTCGCTCGTGCCCCCGGACCGGGCGGATCTCATGAGCTACTGTGATCCGGCCTGGGTCAGCGACTACTACTTCACGAATGCGCTGCGTTTCCGGCTCCAGGACACGGTCGAGGTTTGGCCGGCCGCTTCGCGGGCCCTGATCGTCGCGGGCGCCGCCGCCGCGGACGGGGCACTCCACCTGGATCCCGCCTTCGTCGTCGAGACGACGCCCGTCGTGCCGCCCTTCGGAGGGCCGTACGAGCTGACCGGCAGGCGCGCGGATGGCAGCGAACTGTTCTCGCTGAGCTTCGATATGCAGGAGATGTGGGACGGCGACGGACGTTCCGGCTTCACCTTCGCGCTTCCGGTCCAGGACGAGTGGGGGTCGGAGCTGGCGAGCCTCGCGCTCACCGGGCCGGGGGGCACGGTCGAGATGCGGGAGGGGAGCGAACCGCCGATGGCGATCATGCGCGACCCCGTGACGGGCCATGTGCGGGCCATCCTGCGCGATCTCCCGGCCGCCGCCATGGGCCCCGGGGCCCTCGATGCGCTGGCCCCCGAGCCGGGGCTGGACATCATGGTCAGCGGCGGGCTGCCCGGTTCCGCGGCCTGGAGGCGCTGACTCCGGTTCAGGCGCCCCTGAAGGGCGTCCCGAGGTAAAGCCGCAACGCACCGGGCCGCGCGTTCCGTCTCTCAGGGCGGGGCGCGCGGTCCGGCTCCCCTACGATCTTCCCGCTGATGGCCTGCTGATGATGGCCCGCTGACAATTCCTCCGGATGCGGACCCCTGCCGGGGCGAGCTGGCACGACTTCCGGCCGGAGGCCCCACCCCACACGCGGCGGTGTAGCTCCGCGCGCGACAACCCTCGGCGCTTGCCTGGCGCTCCTCTCCTGTGGCGAGGGCGTGACGCCTGCTCCTCCGCCTCCCCCGCGCCCGCGCCGCAGCCGGCGACGGTCACGCTGGAGTCCAATCCGGCCGTGGTGGTCGCCGACGATACCGTCTCGCGGTCTCGCGGCTCGATGCGCTCGGCAAGGAGTTCGAGTCGATGACGTACCCCGAGGGACACGGCTAACGGGATCCCGCGAGCTCGATCGACATGTACTCCCGTCTCCAGGCCTTCTTCACCCGACACTTGGGGACCTGCTGATCTGGACCGCCTTCATCCACCCTGTTTGGGGTGAAAACACCTTGTTTAGGGTGGGGCTATGCGGTATGCATTCTTCCATGCATCGAGTTGAAGACGGTCTTCCCAACAACCCGCGGACACACCATGAGACACGCCACCACCCATCCAGACGAACACACCGTACGCACCCCTCGAAGCATCGTGCTGTCAACTGCCCTGTTCGGCGTGCTCTTCGGGCTGCTCTCCTGCGGCGGGGAGGACACGACGGCGCCACCCCCGACCGCGCCTCCGTCGGCTCCAACGCCGAGCCGGGTCACCATCGAGCCCGAGCAGATCGTCGTCGTGGCGGGCGACACCGTCCGTCTGAGGGGCCGCGTCCTGGATGAGCGGTCACGGATCATCTCCGATGCCCCGCTGACGTGGGCGAGCAGCGATCCGGCGGTCGCGACGGTCGATGCGTCGGGTCTGGTGACGGGGATCAGCGAGGGACAGGCGAGCATCACCGCCACGTCCGGACCGGTCAACGCCTCCGCGCCCGCGGCGGTGCACAGCCTGGACCGCGCGACGCTCATGGACCTCCACGACTCGGCCGGCGGAGCGAGTTGGACGAACCGGGAGAACTGGGCCTCCGACGAACCGATCGGCAGCTGGTACGGCGTCGAGGCGAACGCGGACGCCCGCGTGACGGCGCTACGCCTGAGCGAGAACGGTCTGAGCGGCCAGCTTCCGGAAGACCTCGGGAATCTGGCCTTCCTCACCGAACTCCAGGTGGACGGGAACGAAGGCCTCTCCGGTCCGATCCCGTTCTCCCTCTCCGACTTGAGTATTCAGCAACTCCAGTACGCCGGCACGATGTTGTGCACGGTGAGAGACGAAGGGTTCCAGACGTGGCTGAACGCCATTCCGACGCGCGACGGCGACTTCCTGGCCTGCAACGAGGAACGGTCGGATCTCGAGAAGCTCCATGAAGCCATGGGCGGAGCGAGTTGGACGGAATCGGCCAACTGGGGGACCGACGCGCCGCTGGAGAACTGGTTCGGCATCGCGGTCGACTCGACGACGGGGCGGGTCACGCAAATCAACCTGAACCGCAACAACCTCTCGGGAACGGTCCCTCCGGAGGTCCGATACTTCCCGCACCTGCGAGTGCTGCGCCTGGACTACAACCGCCTTGAAGGCGAAATCCCGCCGGAAATCGGCGAACTCACCGAGCTGCGGCGGATGGACATGGACGGCAACGAGTTCAAGGGCCGGATCCCGCCCGAGATCGGGAAGCTCGCGAAGCTGAGAACACTCTGGATGGGTGGGAACCAAATGAGCGGCCCCATCCCGCCGGAGCTGGGCAAGCTCGATAGCCTGCGAATACTCCACCTGTATGAGGCCCGGTTCGACGGTTCGATTCCCGAGGAGTTCGGAGCGCTGACCGAACTGCGGCTACTGCGGATCTCGGATACCCGCATCGATGGCCCCCTTCCGGAGAGTTTGGGAGGGCTCAAGAAGCTTCGATCACTCCAGCTTTACAACAACAGCCTGCTGTCGGGCCCCCTTCCCGCAGCACTTGGCCAGATGGACAGCCTGCGGATACTCCGGCTCAGCGACAACATGATCGACGGCCCCCTCCCGGCGGAGCTGGGCCAACTCGACAGCCTCCTGCAGATCTCGGCGCAGAACAACATGCTGTCCGGCCCGGTGCCGCCGGAGTTCGGTGGCATGGACGCCCTGATCTGGTTGCACCTCCAGAACAATCCCGACATGTCGGGTCCGCTGCCGGATGAACTGACGTCGATGACGGCACTCGAGCAACTGATCGCGTACGACACCGGGCTGTGCGCACCCACCGAGCCCGAGTTCCGAGCCTGGCTGAACGACGTGGTCGCGAAGTGGCGCGTCCCGTCGTGCGGGGCGGAGGGACACGCCGAGGCCTACCTGACGCAGGCGACACAGTCGCGCGAGTACCCGGTCCCGCTCGTGGCCGGCGAGAGCGCGCTGCTGCGCGTCTTCGTCATGTCCGAGGCGGAGACGACCGAGAACATCCCGCCTGTCCGGGCCACGTTCTTCGTGGACGGGGCGGAGGTGCACGCGGTGGACATCCCCGCCGGCTCGTCCGCGATTCCGGCGGAAGTTCAGGTGGGCGAACTCGACCTGTCGGCCAACGCCGAGATCCCCGCCGAAGTGATTCAGCCGGGCCTCGAGATGGTCGTGGAGGTCGACCCCGACGGGACCGTCGATGCGGCGCTCGGCGTGGCGAAGCGCATCCCCGCGGAAGGGCGGGCGGCGGTGGAGGTCAGGGAAGTGCCCCCGTTGTATCTCACCCTGGTCCCGTTCATCGCGGAGAACAACCGGGACGCGGAGGCGTTCGTCGCCGGCGCCACCCCGGACCACGACCTCTTCTTCGAGACGAACACCCTGCTACCGGTCGGCGTCTTCGAGATCACGAAACACCCGAGCGTGACGGTCAGTTCGGACGACATCTCCGACATGCTGGCTGAGATGGACCGAATCCGGATGGTGGAGGAGGGGATCGGACACTGGATGGGTCTCAGCGCGAACACCTCCGGCGCCGCGGGCATCGCGTACCTTGGGGCTCACCCCAACCCCAACCGCGGCAAGATCAGCGTCTCCCGGCTGAACGTGGGGACGATCGCGCACGAACTGGGGCACAACCTGAACCTGCGGCATGCGGATTGCGGGGACCCGGCACTCCTGGACCAGACCTTCCCCTACGACAACGCGCGGACAGGCGTGTGGGGGTACGATCCGCGCGACGGAGGGTCGCTGGTGCCCCCCGACCTGGCGGATCTCATGAGCTACTGTGATCCCACGTGGGTCAGCGACTACTACTTCACCAACGCGTTGCGCTTCCGGCTCGTGGATACGGTCGAGGTGTGGCCGGCCGCTTCGCGGACCCTGATCGTCTCGGGCGGCGCCGCCGCGGACGGGGCACTGCACCTGGATCCCGCCTTCGTCGTCGAGACGACGCCCGTCGTGCCGCCCTTCGGAGGGCCGTACGAGCTGACCGGCAGGCGCGCGGATGGCAGCGACCTGTTCTCGGTCAGCTTCGATATGCAGGAGGTCTGGGACGGCGACGGACGTTCCGGCTTCACCTTCGCGCTGCCGGTCCAGGCCGAGTGGGGGTCGGAGCTGGCGAGCCTCGCGCTCACCGGGCCAGGGGACACGGTCGAGATGCGGGAGGGGAGCGAACCGCCGATGGCGATCATGCGCGACCCGGTGACGGGCCACGTGCGGGCCATCCTGCGCGACCTTCCGGCCGGCGCCATGGGCCCCGGGGCCCTCGATGCGCTGGCCCCCGAGCCGGGGCTGGACATCATGGTCAGCGGCGGGCTGCCCGGTTCCGCGGCCTGGAGGCGCTGACTCCGGTTCAGGCGCCCCTGAAGGGCGTCCCGAGGTAAAGCCGCAACGCACCGGGCCGCGCGTTCCGTCTCTCAGGGCGGGGCGCGCGGCCCGGCGCGGCTTGGTACCTTTGCGGATGACAGCCCGTTGACGACGCGCCTGCCCCGGAGGCGGACCCATCGCAAGGCGAACCAGCACAACTTCCGGCCGGAGCCCCGGCGCCACTCGCGGCGGTGTACCCCCTCGTGCGGCAGCTCTCGGCGCTTTGCTGGCCCTCCTCTCCTGCGGCGAGGGCGTCACGCCGCCTCCCCCACCTCCCCCCGCGCCCGCGCCGCAGCCGGCCACGGTCACGCTGGAGCCGAATCCGGCCGTGGTCGTCGCGGCCGACACCGTCCGCCTGGTGGCGCGCGTCCTGGATGAACGTGCCCGGGTCATCTCCGGTGCGCCCGTGACATGGACGAGCGGCGATCCTGCGGTCGCGACGGTTGATGCCACCGGTCTCGTGACGGGCCTCAGGGAGGGACGGGGGAGCGTCACCGCCACCTCCGGGCCCGCCACGGCGTCCGCGCCCCTCACGGTCCAGAGCCAGGACCGCGCCACGCTCATCGACCTGTACAACGCGGCGGGCGGAGGGAGCTGGACCGGGAAGGACGGCTGGACGACGGACGCTCCGCTCGGAAGCTGGTTCGGGGTCGAGGCCGATCCGGACGGGCGGGTGCTGACGCTTCACCTCAGCGAGAACGGACTGCGCGGCCAGCTTCCGGAGAGCCTCGGCGATCTGGCCCTCCTCACCGAACTGAGAGTGGATGGAAACGCGCTCACGGGCCCGTTGCCTATCTCTCTCTCCCGACTCGGCCTCCAGGCACTCCACTACGGCGGCACGATGCTGTGCACGCCGAGCGATGCGGCGTTTCGCGAATGGCTGGGTGCCATCCCGTCGCGCGAGGGCCAGGAACTGGCCTGCAACGAGGAACGCGCCGACCTGGCCGCCCTGTACGAGGCCCTCGACGGGCCGAACTGGCAGAACTCCGCGAACTGGCTGACCGACGCGCCGCTCGCGAGTTGGTACGGCATCCAGGTCGATGAAGCGGGGAGGGTCACCGGGATCAACCTGATCGGCAATCGACTCGCGGGGCAGATTCCACCGGAGATCGCGAGATTCCCGCGACTGAGCTTCCTCGGGCTGGATTTCAATCGCCTCACAGGTCAAATCCCGGTCGAACTGGGCGACCTCCCCGAACTGGGGTCGCTGGGTCTCGCCGGGAACGACCTGCGGGGTCATATCCCGCCGGAGCTGGGGAATGCCACGCGACTGGTCCAAGTGTCCCTGAACGACAATCAGTTGAGCGGCACGGTCCCGCCGGAGTTGGGCCACCTCGTCTACCTTCGATGGCTCTACCTGAACAACAACCTGCTCGAGGGTTCGATCCCCGTTGAACTCGGAGCCCTCTCCGACCTTGAGGGGCTGAGGCTCTCAAGCAACCTGCTCGAGGGACCGGTGCCGCCGGAGCTGGGTGAGCTGGGGAGCCTGCAACGGCTCGATCTTGGCGGAAATGACCTCGCGGGTCCCCTGCCCGCGGAACTCGGCCAGCTCGATCGGCTGCAAGCGCTGTGGCTGCGGGACAACAGGTTCTCCGGCTCAGTGCCACCCGCGTTCGGCGACTTGAGGGCGCTCGAGCAATTGCACCTTCAGGACAACGAAGAGCTGTCGGGTCCGCTCCCGGAGAGCCTGACTTCGGTGGGTCTGAGGGAGTTGCTTGCGGGCGGCACGGCGCTGTGCATGCCCGACCAACCCGCCTTTCGGACCTGGGTGGAAGCGATCCTGAAGCGGCGTATCCGGCCGTGCCGGGCGGAGGGACAGTCGGACACCTATCTGACGCAGGCCGTGCAATCGCGTGACTACCCCGTCCCGCTTGTGGCTGGAGAGAGCGCGCTGCTCCGGGTGTTCATCACGTCCGGTGACGAGACATCCGCGGCGATCCCGCCGGTCCGAGCCACGTTCTTCGTCAACGGCGTGGAGGCCCATGTGGTGGAAATCCCCGCCGGTTCATCCCCGATCCCGACCGAGGTGGAAGAGGGCGAACTCGACCTGTCGGCCAATGCGGAGATCCGCGGCGCGGTGATTCAACCCGGCCTGGAAATGGTCATCGACATCGATCCCGCCGGGACGCTCGATCCGGGACTCGGGGTGGCGAAGCGTATTCCCGAGACGGGACGGACGACGATCGACGTGAGGGCCATGCCCACGCTCCGCCTCACCCTGATCCCGTTCGTCTGGACCGGTAACAGCGATCCCGCCGCCGCGACGCTTGTCAGCGAAATCCATCCGAACCACGAGATCCCCTGGCAGACGAACAATCTCCTCCCGGTCGGCGCCTTCGAGATCACGAAGCACGCGAGCGTGACGATCAGCTCGAACAGCGCGTTCGACGCCCTGTACGAGGTCGGACGCATCCGGACGATCGAGGAGGGAACCGGACACTGGAAGGGGCTCCTGCCCGAACCCGAGGGCTTCGCGGGCGTCGCCTGGATCGGCGGAAAGACGAGCCTCTCGAACCTCACCGAGTCCACGATCGCGCACGAACTGGGGCACAACTTCAACCTGCGTCACGCGGACTGCGGGAGCGCGGCGGGGCCGGACCCGACCTTCCCCTGGCCAAACGCGGCGATCGGGGCCTGGGGCTACGATCCCCGGGACGGCGGGTCGCTCGTGCCGCCCGACTGGGCGGATCTCATGAGCTATTGTCCACCCGAGTGGATCAGCGACTACTACTTCACGAACTCGCTGCGCTACCGCCTTGTGGACGAGGGCGCGGCGTCCCGGGCCCCGGCGGCGCCGTAACGAGGTCGCTTCTCCTATCCGGCCGTGCCACCGCGGACGGCGTCGCCGTCCCTGGATCCCGCCTTCCTCATCGACACACTCACCGGTAGTGCCCGCGTTCCGGGCGGACCGTACGAGTTGACGGGAAGGCGACGTGGACGGAAGCGAACTCTTCTCGCTCAGCTTCAATATGCCGGAGATCGCGGACGGAGACGGGCGTTCCGGGTTTCACCTTCGCGCTACCGGTGCAAGCGGAATGGGAGGCGGAACTCGCGAGCCTCTCGCTCTCCGGTCCGGGTGGTACCGTCGAGATGCGCGAGGGGAGCGAGCCGCCCCTGGCAATCCTTCGCGATCCGCGGACGGGCCAGGTGCGGGCGATTCTCCGAGACCTGCCGTTCGGTACGGTGGCCAGCAGCGATCTCGACGCGCTCGCCCGCGAGCCGGGCCTCGATGTGATGATCAGCAGCGGGCTTCCAGACGCGGCCGCCTGGCGACGCTGACCGTCGGAGGGTGCCGACCCGCACGGGCCCTCCGAGTTGACGGTTTGCCCCGGTCGAGATGAGTAGATTATACTCATGACATGAGTAAGCGCTTGCAGGTCGTAGTTTCCGGTGCCGAGTACGACGAGATTCGGGATGCCGCCGGGCGCAACCGGGAGACGGTTTCCGCCTGGGTCCGGCGCGAGCTGCGGGAAGCCCGGGCCCTTGAACTCCAGGGTCGCGCCACGATCGTCCGGGAGACTCGCCCCGTGTACGGGGAAGCAGAGTCATCCTTGTCCGGGAGGGAGCGTGTCGAGTTGACCGTGACCGCGCGCCTGCTGGACACGATTCGCGAGCGATACGGTTTTGCGGATCGGTCCGCCGCCGCCGAATTCGCGCTTCGGCGGATCGCGGTGGTGCCGATGACCAGGGAGGAAGCGCTCGCCATGCAGGGTATCGGATGGGGCGGCGACCTCGATGAACTGCGGGCCGGCGACCCAGGGGATCGCTGGTGATCGCAGACACGTCGGCCTGGGTCGAATACCTCCGCGATACGGGTAGTCCGACCCACCTCACGCTTCGATCCCGGGTCCAGTCCGGCGAAACGATCGCCACGCCCGCGCCGGTGCTGCTGGAACTTCTGGCCGGATGCGGGACGGAGCGTGAAGCAGCAGCTGTCGCGCGTCTTCTCGCCCGCTTCGAGATATTGGGCACCGGCGGCTTGGCCGACTTTGAAGACGCCGCGCTCATCCACCGCACTTTGCGCCGACAAGGTCTGACGATCCGGTCCGTTCTCGACTGCATGGTCGCGGCCGCCTCGCTGCGGATGGGCCGTCCGCTCCTGGCCCGCGACCGCGACTACGATATGATCGCCCGCCACTTCGAACTGGATCTGGTGAGGCCTTAGGTCTCGTGCCCCGCCCAGCTATCCCGGTATCTCAACTCGACAGGTGAACCGCCATGCGACCGCGTCCGGCCGTCCTCCCTTCCTTCGCCCACCCCTCCGTCCGGGGCCTCTCGCTCCCGGGTCTCGCTGTCTGGGGCCTGGCGGCTCTCGGCCTGGGCTTGGCCCCGGCTTCCGCGGCCGGACAATGGACCCATCGATACCCCAAGGTCGCCGGGTACAACCACCACGTGTACCTCGAGGGCTACGAGCTTCCGATGCTCACCAGCGGACCGATCGACCCGGCTCCATCGCCGGACGGGGCGCGGCTTGCGTTCGCTTCGCGCGGCTGGATCTGGGTGATGGATCTATCGAGCGGGGTCGCTCGGCGGCTGACCCGGGGCGGCGGGATCGATGCACGCCCGGCATGGTCGCCCGATGGCCAGGTCGTCGCGTTCGTGCGCGATGACACCCACGACACGGAAATCGTGTGGGTCGCCGCGGCGACGGGGGCCGAATTGGGCCGGGTCGACAGTCCGGGGATCGAACTCGATCCCGCGTTCTCCGCCGACGGCACGAAGTTGTTCTACTCGTCCGCCGAGGCCGAGGCCGGGACGCTGGATCTGTGGGCCGTAGACATCGCGAGCGGCGTGAGGCGGCCGGTGACCAACGCGCCCGGGATCGAACTCAAACCCCAGCCCGGCGAGAGCTCTCTCGTCTACCTCGCAAAGGGCGGCGGACGCGACCGCGTGGTCGTGCGCTCGGGCGGTTCCCCGGAGTCGCGCACACTCATCGAGGGCAACATCGCTTCAATGGCCCGGCCCGCCCTGAGTCCCGACGGGTCCACCGTCGCCGTCAACTGGCCGACCCAGGATGGCTGGGACCTCCGCCTTCTGAACGTGGACGACCCCGGGCCCTCGATCCTCCTCGCGTCGGGCGGTCTGCCGCTGACCCCTGCCTGGGATCCGTCCGGCGAGTGGGTGTACTTCTCGGAGGCTGACGACCGGGAACGGCTGCGGCTCAAGCGCGTCCGCGCCGCGGGCGGACCGGTGGACGAGGTTGACGTGGTCGGCTGGGACTGGGGCGCGCCGACGGCCACCATCCGGATACGGACGATGCGGGAGGAAGGCGGTCCCCCGGTCCCGGCCCGGCTCGAGGTCGTGGACGGGTCCGGCCATCCCGCGGTCCCCGACGCGTCCGCGGCGCGCTTCGACGGCCAGAGCGGGCGCGTCTTCTTCTATTCGCCAGGCGTGATCGAAGTCACCGTTCCGGCCGGCGAGGTCACGGTCTCAGCAGTCCAGGGCCTCGCGACGCCGGAAGCGTCCGTGACCGTTCAGGCCGGGGCCGAGGCCGGGAGCGCCGAGGTGGACGTCGTGCTGCCCTCCGTGTGGGACGCGCGCGCCGGAGGCTGGAGTTCGGGCGAGCACCACTTCCATCTCAACTACGGGGGCCTGTACGACCTCTCCCCGGGCGACCTGATGCCCATGATGGGCGGCGAGGCGCTCGACTTCGCGACCCCGCTTCTTGCGAACCTGCACAACCGGTTCGAGGACCAGGACCTCTGGGCCTGGAGCGAGCCCGGTGGTCCCCCGTTCGTCCGCTTCGGGCAGGAGGTCCGGTCCCATTTCCTCGGCCACCTCGGGCTGATCGGGATCGACGACCTGTTCTGGCCGTGGGTGTGGGGTCCCGGCTACCAGGTCTACGGGTCCGACGACCGACGGAACGCGGATGCCCTCGGGCACGCGCGCGCGCAGGGGGGGTTGGCGTACTACGTGCATCCGGTCAGCTCGCGGGGTGCCGAGCGTACGACGCCGTGGGCCGAACTGCCGGTCGCCGAGCTTCACGGGAGCGTCCCCGTCGAACTCGTCGCGGATGCGGTCCTGGGCGACCTTGACGCGCTCGAGATCGTCTGCCTGTGGAGCGACGAGATACTGACGTCCCAGATCTGGCACCTGCTGCTCAACGCCGGGATCCCGGTCGCCCCGTCGGCGGGCACCGACGTGATGACCGATTTCTACCGGACGATGGCGGTCGGTACGGCGCGCGTGTACGCGCAGACCGGCGGGGCCCGGAACTGGCCCGCCTACATTGACGCGCTTCGGAACGGGCGGAGCTTCGTCACGAACGGCCCATTCCTGGATTTCCGTCTGGGTGGAGCCGGCCCTGGCGAGGTCGTGTCCTCCGGCGAGATTTCGTGGTCGCTCTCCCTGGCCACGGCGACCGAAGTCGAGCGGGTCGAGATCCTCGTCAACGGGGAAGTGGTGTGGACGGAGGATGGACTCGGCGCACCCGGCACCCGTCGCTACGACGGGGACCTGATGCTGCCGGAGGGGGGCTGGGTCGCCGCGCGCGCCGTCGGCGGGGAAGCGCGCTGGCCGATGATGGCCAACTATCCGTTTGCCCAGACGGCGCCGGTGTGGATCGGGAGCGTCGGCAGTTCCGATCCCTCGGCCAGGGCGGCGGCGGCGGCGGACCTCCTCGGCATCCTCGGCGCGGCGCGCGAGCGGCTGATCGCGGGCTACGGTGGCGCGGACATCCCCAACCTGCTCGGGCGCTTCGACGCCGCGCGCGAGCGGCTGGAGGCGCTGGCCGCGCGATGACCCCGGACGACCGGGCCGGCCTCCGGAGCGCGCCGACCCGCCGCGCGATCGCCCTGATCATTGAACAGCCCGGGCGGCCCGGGGCGCCGGAAGCCGCGGCCGGGCGACCGCGCTGGCTCACCGTCCGGCGCCCCGACGACGATCCCGACCTGCCCGGCGTGTGGGGTCTCCCAGCCGGATCCCACGCCGAAGGGGAGACCGACGACGCCTTGGTCCGGCGCATCGGGCGCGACAAGCTGGGCGTGGAAACCGTCGACCTCGGCCCCCTCAGCGACGGCTGCGTCGACCGCGATGGCTACCGGCTCTCGATGCGGCTGCACGCCGCGCGGGTCGTGTCGGGCGACCCCCATGTGCCGCAACCGGTCCCCGGCGTAACGCAGTACTCTGCTTGGCGTTGGCAGGCCTCGACCGCGCTCCGGGACGGCGCGGAACGCGGATCCCTTTGCTGCCGTCTCGCCTTGGACATGGCCTCGGAGCCGAACCCTAGAGCTTGATGTCGAGCCCCTTCGCCGCCTCGAGAGGCGGAGCCGCGAGTCCGCAGCCCACATAGGCCGCCAGCGAGAGCGCCATCGCCGGGAACACCTCGTGCACGGCCTCGGAGAACGGGACCCAATCCCAGCACATGAGCACGATGAACCCGGTGAGGAGCGAGGCGACCGCCCCCGCCCCCGTGCCGCGCCTCCACAGCAGCCCGAGTACCACCGCCGGGAAGAAGCACGCGGCGTAGAGGCCGCCGGAGAACGCGGTCAAAGTCACGATACTCCCCGGCGGGTTGAGGGCGAGCCACGCCGTGATGATCGCGAACAGCGCGACCCAGAAGCGCGTGTGGGCCACGGCGCGCTCCTCCTCGACATGTCGCACGAGCGAGATCACGTCCCGCTCCCAGGTCGCGGCCATGACGAGGAGCACGCTGTCCAGCGACGACATCGCGGCCGCGAGCATCGCGACCAGGATGAACGCGGCCGGGAACGCGGGCAGGATCCCCGCGTCCCCGAGCAGCGTCGGGACGACCAGGTCCGATTCCGTCAGCCCGCTGCCGATCACCGCGTGAGCGTAGAGCCCGATCGGGAGCAGAAGCGTATACACGCCCAGAAACGCGATCGTCGACACGATCATTCCGTGGCGAACCGCCCTCGGATCGGCGAGCGCATAGAAGCGCGAGAGCTGTCTCGGGTCGACGATGAACTTCAACGTCCCCGCCACGATGATCCCGATGAGGACGGGGAAGGGCATCGCCGCGTCCCAGCGGAAGAGGCCCTCGGTGGCGGGCGCCGCGCGGATCGCGTCGAGGGCTCCCAGGCCACCGGCGCTGCGCAGCGTGCCCCAGAAGAGGAGGACGGCCGCGATCGACATCACGACCCCCTGTACGGCGTCCGTCTTCACGACCGAGATGAACCCTCCCACCGCCGTATAGAAGACGACGATGAGGAACACGAATCCGATCGCGGCCGCGTAGGGGATGTCGAGGAAAATCTCGAGCAGGTTACCGATCCCCTTGAACACGGCGATCATGTAGAGGAAGCTGGCGAAGATCACGATGACCGCCGCCAGGAGTCGCGCCGCCCGGCTCTCGAAGCGAAAGCCCACATAGTCCGCGAGCGTCACCGAGTCCACCGCCCCCGTGAACGCGCGCAGGCGCGGCGCGACCCACACCCACGCGGAGAGCGAGAAGATGACGACGGCGGGGGCGACGAGCAGCCACGCCGCCCCGTACGTGTACGCCTGCCCGGAGAAGCCGACGAAGCTGTTCGTGCTCGAGTAGGTCGCGAAGAAGGAGAGACCGAGCACCACCCCTCCCATCGACCGACCGCCCACGTAGTAGTCCGTCCGTCCCTTCGTCCCGCGCCGGCCCTCGATCGCGTGACGCACGAGGATCGCGCCGTACACGGCGAGGAGGGCTACGGCGATCCAGTGTGTCTGCAGCCAGGCCATGGACATTCAGGATCCCGGGTACGGAGTTCTCGGGTACAGGTACGGGACTCGGGCAACCCGGTATCTGACCGGAAACCGGATCGCCTGACAAGGGTACAGAGCGAGGGGTCGCGCGGCGCCCGCGATCTTCGCCGCGGGGCACCCAGGGCCGACGCACGTTGCTCGGCCGATGACACGCTACAAGTATCATTCGGAGGAGCACTCCAGGCGCGCCGCATGGCGCCCGGCACGCCTGAAGTCAAGACCGGCACACCAGAGGAGGCAGCCGTGCGTCCCATTCTTGAAGATCGACCGGCCTGGATCAGAAACATCGTCGGAGCCGTGGTCGGCTACCTCGTCACCCTCGTTCCCTTGCTTCTCGGCGGGGCGCTCGCCTCGATCTTCTGGTTCTCTTCGTCTCTCCGGTTGGAGGGAGTGGGTTGGTGGCTGGGAATATCGATCCTTCTGCTGGGTCTGGCACTTCATTTCGCCGGCGGCTTCGTCTCCTCCCGCCTCGCAGGGAGTCGTGCGGCCGCCTGGATCCTGATCGCGCTGCTCGTCGTTCCCGGTTTGGTGCAGATGGGTGTGTCGATCTCGTTTTTCGGCAATACGTCCACGCCCGGAGAGTTGGGGTGGGCTGGAATCGTGGCCCTCCCGGCGTTGTTGTTTGGGGGGACCGCGATGATCTTGTTATACGCAGGCATGGTTGCACTCCCGGTGCTGATTGGAGCCCGATACGAGGAGCAGCGCCGCTGGGCCTCGAGATAGTTCACCGATAAAGATCAAGGGGGCAGTCGACGTGGCACAGGCAACGAGCGGGCTGAGGCGCGAGGTCCGGACGCGGAAGCAACTCCCCGAGAAGGGGATCGACTGGGAGACGCTCAGGGCCGAACTGGTCCGCCGCAAGCGCGCCGACTACGACTGGAGGAACGGGCGCGTCCCGTACCTCGTCTACTTCGTCGACGAAGCCGTGAAGCGCGTGCAGGACGAATCGCATGCGATGTTCTCGGTCGAAAACGCGCTCTCCGCCCACAGCTCGTACCCCAGCCTCGGCGTGATGGAGGACGAGATCGTCCAGATGGGCCTCGGGCTCTTCAACGCGCCCGAGGGTGCCGCCGGGCAGTTCACCTCCGGGGGCACCGAGAGCATCTTCCAGGCCGTCAAAGTCGCGCGCGACATGAAGCGCGAGGCCCGGCCGGACCTGGGGCGATTGAATATCATCGCGGCCTACAGTCGCCATCCCTCGGTGGACAAGGCGGCGGCGATCCTCGACCTCGACATGAAGTATGTCGATTGTCGCCACGACTATCGCGCGGATGTGGACGCCATTCGGGAGGCGATCGACGAGGCGTCCATATTCATATATGCGGGCGCCCCCACCATTTACTACGGACTCATGGACCCGATGCGGGAACTGGGCGAACTGGCCCTCGAGACGGGCGTCCGCCTGCACTCGGATGCCTGCTACGGCGGCTTCATCTCGCCCTTCGCGCGCGACCTCGGCTATGCGATCCCCGAGTTCGATCTCTCCGTGCCCGGGGTGTCCAGCCTGTCCGCGGACCTTCACAAGTTCGGCTTCGCGCAGAAGGGCGCCTCGCTCGTCCTGTTCGCCGATGGGAACGACCTCGAGTACGCGAGATACGTGGTCCCCGACCTTCCCGGAGGCTCCTACGCGTCCCCGACGGCTCAGGGCTCCCGCTCGGGGGGTGCCGTGGCCTGCGCGTGGACGATGCTCCAGCACCTCGGCCGGGAGGGATACCGCGAGGTCGTGCGCGGGATCATGGAGACGACTCACGCGGCGATGGACGGCGTCCGGGCGATCGACGGCCTCTACGTCTTCGAGCCGTCCGGCGATACCAACCTCTTCCGGTACGACGTGGAGCCGGGCGAGCCGTTCAACATCTTCGCGGTCGCGAGGCTCATGAACGAACGCGGCTGGATGATAGGGCAGCACAGGGAGCCGCCCGCCATCCACCAGCCCATCACGCTGGTGCACACGCCGGTCCTCGAAGAGTACCTTTCCAATCTCGCCGAATGCGTGGCGATCGCCCGCCGCGACCGTCTCCAGGACACTTTCCTGGACGGCACCTACTGAGTCGTTGAGGTGTCATTGACGCCCGGCACGTAACTTGAGGAGGAGTTACGTTTTGAGGCGACGGAACAGGAGACGTGATGACGCCTGAGATGTGGACGATCATCGGGGTGGGGATCGCGCTCGCCGCCGCGCTGCTGCCGGGACAGCGCGCGATGCGCAAGGATCTGGCGGCGCTCACCGGAGACGTTAGCGGCCTTCGGGGCGAGTTTGCCGAATTCCGGGAGCGCATGGCCCGCGAGATGGGCGACCTGCGAGCGCAGGTGGCGCGGGAGATCGGCGACCTGCGAGAGCAAATGGCCCGGGAGATGGGCGAACTTCGCGAGCATATGGCCCGGGAGATGGGTGCGCTTCGCGAGCGCTTGACGCGTCAGGAAGGGTTGTTCGAGGGTTTTTCTCGCCGAAGGAAGAACCCGAAGACCATCTGAATCCGGGTCTTGGCTCGGGGGCCCGCGCAGGATGTTGATCGGGGCAGGTTCCGGACGACCGCAGGCGGTCAGCCGGAGGATGAACGTGTCGACGAGGGCGTGCTGGCCGGACACGCTCGCATGGCTCACCATGTCGGCGAGCACCATCCAGGCGGAGAAGGGCCCTGCTCCTGTATCGGGCGGAAGCTGGTCGTCCCCGCAGCCCTCCCGGCCCCGTCACTCCGCGGAGGCAGACCCGCCTCACCAGGGGCGAGCTGTACACCTACGTTGGCGCCCCGAACGCCGTCTGGGTGCTATGCCCGTTGTTGGGACTTTACGTCTCCCTGCGCCTGATCCTGGACGGCAACTACGGCGTTCTGGGTTTTTGATCGATGTTGCACAGGGCGAGACACGGGTGGATCGAGGTCGTCGCCGGCGTCATGTTCAGCGGCAAGTCCGAGGAGTTGATCCGGCTCCCGTCGAGGGCCCGACGATCCAGGTGGGAGGCGCCGAGTCCCACGAGGCCCGCTGCCGCCGTTGCCACGACGTGCCGAGGCGAGATCGCGCGCAGAGGGAGTTGTTGCCGAGACGCGGAACGGAGGGGTGGGAGGGGATCTGGACGCTTACTCGGACGTTGCCCAAAGGAAGGACCTGATGAGACGCTTCCCGATCCGGATGATCACGCTGTTCGCCACGCTTCTCCTACTTCTGCCGGCGGAGGCCGCGGCTCGGCAGACGAGCCTTGACCGGTACCCCGATCGCCTGGCGCACCGGACCCCGGTGCCGGGCCCCAACGGGCTGGTGACGGCCGGCCACCCGCTGGCGTCGGTGGCGGGTCTCCGTACGCTCATGGCCGGAGGGAACGCCGCCGATGCCGCCGTCGCGACCCTGGCCACGCTGAACGTGGTGCGGCCACAGATGTCCGGGATGGCCGGGAACGGGTTCGTGACCCTCTACGACCGCGCCTCCGACCGGGTGTACTCGCTGGGGGCCACCGGCGCCGCTCCTCTGGCCATCGATCCCTCGAGCCTCACGGCCGACGAGTTGAACAAGGGGATCCACGCGGGGGTCGTCCCAGGCCTCTTCGGGGGCTGGATCGCGCTTCTGGACCGCTTCGGCACGATGAGCCTGGCGCAGGTTCTCGCCCCGGCCATCGGCTACGCCGAAGACGGCCATCCCATCGAGGAATCCGTCGTGGCCGCGATCGAGTCTCAAGAGGAACTCTTCGAGAGCTTCCCTTCGAGCCGGCGCATGTTCCTCCCCCTCGGGGGGGTGCCCGAGCCCGGCGAGACGTTCCGCATGTCCGATCTGGCGAACACGCTCCGGAAGGTGGTCGAGGCCGAGCAGATAGCCCTGGCGGCCGGAAAGACGCGGTCGGAAGCGCTCCAGGCCGCCTTCGACCGGTTCTACCGGGGCGACATTGCCGAGGAGATGGCCCGCTTCTACCGGGAGAACGGCGGCGACTTCACCGTGGAGGACTTCGCGCGCTACGAGCCCATCTGGGCGGAACCCCTCCACACCACGTACCGGGGGTACGATGTGTACACCAGCCCGCCGACGTCGCGCGGAGGGCTGGAGGTGACGATGCAACTGAACCTCGTCGAGGGGTTCGACCTGCGGGCCCTGGGCGCGGGAAGTGCCGAGACCATCCACCTGCTGTCGGAGGCGATCAAGGTCGCGAAGGCCGATGTCTACGCCTACGTGGCGGACCCCGCCCTGGTCGACGTGCCTGTCGACGCGTTGCTCTCGAAGGACTACGCGGCGGCCCGCCGATCCCTCATCGACCCATCCGGGGTGATGGTGTACCCGGAGGCCGGGAATCCGGTGCGGGTCGACGCATTCCAGTCGAGCGCGCGCGCGGAGCGAGGGGCAGCGCCCGAACGGCGGCGAGGTCATCTTGCCGAGCCATCGTACGCGGGGAGCACGACCAGCTTTTCCATCGCCGACCGGTTCGGCAACGTGATCGCGGCCACGCCTACCCACGGCGGGAGCTTCGGCACGGGAGTCGTGGTCGGGAACACCGGCCTGACCTTCAACAACGGGACCCGCATCGGCTCGACATCGCCCTATCCCGACGACGTGAACTACGTCCGGGCCGGGCAGATTCCGATCCTCAACAACTCCCCCATCATCGTGTTCAAGGACGGGCGGTTCCATGCAGCGCTGGGGACCCCGGGAGGCGAGACGATCGGACAGACCCAGTTTCAGGTGCTCGTGAACCTCCTCGACTTCGGGATGCCGATCCAGGAGGCCATCTCGGCGCCCCGCTTCACCCTGAGCGGGGAGCCGAACTTCTACCAGCCCGGAGCCGAGGTCCGTTTCCGCCTGGAGGATCGACTGCCCGGTGACGTGGTCAGGACGCTCGAGGGGTTTGGATACACCGTGGAGCTTGCGCCCGGGTACTCCTTCGGCAGCATTCAGGGCATCACGCTCGATGCCGTGACGGGGGCGCTCATGGCGGGTGCGGATCCGCGGCGCGTGGCCTACGCCATAGGGTGGTGACTCGGAATTCCCTTTCCTTGGCCGCGAGCGTCCGATCAGGTCCCGACAGACCCGCGCAGGATGTTGATGGGGGCGAGTTCCGGCCGGCGGCAGCCGGCCAGTCGGAGGATGAACGTGTCGACGAGGGCGTGCTGACCTGACACGCTCGCGTGGCTCACCATGTCGGTGAGGACCATCCAGGCGGAGAAGGGGGGGAAGCGGATCTCCCGCCACGTCTCGTCCCGCTCCTGGAAGGATGGCGTGTCCTTCATGTAGTTGTGGAAGCGCCGCATGATCCGGTCGTACGGACTGGAGTCCGCCAGCACCGCCTCCCCGAGCCCCGCCTTCGCGATCCCCCGCAACAGGCGGCCGCGGAGACGGTCCAGAGGTCCCCGCTCGAGCGAGCCGCCGCCGGCCAGCCCCGCCTCGGCCCCGTAGCGCGCGAACACCTCGGGAAACGTCCCCTTGGTGCACCACACACGGTCCTCCTCGGGGTTCACGTTCACGAAGAAGCGAAGGATCCGGTCGCCGTCCGTCGCCCCGTAGGCGCCGGCGTCGAAGTGAATCAGTTCGTTGCTCGCGTGCGCGGAGAGGCCGCGGCCGCGTTCCTGCATCGGTCGGAAGCTCGTCGTGCCCACGGTCCACCCCTCGGTGAGCGTCGGCATGCACGCCCGCAGGAAGGCGCGAACCCTGGCGCCGTGCGCGGTGAGCGTGTCGAGAACGGCGTCCCGCAGCCCTCCGGCGCCCTTGACGCCGCGGAGACGCCCGCTCTCCGGGTGATAGCTGACGTTCTTCGCTCGCAACTGGCGCGGGAGGTCCCGCCGCAGCCGCTCGAGGTCCTTGTCCGGTGGGAGTTCCACCGGAGAGATGGGGAAGAAGACGATCTCCCCCCGCTCCAGCGCGTCGGCGAGATCAGGCCGGGGCCCCGCTCCGGGCCCCGCTTCGGTGACCAGATCCCGCCCCGGGCTAGCGGGCGCCGATCGCCATCACCTCGAACCGCGCCCCGAACAGAAGCGGACCCGACCCGAGAAATGCGCGCGCCGGGAAGTTCTCCGTGAAGTACGTCCGGTAGACCTTGTTGAACACGTCGTACAGGTCCACGTCGGAGCAGAACACCTGCACGGAGACGAGGTCGTCCATCGTGATCCCGGCCTCCTCGACCGTGCTCTTGATCGACTCCATCACGACCCGGGCCTCCTCCTCGGCGTCATTCGGCGGACGGCCATCGACGAGGCCGAGCGACCCTGACACGAAGAGCAGGTCCCCCACCCACACGGCGCCGCTGAAGGGCAGGACGCCTTCTTCGCTCGCGTGCCGCGGGTTGATGTACTCGCGCTGGGCCGAGAGATCAGGGGCCATGGCGGTGAAGCCTCCGGCTGCAAGAAACGATACCAGGATGAAGCGCTTCATCAGTTGATTTCCTCTCGTTGTCGGTCATGGACCCGGTTTCGGCCGCGGGAGTTCAGTCGCCGCCGCCCGCCGTCTCCTCCTGGGCCGCCAGCGTCTCCCGCGCCTGCGAAACGATGTAGGCCTGGATCAGCCGCAACTGCTCGGCGTTGATCAGACCCTCGTAGGACGGCATTCCCTGGGGTTCCCGGCTCCCCCCGAGGACGATGTCCTCGAAATTGCGGTGCACGATGTCCGTCGCGCGCTGCAGGTTCGGCATCGAGCCTTCGGAACCGCCGCCTGTCCCGTGACAGTGCCGGCAATATTGCACGTAGAGTTCGCCGCCGCGCTCGAGCGAAACCGCGTCGGCGGGCAGGTCGATGGCGACGGCCGGCACGCTGACCGGGCGCTTCCGGCGCGGCTCCGGCATCTCCCCGGTCCCGCCCAGCACGAAAGTGAAGACCCGGCCCTGCTGCTCGTAGTTCGCCGCTTCGCCGTAAGGGGCTCCGCTCCGGCCGCGTGAGCCGCCCCAGCCGGCGGCCACCGTCACATGCTGGCGCCCGTCGACCAGGTAGGTCACCGGGCCCCCGAGGATACCGAGGCCGGTCGAGATCTCCCATAGCTGGTCCCCGTTCTCGGCGTCGTAGGCAACGAAGCGGCCGTCGCCGCCGCCCTGGAAGACGAGCCCGGTCGTCGTCGTCACCGTCCCGCCGTTCCAGTAGCCGAGGAGGGGGACGCTCCAGCGAGCCTCCTGTGCCTTCGGATCCCACGCGACGAGGAACCCCGCATCGTCCCGGGCCCCGTAACGGCTCTGGTGTCCCACGTTGTTCACCCTCGGCCCGAAGCGGTGGTTCTCGATCTGGAGGTCCGTGTACACCCAGTCGGGCGGCTCGCTGCGCTCGACCCAACCCTCCTGGATCGGGAGATACATGAGCCCCGTCTCGGGGTTGAACGACTGCGGCTGCCAGTTGTGGCCTCCGAGCGCCGCCGGCGTGATAAGGGTCCACACCTCCGCGTGCACGGCTTCCGGCCGATCCGTCGGCCGACCCGTTTCGAGGTCGAGTCCCTCGGCCCAGTTCTGGACGATGTATTCCTGGCCCGAGAGGAATTCGCCGGTCTCCGCATCGAGGACGTAGAAGAACCCGTTCTTCGGCGCCTGCATGATCACGCGGCGCATGCGTCCGTCGAACTCCAGATCCGCGAGCGTCATCGGCTGCACGGCCGTGTAGTCCCAGTGGTCGCCGGGCGTCGTCTGGAAGTGCCACACGTATTCGCCCGTCTGCGGCCGCACCGCGAGGATCGAGGCGAGGAAGAGGTTGTCGCCGCCTCCGGGGCTGCGGAGGTTCCGGGACCAGGGGGAACCGTTACCCGTCCCGATGTAGAGGAGGTCGAGGTCGGGGTCGTAGATGATCGAATCCCAGGCCGTCCCGCCGCCGCCCGCGACCCACCACTCCCCGCTCCACGTCTCGGCCGCCATCTGCATGGCCTCGGACTCGAACCCGTCCGCCGGGTTGCCCGGCACCGTGTAGGTGCGCCACACGAATTCACCGTCGTCGGCGTCGTAGGCGGAGACGTAGCCGCGCACGCCGTATTCGGCCCCGCCGTTGCCGATGATCGCGAGTCCCTGCACGACGCGCACCGCGCCGGTGATGGTGTAGGCCTCGTTCGGATCGATCGTCAGCGTCTCCCAGGCGACATCGCCCGTCTCCGCGTCGAGCGCGATGAGGCGCCCGTCGATCGTGCCCACGATCACCTTGCCCTCGTACAGCGCCACGCCGCGGTTCACCACGTCGCAGCAGGCGAGCCGGCCGCGGATGCGCGGAACGCCGGGGTCGTGGCGCCACAGTCGCTCTCCCGTCCGCGTGTCGATCGCGTGCACGACGCTCCACGGAGAACTGATGTACATGACGCCGCCCACGACGAGGGGCGTGGCCTCGACCCCGCCGCGCAGTTCGATGTCGTACGTCCAGGCGAGGCCCAGTTCGTCGACGTTGTCCCGCGTGATCTGGTTCAGCGTGCTGAAGCGGTCTTCCGCGTAGTTGCCGCCGTAGGTGAGCCAGTTTCCGTCGGGGCGGGCGGCCTCGAGGACCGCGTCGGTCACATCGCTGGCGCTCTGGACGCTCGACGGCTCGGGCGGCGGCGCGTCCGCGGTGCAGGCGGCGGCCGAAGCGAGAAGGAGCAAGGCGTGGAGTCGCGTTCGCATGGGCCTCTCCCGATCAGGGGGGATGGAGTCCAACCTGAACGTTACACTGTAGGATGTCGCGGGTCACGACCAGTTCATAGAACGGTGAAGCCCTCGCGCCGAGCCGCGTCGGAGAGCCGGTCGTCGCTGCTGACGAGGTCAAGCCGGTTTGGGTCTTCGGCCGCGGCAGTCAGGGCTGCAGCCAACTGCAGCGCGTCCGCGCCTCGCAAAGGGTGAAGCCGAAGCAGCCGGATCGCGCGGCTGCGGACCTGTTCCAGGGGTTCGATTTCCAGCCAGCTCGCCCCCAACCGCCGGAGCTGCTCCAGGGACCGGTCGAGTCCGCCGCTCTCAAAGCGCCGCTCCCGGTGCAGTCGGTTCAGGGCCGATGCGCATTCGATCCGGCTTCCCCACCACGTCACGATCGCTGGATCCTGCCGGATCGCTGCACGGCGCTCAGCGCTTCCCGGCTCGTCCACGAGGAGCGCTACCAGAGCCGAGGAATCCCAGTATTTCACCGGCCCTCTCTGCGCTCGGCCACGATCAGCTCGCTGGCGGTGGCGCCCTCGGTCAGCCGTGCGGCTGGAGTATTCAGGAAACGTTCGACATCGAGGGGTGCGCGCGGGGGGGGCGCGACGCCCCGACGCACGAGTTCAGCGGCCGCCTGGTCGGCGCCCAGGTCGTCCGTGCCGCAGGGTTCGATGCGCGCCACGGGCTTCCCGCGGTGCGTGATCAACACCGCCTCCCCGCGACGGACATCGCTAAGCAGGCTACTGAGGGTGTTCTTCGCTTCGCTCACGCTGGCTCGTCTCATCTCGCCATTCTGGCCCTATGGATATAGTCTGTCAAGCGTCGGGTGCCGGACGCGATCGTGCCATCACCCCCCTTGATCCGGCATCGTAATCCGATGAAAGTTATCTTGAGTTTATCTTCAATGTCCCCTTAGGAGAACGACCTGTGTCCACCACGATCAACGTGAAGACGCTCAGACATGAAATGGGTCGGATCATAGAGCGCGTGAGGAAGGGTGAGGATTTCACGGTCCTCTACCGGAGCCGTCCCGCGTTCCGGATCGTGCCCGTGGTCGCCGGACTCGATCTCGGTCCCGCCGAAGCGGATTCCCTCTACGGGGCGGGGGCGGTCGGAAGGTCGAAGGATGGGCTCGCCGCTGCGGACCACGACCGGATCCTCTATGGCGAACCCCGCTCCTGATCCGGCGCTCTTCGTCGATACGGCGGGCTGGATGGCCATGGCCGACGAGGGCGACGCGATGCACGAGGCCAGCAGGAGCGTGCGCGATGCCTGCCTGCGCGCCGGTGGCCTCCTCGTTTCCACCGACTACGTGATCGACGAAACGCTGACCCTGATCCGTGTGCGGCTGGGATTGCAGCCGGCCGCCAGATGGTGGGCGCAGATCGACGCGAGTGCTCGGGTCCGGTGGGAATGGATCGATCCCCTGCGGGCCGAAAAAGCACGAAGCTGGTTCTTCCGATGGAGCGACAAGGACTTCTCGTTCACGGACTGCACCAGCTTCGTGGTCATGAGGGAACTCGGTCTCCGCCGAGCGTTGACTACCGATCGCCACTTCTCGCAGGCCGGGTTCGAGACGGTGCCCGGCCCTGCCGGCTAATTCCCGGAGCTTCCCGGCCGCAGGATGACCTCGCCGGGGAGTTCGTCGGTGAACTCGCCCACGTCCACGGTGAACACCCCGTTCACCATCACGTAGTCGACCCCCTCGCTGAACAGGTCCGGCTCCAGCACCGTGGCCCGGTCCCGCAGGCGCTCGAGATCGAACACGACGAGATCCGCCTTGTACCCCTCCCGCAGGAACCCCCGGTCCTCCAGGCCGATGATCCGCGCCGGAAGTCCCGTCATCGAGCGCACGGCGAAGGGGAGGGAAATCGCCTTCAGGTCCTTCACATAGCGGGCGATCTTGCGCGTGAAGGCGCCGAAATGTCGGGGATGGGCGCCGGGCCGGGAGGCGAACTGCGGTACGCCCTCGACCCCGCTCACGGCCGCGTCCGACGCCGTGGCCGTGTAGTCCTGCCGGTAGTAGTTGATGATGTCCAGGTCGTGGATACCGTAGCCCCGGGTCCACGCGCCGCCCAGGACATCCGGGTAGCCGTTCAGGGCCATGTGGACGACGACATCCTCGTACGTGACCCCCATCTTGCTGCCCAGTTCCTGCAGCGTCCGGCCCACGAAGGTCGAATCGGGATAGCCGACCACGAGCACCCGGTCCGGTCCGCCGTTGTGGTCGACGATCCAGGCGATGTCGCGAGCGATGAGGGCCCGGAGTTCGGGGTCGGCCCAGCGGCGCTCCAGGTGCTCCCGGGCGTCGTCGAACATCCCCTCGTTGTTGAAGACCGGGCTGTCCCGCCCTCCGCTCGTGTCCATGGTGTCGTGCACGAGACTCCAGCGCGGGATCATGGGACGCGGGCCGCCCCCGAACGTCTCGTAGGGATAGACGTCGAGGTATACCTCCAGTCCCTCCGCGCGCGCCCGGTTCACGAGCAGCGTGTCGAGCCCGGAGCGCCCGAAGCTGGACCGGCCCCGCGCCTTGTGGTGGCTCGCGACGACGCGGATTCCGGTCTGGCGGGCGATGTTCACCGTCTCCTCGAGCCCCTGCGTGCCGTCCACCGGCCAGCCATCCGCGTTGCTCGGGAGCTGCCACAGCGGCATCTCGGCCTCGCTGCGCTGGTGGGCGATGTAGAAGCCGTCGTAGGGCGCCACCGCTCCGGCGAGGGCGATGACCTCCGCCGGCGTGCTGAAGCGGGCGGGTCGGTACTCGACGCCGGCCCCCAGCCCCCAGGCCCCAGCCTCCATCCCCTCGCGCACGAGTTCCCGCATGCGCGCGATCTCCGCCTCCGTGGCGGGCCGCTCGTAGTCGGCGCCCATCACCTCGGCGCGCACCGTGCCGTGCCCGACCATGGGGACGAAGTTCATCGCGTGGCCCATTTCCCGGAGAGACGCGATCTCGTCGCCGAGCGGCCAGGCCGACGTGCGTCCGTCCGCGCCGCCGAGGACCGTCGTGAGCCCCTGGCTGTTGAGGCTTTTCGCCCGTCGGGCCTCCAGGTGCTCGGACGTCAGCGCCCGGTCCGCGTGCGAATGGAGGTCGATGAAGCCCGGCGTGACGTACATGCCCGTCGCGTCCACGATGCGCCGGGCCGTCGCGTCCCGGAGGTTTCCGATCCGCTCGATCCGGTCCCCGACGATGCCGATGTCCGCCGCGAACCAGGGGTTCCCCGTCCCGTCGATCACCCGCCCGTTGCGGATGAGGAGGTCGTACTCCTGCGCGGCGAGCCCGGGGGAAGCGGCCGCCGGGCCGAGGACGGCGAGCGTCAGGAGGACGAGGGTCGCCCTTGGCGAAAGGGACGGGTACCGTGCCGGAAACCGAGTCATGTCATTCTCCCGGGGACGGGCTCTGGAACCGAGGCTTTTCGTTCACGGAAAGCTGCGCTGGACGCGCAGAATAACGCGGTGGTTGCCCGCCGGTCGAATCCGGAGGATGTTTCCGGGCCTGTTCCCATTCTATGCCCATTCGTCGCCCATTCACGGTCGCGAGCCATGCGGGGAGCTGAAGATGGATGAGAGAAGCTGGATGAAGAGGATCGCCCTGGCGTTGTTCGCCGCCGCGGGTGCCCTGGTCGCCGAGTCGGCGGTCGCGCAACAGCACTTCCAGCCCATGGACGTGTTCGAACTCGAGTATGCGGCGGACCCCCGGATCTCCCCGGACGGCGGGCAGGTCGTGTACGTCCGGACGTCGATGGACATCATGCGGGACGGGAAGAAGTCCGATCTGTGGGTCGTGAACGCCGACGGATCGAATCACCGGCGGATCGGGGCGGGCGGTTCCCCGCGTTGGTCGCCCGACGGGACGCGGATCGCCTACGCGGCGGACGGCCAGATCCGCGTGCGCTGGATGGATACCGGAGAGGACGCCGCGCTCACGCAGCTCATCGAGTCGCCCCGCGGGCTCCGCTGGTCGCCGGACGGGCGCTACGTCACGTTCAACAAGCGGGTTCCGTACCCGGCGCCGAGCCTGGCCCCGCCTCCGCAGCCGCCCGCCGGCGCGGAGTGGGCCGATCCCCCCATCATGGAGGACCGCTTCAAGAACCGGCAGGACGGCGTCGGCTATCTGGACTTCGGGTATGACCACATCTTCATCGTCCCGGTCGAGGGGGGGACGCCCACTCAGGTGACGTCGGGCGACTTCCAGCATCAGAGCCCGGCCGCGTGGACGCCGGACGGAGGGAGCATCGTCTTCTCGTCGAACCGGAACGAGAACTGGGTCCACGACTACCGCAATTCCGAACTCTACATCGTCTCGATCGCGGACGGGCAGGTACGACAGCTCACGGACCGCCCCGGACCCGACCAGAGTCCGGCCGTCTCCCCCGACGGACGACGGATCGCCTTCGTCGGCTACGAGGACCGCACGCGCACCTACCAGGTGAGCCAGCTCCAGGTCATGAGCCTGGACGGGAGCGGGGCACGCGTCCTCACGGGCGCCCTCGACCGAAGCGTCTCCAGCCCCGTGTGGGCCTCCGACGGGAGCGGCGTCTACTTCCAGTACGATGACGAGGGGAATTCGAAGGTCGCCTTCGTCTCGCTCGACGGCGAACTCGAGGTGCTGGCGGAGGATCTGGGGGGCACGTCGTATGGGCGGCCCTACGGCGGCGGGTCGTTCAGCGTCGCCCGCGACGGGAGCTTCGCCCTCAACCAGACCCGGCCCGAATTCCCGGGCGAGGTCGCTATGGGCGCGAGAGGTCGCGGCGTGCGCCGCATCACCTCGCTGAACGACGACCTGCTTGCCAACCGCACCCTGGGTGAAGTCGAGGAGATCTGGTGGCAGTCCTCCTTCGACGGCCGTCCCATCCAGGGGTGGATCGTCAAGCCGCCCGACTTCGATCCGGGCCGCCGCTATCCCCTCATCCTCGAGATCCACGGCGGGCCGGTCTCGAACTACGGGGACCGTTTTTCGGCGGAGATGCAGCTTCTCGCCGCGGCCGGGTACGTCGTCCTCTATCCGAACCCGCGGGGGAGCACGAGCTACGGCGAGGAATTCGGGGACCTCCTCTACCACAACTACCCGGGCCAGGACTACGACGACCTCATTTCGGGGGTCGACGCCGTGATCGAGCGCGGGTACATCGACGAGGACAACCTCTTCGTCACCGGGGGGAGCGCCGGCGGGATCATGACCGCCTGGATCGTCGGCAAGACCGACCGCTTCCGGGCCGCGGTGGCGCAGAAACCCGTCGTGAACTGGATCAGCAAGACGCTCACGGCGGACAACTGGTACGGCTACTACTTCAGCCGCTACGAAGGGCTGCCGTGGGAGAACCCGGAGCCGTACTGGGAGTTCTCGCCCCTGTCGCTGGTGGGGAACGTGACCACGCCCACCCTCATCATCACGGGCGAGGAGGACCTGCGGACGCCGCTGTCGGAGTCGTACCAGATGTTCCACGCGCTCAAGCTGCGCGGGATCGACACGGCCGTGATCCGGCTCCCGGGCGCCTCGCACGACATGAGCCGCCGCCCGAGCCAACTCATGGCGAAGATCGCGAACATCGTAGCGTGGTTCGACAAGTACCGGACGACGCCCACCACGAGCTGATCTCGACTCGACTCTCGAACCGACCTCCTTGAACCCGGGAGACCACGCATGAGCGACTCGGGCCGCCTGCTGGCGGGCGTCCGCGTTCTCGCGCTCGAGCAATACATGTCTGCCCCCTACTGCACGCTGCTACTGGCGGATGCGGGGGCCGAAGTGATCAAGATCGAACGGCCGGGGGTCGGGGACCCGCGCCGGTCCATCCCCCCCTTCGTCGAGCGGAACGGCGTCCGCATGGGCGTCGGTTTCATGGCCTACAACCGGAACAAGAAGTCCCTCGCCCTCAACCTGAAGAGCGACGAGGGGCGCGATCTCTACCGGGCCCTCGTGGCGAAGTCCGACATCGTGGTTGAGAACCTGCGGCCGGGGTCGGTGGACCGCATGGGGCTCGGCTACGAGGCGCTGTCGAAGGTGACCCCGGGGCTGATCTACGCGGCGGTGTCCGGTTTCGGGCGCCTGCCCGGGCGCGAAGGGCCGTACGGGGATTGGCCGTCGTTCGACGTCGTGGCCGAGGCGATGGGCGGGGTCATGCACATGATCGGCTTCGCCGACAAGCCCCCGTCCCCTTCGATCTACGGGATGCCCGACCTCTACGCGGGGATGGCCGCGGCGCACGGCGTCTCGATGGCGCTCTACCGGCGTAGCGTGACGGGGCGGGGGCAGTTCGTGGATTCCGCCATGTACGATGGCGTGTTGTCGCTGAACGAGCGCATGATCTCGCTGGCCGCCAACACGGGGGCGCGGCCGGCGCGCGGCGACGCGCCGGGTTTCTACCCGCGCGGCCTCCTGTCGGTGAGCGACGGCTACGTCGCCTTCACGGTCCCGGACGACATCATGTGGCGTCGATTCTGCCGCATGCTGAACCGCCCCGACCTGCTGGACGATCCCCGCTGCGATTCCCCCGCGGCCCGCACCGAGAACCGCGCGTTCCTCGACGAGGTCGTCGGACCCGTGTTCGCGAACCTCACCCGGGACGAGGCGGTACGACGGCTCCAGGAGGTGGGCGTCCCCGCGGGGCCGGTGCAGACCTCCGACGACCTCCTCGCCTGCCCGCAACTGGAGGCGCGCGGCGTAAGGGTCTCCGTCGAATACGAAGGACTGGGCGAACTCCAGTTCGTCCGCACGCCGCTCCTCACCTCCGACGCCCCCGATGTGCCGGTGAATCCCGCGCCCAGGCTGGGCCGGGACACGCGACGCATCCTCACCGATGTGCTCGAACTCTCCGAGGCGGAGGTCTCCCGCCTCGCGGCGGAGGCCGTGATCGGTACGGATTAGGGACAGGAAAAGTACAAATTCGAGACGTTCCCGCGGGAACGTCTCGGACCCCGCCAACTACGGGTCTGGAAAAGGACCAGGAGACATGAAGGACACGACGTCCGATGGGCTCAGCTTCGATACCGATGCGCGCCGCACCAATCCCTGCGACTCGGGCCATCGCGGCGCACGATTCAAGGTCGGCTGGGCAAAGGCGGTGAGAGGCGTCAACTACGGCGAGAAGGCTCTGGGGAGACTGACCTGGGACAACCTCGGGTGGCGACTCGGCAAGCTCCTCGGCCCCGCATCCAGAGAGACCGTCGAGTGCATGTGCCAGCTTTGCGTGAAGCAGCAGGCGGAAGCCGCGCCCCAGGTCCACGCTGTGTCATGGAACCTGAAATACCCCGGGGCAGGGAGGGCTGGAAGGCTCGCGCGCCGTGTCGCCGCGCTGGACTGGGACGTATTCCTGCTTCAAGAGGTCTCGAGGCACGCGAGGGACGCGCTCAAAGCGGAGGTCGCGCCGCGAAGCTCAGCCTTCGGGATCGACTGGCTGTCCCGGCCGCGCGGGTGGGCGCATGGAGCGGCGATACTTACACGCGGTGACTTCACGATCGTCGACGCGGAACCGGTGCGCGATCTGCCAAGGTACGAGCGAGGGGTCGGCGCCGTGATCCAGAGTCCGGACGGGATGGAGTTTCGCGCCATCAGCTGGCACGCCCCCAACGCGGCCGGTCAGGGCGCGGAGTACAAGATGGCCGGCTACACCGGTATCATCTCTTATCTGGAGGGACTCGCGGGTCCCGTCATTTTCGGGTTTGATGGCAATCACTGGAACTTGGAAACGGGGCTCCAGCCGCGTCCCCCGCCAGAACTCGGAAGCGACGACTGGTACCTCGAGAACCTCTTCTTCAGCAATGAGCCACCTCACGGTCTGCGCGATGGCTACCTGGACTATCTCGCCCACAACCCTCACGAGTATGCCCTTGCTCTAAAGGAGCGCCCGGAAGGTCCCTTGGCGGTTACCTACGTCCGCGGGAGCAAGAAAAGGCCGCAACCCGACCGATTCGACTATGTGTTTGTCTCGGAGCACTTCAGCGTCGAGAGGGTTGCGCACGACTACGAGGCAGCGGTCGAAGCCGGATCCGACCATGCCACGGTCCGCGTCGATCTCCGTCTTCATCCCATGGGAGGGTTGAAATGAACCCGGAACATTTCGGACGGACCGGTTCTGTGGTGCTGGTCACCCGGTCGTGTGCCGTGGTCGCGGCATCTCTCGCCGCCCCATGCGGTCTCGGGGCAGTTTCGGGGGCCTGGGCGCAAGAGGCGCCGGCCGACAGCGGTGGGCTCGCGACGGAAGGGCTCCCGCTCGAGCCCACGCGGGAGATCCGCTTCCGGACGGACCGGGGTTCGTGGATGTCGGTCGACGTGAGCCCGGACGGCGCCACGCTGGTCTTCGACCTCCTCGGCGATCTCTACACGCTGCCCATCGAGGGGGGCACGGCCACGCCGCTGCTGACCGGGCCCGCCTTCGAGAGCCAGCCGCGCTTCAGCCCCGACGGCTCGGAGATCGTGTTCGTGTCCGACCGGAGCGGGGGACAGAACCTCTGGGTCCTCAGCCTCGATGGCACCGACACGACGCAGGTCACGCGCGGCAACGACAACCTGTACACGTCGCCCGAGTGGTCGCCCGACGGCGACTATCTCGTGGCGTCGCGCACCTACAGCCCGCTCGGCGGGGCGGCCAAGCCCTGGCTCTTCCACCGCGACGGCGGAAGCGGCATCGCCCTCATCGACGAACCCGACAACCTGAAGGCGATCGGGGCCGCCTTCGATCCCACCGGCCGCTACATCTACCTCGCGGAGGGGACGGGCGACTGGACGTACGACGCGGCTTTTCCGAAGTACCAGCTCACCCGGTACGACCGCGAGTCGGGGCGCCGCGCGACGCTGACGAGCCGGTACGGGTCCGGCTTGCGGCCTGCGGTTTCTCCGGACGGCGGGACGCTCGTCTACGGCACGCGCCACGAGGATGCGACGGGCCTCCGCGCCCGCGACATCGCGACGGGAGAAGAGCGCTGGCTCGCCTACCCCGTGCAGCGCGACGACATGGAGAGCCGCGCCACGCTCGACCTCCTCCCGGGCTACGCCTTCACGCCCGACGGGGCGGCGGTCGTCCTCTCCCACGGCGGCCGGCTGTGGCGGGTTCCGGTGGAAGGAATGCAAGAAGCGGACGGCGGCGAGGCGGCCGAGATTCCGTTCGAGGTCGACGTGGCGCTCCATGTCGGCCCGCGCCTCGACTTCGACTATCCGGTCGAAGACACGCCGACCTTCCAGGTGCGCCAGATCCGGGACATCGCCCTCTCCCCCGACGGGAGTCAGGTCGCCTTCACGGCGCTGGGGCGCCTCTACGTGATGGACGCGGACGTCGGGGTTCCGAGGCGGGTCGGCGAGGAGATCGAAGGCGGGCTCGCGGAGCCCTCCTGGTCGCTGGATGGGGAGACGTTGGCGGTTGTGAGCTGGGACGAGCCGGAGGGGGGCTACCTGTGGTCCGTGTCGCCGGATGAGGGCGCGGCGCGGCGGGTGTCCGATCTCCCGCGCTTCATGCGGTCTCCCGCCTGGTCGCCGGACGGGGGCCGCATCGTGCTGCTCCAGGCGCCGGTGCGCGCGCGGCTCACGGGCGGGGCGGGGAGCCAGACCGACATCGCGTGGTACGACACGGAGGGGGGCGGCGCGACGGTCGTGGCCGAGGCGCTCGGCCGCTCGGGACCGCATTTTCGGCGCGATCAGCCCGATCGGATCTACCTGCACGCGGGTTCGCGCGGCCTCGTCTCCGTCCGCTGGGACGGCACCGACGAGAGGGAGCACCTCAAGGTGACAGGTTTCTCGGCCACCCGCGGCGGCTCGCCCGCCAACGCCTCGTCGATCGAGGTCTCGCCGGCCGGCGAGCGCGCGCTGGCCAAGGTAGGCAACGATCTGTACGTGGTGACCGTGCCACGGGTGGGCGCCGAGGCGCCGACGATCTCGGTGCAGGACCCGGACGGGGCGGCGGTACCCGTCACGCGCGTGACGGAGTTCGGCGGGGAGTTCCCCTCCTGGAGCGCCGATGGCGGGACGGTGGTGTGGGCGCTGGGGAACGCGTACTTCCGCTACGATCTGGCCCGGGCGCGCGCGGTCAACGACAGCTTGGCGGCGCTGGAGGCGGAAGAGGATGCGGCGGACGCGGAGGCCGCGGCCGACACGGCAGGTGCCGCCGCGGCGGAGCGGGACGAGGCGCGCTACCGCCCCGTGGAGGTGCGCGTCGAATTGCCTGTGGATCGCGATCTGCCCGAGGGCAGGCTGCTGCTCAGCGGTGCCCGGATCATCACCATGCGGGGCGACGAAGTGATCGAGCGCGGCGATGTGCTCATCGACGGGAACCGCATCGCCGCCGTGGGGCCTTCCGGCACGCTCGCCGTCCCCGACGACGCCGAGACCCGGGACGTGAGCGGCATGACGATCATGCCCGGTTTCGTGGATACACACGCGCATCTGCGCCCGCCGGCGGGCATCCACACCACACAGCCGTGGGGCTACCTCGCGAACCTCGCGTTCGGCGTGACGACGACGCGCGACCCCCAGACCGGCGTGTCCGACGTCCTCACGTACGCCGACCGCGTGCGGGCCGGCGACATCCTCGGCCCCCGCATCTATTCCACCGGCCCCGGCGTGTTCGGCAACTATCAGCCCGGCGAGCCGATCCGCGACCTCGACCACGCGCGGGACATCCTCACCCGCTACTCGGACTACTACGGAACGCAGACGTTCAAGATGTATCTCGCCGGCAATCGCCAGCAGCGGCAGTGGCTGGTCATGGCCGCCCGCGAGCTGGAACTCATGCCGACGACCGAGGCCGGGCTGGACCTGCAGCTCGACCTCACACACGCCATGGACGGCTACCCCGGGATCGAGCACAATCTGCCCGTCTATCCGCTGCACGGTGACGTCGTCCGGCTGTTCTCCGAGACGAAGGTCGTGAACACGCCCACGCTCGTCGTCTCGTTCGGCGGACCGATGGGCGAGATCTACTGGTTCACGCGCGAGAACGTCCACGACCATCCGCGCCTGGCCCGGTTCACTCCGCACGAGACGCTGGACGCCCGCACGCGCCGCCGCGCCGGTGCCTCGGGAGCGGTAGGCTGGGCCGTGCCGGAGGAGTTCGTGTTCGAGGAGAACGCCGCTTTCCTGGCCGAGGTCGTCGCCGAAGGCGGGTTCGCGGGCATCGGCAGCCACGGCCAGCTCCAGGGTCTCGCGTATCACTGGGAGCTGTGGATGGTCGCCTCCGGCGGCATGTCCAACCACGACGCCCTCAAGTCCGCCACCATCTTCGGGGCGAACGGCATCGGCCTCGAGCGCGAGCTCGGCTCGATCGAGCCAGGCAAACTCGCCGACATCCTGATCCTGTCGCGCAACCCGCTCGACGACCTGCGCAACTCTCTTGCGATCGAGCGCGTCATGATCAACGGACGCCTGTTCGAAGCCGGGACCCTCGACGAGGTCTGGCCCCGCCAGCGCCCGCTGGGCTACCGAGGCTTCGTTACCGACGAACCCGACGCAGGGAGCCGTGATTGAACATCGATCGACGGGCCATCTCCCGACTTGTCACGCGATTTGTCGCTTGGAGCTGCAGTCTTTCCGCCCTCCTCTTCCGAGGCCCGGAGAAGACCAACTGCCGCTTGATGCAAAGGGCGTGATAGGACGGCTCGGCTGGCTTAGCTCTCTGGTCCCCGAGGGCTCCGAATAAAATCTGGCTTTAGGTCCTCACCCGAGAGTAGGCGGTGGATCTCTTCACAATGATCATGGAACCGCTTGTGTGGTACGCGCGTGTAGGACCAGCAACTGATAGCGCTCCGGTTGCCTCGAATGACTTCCTCGGCCGCATCCAAATATGCGTCGGCGTCATCCAGCCGCCCCCCGAACCAGGCGGCTACCGCGAGCGCCTGAAGACCGTTTGCATCATCGAGCCAAGGCGACTTGTCCTCCTCGACGTCGAGTGCTTTCAACACCTGCCTGAACGTCTCGGCGTTGGGTTCGCCGCTCTCCGCCCACATGGCCATCGCCAGATTGAAAGTTGTCGGTATTGGGGCAACGTTCAGGTTCTCGTTGATTGCGCGTTCGAAGAACGCTCGAGCCTCCGCAAAGCGGGCAATCGCCATGCAGGCAAAGGCAAGACCCCATTCCCAACCGTCTCTGATTTCGGGGGATACGTCGCCATCGCGTAGGATCCGCTCGAAGATTGCGGCAGCTACACGTCTCTCGGGGGGGGACAGATCCAAGCCCTCGGCGACTTCGGCTTGGTGAGAGGACGATAAGACACTGATTACGGGGCTCCCGTCCAAGTAGATGCCGCGGTCTTCCCTTCGGGCTTCCAACATGTTGAGGCCTCGGAAGATGAGACCGGAGTTGACCTCAGGAGAAGAGTCGTCAACTGGACTCTGGAAGAACATCATCAGGGCTTTGGCGGCCCCCTCGTGGTCACCTGTAACATGGCGAGACTCGGCGAGTCTCATCTGATGTCTCTTGCTCAGAGATCCCAAGTCGGCCATTCTCTCGAACAGATCAGCTGCGTCGAGAATCGAACCACGGCAGTAGCTGGTTTCTGCCAGTTCGCCCAGCACGCCGGCGTCCTCCGCGTACTCCTGCCGTATCCGCCCGAGGTACGTCTCATCGTGCGGGTCGGGTCCGCCCTTCCCCGCGTCCGTGAGATAGTCGAGGACTCCATCTCTGTCGTGTACATTGAGGGCGCGTATCTTCTCCGTGAGTTCTCGATACGAACCGGCGAGCGATGTGCGAGGCCGGGTTCGCGTGTAGATGGGCTGGGTCAGCAGATCCATGCTCTGGTACTGCCTGACTTCAAGCAGGCGCCCGGGCGGGATGGAGAGTGCCGTTCGGAAGGCTCGACGATGCCTCGCCAGAATTCCGTCCTCATCGTCGGCGTCCGGAATCGAGGCCATAACAAAATGCAAGGCGACGGGCTGCTGCCGTCGTGGCGTCGTGCCCTCGTTACGTATGGATTGCACGACTCCCTTCATCCCACGCAAACTCTGGTCGTCCGGTCGAAACAGCGTCACGACGGCATCCGGCAGGTGGCGTGTACAAATGCCGCCGACATCGGTGAAGCCAGTACGGGAATCCAGGAGAACATAGTCGACATGGAGCGCTTCCCACTGCGCTCTCATGTCCTCAAACATCACGTATCCGTCGTAGTCGACGTAGAGTTCATTCCAGTCAATTGCGTTCAGCCGACTGCCGTAGCTTTCGTCGATGCGCCCGGCAGGCATTAGTGAAATCGCACCGCTGCAGTTGTCAGGAGTAGCATCCACGATGTGGTCAGAAACCTCTGGGGCCCGCATGGACTCCATATAGGTGCTGACGTACTCGATGATGCCAGGGTGATCGAAACTGGCGCCCACGTCCGTCTCGGTGGTTCCGCTCGGAGTCGACTTCCAACGGTCAGCATGGATTGCGGGTGCCTCAAGATCAAAATCGACGACGAGTACCCTGAGTCCCGACTGGGCCATCTCGTAAGCCACATTGAGCAAGGCTAGAGTACGGCCGACGCCTCCCTTGAAGGAATAGAACGTGGCTACGTACATCAGGCGACCGCGCTCCGGGGGCTCCAACCGCTGGCCCTGCGGCGGTATGTGCCTTGAAGCTCCGGGGAGAGGCGAACCAAACGGATTGAGGCGCGGGTCCCGACTGCGCTCTGCGTGCCGGGCGAACTCTTCTCGTCCGCTGACGCGCGGAGGCGATCCACGTTGGGAGGATGGCGCAACAACTGAAGATAGCGATCGCAGGATGTGTTCTGAATCAGTTCGCGGCGTTCCCACCGGGCGAGGGTTGCCTCGCCGAAGCCGGTCAGTCGTGCGAAAGCAGCGCGGGACATGCCGTAGCGGTCGCGAAGGGCACGGATCTCATCGGGTGTCAGAACACCAAGGTGTCGGCAGACGACGTCATGCTCTATGACCTCGGCGTCTTCGCCCGTGAACGAGACAGCGCAACTCTTGCACGTGTGAACGGGGATGTCGGCGGTGAGTTCCACCGCGTCGGACCCTATGCCGTAGATGAACGGGTTTCGAACGCGTTCCGTCTTTAGTCCCGGAGTTCCACACATCTCGCAGGAGTCAGGTCCGTCAATTTCACGGAGAACGGTTGGCTTGGAAGCGATTCTAGTCATGGTCGTGCTCGCTCGCGTGGAAACTGCGCAGGAGGACCGTGCTCCCGCCGCGCATTTGCAGCTTCACGTAAATTAACGGCAAATCGGGGGCGAGCCTCGCGCAGAAGACCCAAGCATTCTCCCCCGGAGGTTGGTCCAACACGATAGCCGTTAACGGGATTTCCGACTCGAGGAGGCGTGCGATCTCTCTCCACATGCCGCTTTCGGTCAACGGAGAACGAGACTCGGGATGAAGCACCTGCCGGAAGCGCACATCGGTTGGTCGCTTCGCTGTGTAAGCGCGCGTCCGTCGACCCGTCCGGATCAGCGTGATGAACTGGCGGCGTATCTCGGAATGCTTGTCGGCCTCGCCCGCGCTGGGGCGATCCTGGGCTGCTCTCATGCGAGGCACCGATCATATGATAGCGCAGCAGCCTGTACATGGATTGCGTTAGCCTCTTAGTTTGGCGAAAAGGATATCATATGATCTCATCGAGCGAAAGGTACCCGCCGGAGGAAGCAAGGGTCCCCCGGGTAGCGGATGAGGCGTTCCCGCAGCAACGTCCCGCCTACGATACCACGTCCAGCGCAACCCTGTCTCGTGTCCCTCGTGTCTAGGGGGAGACGTTCGACTTGGAGGCCGATGGGATCACCAGGAAACCCCGGAGGTGTCGTATCCGACCGGACCCAACTTGCTTCCAGAGGTTTGAGGTCTTGGGGTTGTGCCTCGGCGTCCTGTCCTGCGGCGAGCCAACTTCCGATCCATCGCTCGTCACGCAGCGGGACAGCGCCGGCGTCCAGATCGTGGAGGCGTTCCGCCCCGCCTGGGGCGATTCGAGCGGCTGGACCGTCGACCCTGAGCCCATCCTGGACCTGACGCGGTCCGGCCAGGGCGAGTACCACGAATTCTACTAGGTCGGCGGCGTGACCCGTTTCTCCGATGGACGGGTGGTGGTCTCGGGTCAGCAGGAGATCCGCCTCTATGCCGCAGCAGGCGATTTCCTCGGGTCGTTCGGACGGGAGGGGGAAGGGCCTGGCGAGTTCCGACAGATCTGGGGCATGGAACGAATCTCCGGCGACACCCTCCTCCTGCTCGATTATGATGAGCGCGTCACGGTGGTGACGCCCGACCTGACCCTTTCCCGCACGTTCACCCTGCCGTTGTTCACCGATGCGATCTACGATCTCGGCGATGGCACGCTCCTGGTGGAAATCGGTTACGGCAGCATGAGCACGTACGAGGGCTCCGGCGGGCTACGCCGCGAGAGCCTGCTCAGTACGCTCCCCTTCTTCGCTCGCGTCAGCCAGATCGCCACCCGCGAAGGCACGATTCTGCGCGGTTCGGCCGATGCCATGGAGGTGGAGGAACTCGACGCAACCGGCGAACTGATCCGCATCATCCGGATCCCCGACTATCCGCTCGAACTGACGGCGGATGAGATCGACGACGCCCGGGCGTCGCTCGGCGAAAACCTTGGGTCCGTTGCGATGCAGAGGCTCGAGGCGATGTCCGGGATGCGGCCCGCTTACGCCGACATCATGGTCGACCCATCGGGAGCCATCTGGCTGGAGCGGCACCGGGCACGCCACGAATGGGAGACGCCGCAGAGCTGGCTGGTGCTCGACCACGACGGCACATGGCTCGGCCAGCTGGTGATGCCCGCCGGATTCAGCCTCCACGAAGTCCAAATGGACGCACTCCTCGGAGTCCGGATCGACGCACTCGACGTCGAACACCCCCAGGTCCTCCGCCTCCGCCGGAACCGAGCCCCCGCGGCGGGCTGACCTCCGGGCCAAGTCAGCCGCCGAAGCTGATGGCTACCGGATCAGGTGCAGTTCCGTCTGCCGTCTGAGCATCCAGCGGATCTCGCCATCGAGCGTGACCTCGGCCTCTTCCTCCTGCGCCATCCTCACAGGTTGCCCGTCCCATTCGGGGACCGGGGTCGTCACCTGAAGTTCGGTCGAGAACCACATGCCCGGAATCACGGGCGGATCCCCGCGGCCCGGAACGCCCGTCTGATAGTCCCACAGCCCGATGAGCGGGCCGGCGCCGTGGCCGTGGTCGCCGATCGGGTGCGTGTACATCGTACCGTTGAGTCCCTCCGTCCGCATCTTCTCCAGCACCGAAGCCAGGATCTCGTTCCCGGTGCGACCGACCTTCGTTTCCTCGAGGAGGACGTCCTGCAGGCGGTTCGAGTTCGCCAGCGCCTTCCTGAGACCTACGGGCGCCTCCGTCTCGCCTTCCCGGAGGACGTACGCCATGTGCTGGGTGTCGGTCGCCAGTCCGAACGCGACGAGTCCGAAGTCGCAGTGGAGTACGTCGCCCCGCTCGATAACCGGCGCGCTCACCCCGCCCATGTCCGCCCCCCTTCGCTGCACCGAGACCGAGGGTTGGAACCAGGAGTCGAGGCCCAGGTCGTGGACCCGCTGGCGCATCCACCACACGACGTCTGCGGTAGTGGTCTGGCCTGGGACGATGACGACCTCCGAGAAGGCCGTGCCGATGATCTCGTGCACCACCGCCTGCATCCGGCGGTAGACCGGGGTCATTGCGGGCACCCGCATGGCCAGGTATTCGATCGCCAGCAGCGGTTCGCGCACCACGCGGCCTGCGAGATCGGGGCCGAGCGCCGCCTCCATCTGCTCCCATTCACCTGCGGAGAGTCCGTCGGCGAAGTTGTGGTCGTGCGAGATGTTGACCGCAATGCGCCGCGGGTCGCGCTCGCGCACCATGTCGGCGAAGAGATTCCACTGGTCTTCGCCCCACAGCTCCGCCGCCCGCCCGTCCGGGGCGGTAGCCGTGGCCCGCACCGCCTCATACACCCCGCCCTGAGACGTGCCTCCCAGAGCCAGCCGCTCCACACCCGCCTCCGGCCCCCGGTCGTGGAAGATGTAGATCGTCCGCCGCCGCGCCGCGAACGTCGTGGGAGAGACGAGGGCGGGGAAGACGGGATCCTCATTGTACTCCCGCATCGCCACGACCCACATGTCCACCCCGTGCTTCCGCATCAGCATGGGGAGGTTCTTCTCGAGCCTCTCCGCCAGCCACGCCTGCTGCGTCCGCGCCTGCTCCCGCAGCGTCCCGAACGGCCGCTCCGGCTGGTAGTCCCGCGCCTGAGCCTCCAGCCGCGCCCCGTGGCAGGGGAGCATAGCTGCTATCGACAGTGCTACGGGCAAGAGAACTCGGCCTGCGCGCGGGGTCTGTGCGATCTTCGTCATCTCGTGCCTCTCACCTCTTTGTAGACGGACGGCGACAATCCGACCAAGGTGGCCGGTTCGTAGTTCGCGGCATAGGGTCGCAGATGCACGCGTTTGTTGTTCCCCGGATGAGGGCGCGGCGGTAGCTTGGCGTGCGTCGGAACTTCGAGAGCCAGCGAGGTGCATCGCCCCTGTTCGAACGGTGTTCCCAGTCCCCATGAACCGCTTGTTTGCCGACGACCTGAGGGATCGTCCATCCTACGCGTGGGCCGAGGCCGGACGTCTGGTAGGCTTGCATCCGGCCCGCGTGCGACGGTGGTTGAGAGGTAACGACTACAGGCACGCCGACGCGGTTCGGCACCAGGCGCCTGTCGTCAGGCGGCAGGGTGCCCGAAGAACATCATACGCTTCGTTTCTCGATCTCGTGGATCTGTTGTTCGTGAAGCTTTTTCTCGATCACGGCGTTTCCCTTCAGAGGGTCCGGGCGGCATTGCGAGAAGCCTTCGAGATAACCGGGACGACACGCGCGTTGCGAGAGACCTTCTTCACCGATGGAAGCGACATCTACGTCAAGGTGCGGCACGCGGGCGACGCGATCCTCGAACTGCTCTCCGGTGGACAATGGACCATCGCGCCCGTCATACAACAGCTCTCCGCCCAGATCGAATTCGATCCCCCCGGAGGGTTGGCCCGTCGCTGGTATCCTCTCGGCCGAGGAGGGCATGTCGTACTCGACCCCCTCGTGTGCTTCGGCCGTCCCGTGGTGGTCGGCAGGAGGGTTGCAACGGCGAACGTCTACGATCTCTTTCGCGCCGAGCACGAGCGCGTTGAGGCCGTCCGCGCCTGGTGGGATCTGACGGACAGCGAGGTGGAGGCGGCGGTGAAGTTCGAGCGACAACTCGCAGCGTGACCTTCCTCGTGGACAACAATCTCAGCACTGCGCTGGCCGCGGGCATGAAGGAGTTCGCCGCGAAAACCCGGCGCCCCTTCGCATTCAGGGTCCCGCCATCCGGGACCAAGTACACGCCACTCCCATTGGACTGATCGCTGCACGTCTGTTGCGCTCCAACTTCGGCGTCGGCGGCATTGAGAAGGAGCGAAGGGTGATACAGGCACGGAAGTGTCGGTCGGTGCGGCCCAGCCAATGGTTGCCTCCAGAGAGCGGCCTCCGAGTCGTGGGACCACTTGTCCTGGCGGCGGCCTTCGTGGTTTCGGAGGCCGCCGTGGCTCCGGGAGTGGCAGCCCAGACCTTGGCCGTCACAGGGGCGACCATCATCGATCCCCTCGCCGACGCGCCGCTCGCGGACGCGGTCGTGCTGATGGAGGACGGGCGGATCACCGCGGTGGGGGCCGCGGGCGCCGTGGACGTTCCCGCGGGAACGGAAATCATCGATGCTCGGGGAAAGTACATCATCCCCGGGTTGATGGACGCCAACCTGCATCTCTACCTGAACCTGGACCTTGAGACCCTCATCAAATACGAGGGTCGGTACCACGAAATCGTGCTGGAGGCGGCGCAACTCACGCTCAAGACCGGGCAGACGACCGTCTTCGACACGTGGGGACCGCTGGGCGCGCTGGCCCAGGCCCGCGACATGATCAATGCGGGCGAGGCGCCCGGGAGCCGCATCTACTTCGCGGGCAACATCATCGGTTTCGACGGGCCCCTCTCGAGGGATTTTCGCGCCGAGGCGGCCGCGCATGTGAGCAAGGCGTTCATGAACCGCACCAACGAAGCCTGGGAGAAGGGGACCGGCCGCGACCTCATGTGGATGACGCCGGATTCCGTGCGCGCCGCGATCCGCGAGTACACGGGCACGGGCGTCGATTTCCTCAAGTACGGGTCGAGCAGCCACGTCGAGATGTACTTCATCTCCTTCTCGGAACGCGTCCAGCGCGTGATCGTGGAGGAGGGGCACCGGGCGGGCATGACGGTCCAGACCCACACCACCTCGGTCGAGAGCCTGGACATGGCGATCGAGGCGGGCGTCGACATCATCACGCACGGCGACATCTCGGGCCCCGTCGTCCCCATCCCGATGGAGACGGTGCGGAAGCTGGTGGAGCGGGATATCGCGGTCTCGGCGCTGCCGATCACGCAGCGGCGGCTCGAGGCGCTGCAGCAGCACAACCCGGACGGCACGCTCACGCCCTACATGGCCATCGGCCGTGAGAACCAGACTCGAATGATCGAGGCGGGTGTTTCGTTGCTCCTCTCGACGGACGCCGGCATCAAGCACCCGGTGCTGCTCGCGGAGTCCGGCACGATCGCCTCGGACACCGTGGACCAGCGGACGAAGCTGGGCGAAGGCCACTTCAACGCGCTGGCCGCACTCGAGGAACTCGGGATGGCGCCGATGGAGATCCTGCGGTCGGCTACGAGTCACATCGCGCGCGCCTACGAGATGGAAGGCGAGATCGGCTCGCTGCGGCCGGGAATGATCGCGGACCTCGTGATCCTCGACGCGAACCCGCTGGAGGCCGCCCGCAACTACCGTTCGATCCACGCCGTGATCAAGGACGGCCGCCGAGTGGACATCGACGCGCTCCCGGTCGCCCCGATCATCAGCGTCCTGAAGCCCGACAACTGATTCGGGCGAATCCGGGTCGGATCATGGACCGGCGGTGGCGTACTTCCCGGCCGGACTCACATCGATCACGACGATGCTGATCTTCGCGCGCTGCTCGGGAGACAGCCGCGCTTCAAGTCGCTCCTTCAACTCGGAGGACGTCTTCGGCAGGCGTCCAACAGGGGGAACGGTCGTCCGGTCCCGCCCGAACCAGAAAACGACGTAGATGCCGTATCCTTCCGATTCCGGCGCCCGCGTGTACTTCGCGATGAGTTGCTCCTCGGCGGACCGCCACACTTCGCGGTGTGTGCTCTTCTTGAGTTCCAGCGGGATGGCGACCCCTGACCCCAGGGCGACTCGAATGTCTGCGCGTTTGTCGTCTGCGTATCGACCTTCAGGCGCAGCGTCCAGATCGTCGGGACGGAGGACCTTCTTCAAGTCGGAGAGCAGGGCGTCCCTGCAGTCGTCCTCGTGCTGCGGGGCGGTCGGCCGCCGCGATCCGCGGTTGCGGTGCCAATACTGCAGCCAGTCGTTCGTCTCACCGTCCCGAATGTGTTCTGCAAGTTGCTCCAACGCGTCGAGCAGCACGGCGACCAGATCTGCGGCGCTCCTTGGGGGTCCGCCCCTCAGCGTGTCCTGGATGCTGGCCAGATCAGGTGCTTCGTGCTTCGCCCGACGCCGTCTCGCGGCTTGCTGGTCCCGCGCGTGAGCGAGTTCTTCGCTCCATGCGCTCAAGCCCGGACTGGAGATCAGCGACTTCAAGGCGGTGGCGGCCTGCTCGTCTGTACGGCCGGCGAGGCCATTGATCCAGGCCGACATGACAGGTTCGAACTTCAGCCGGGCCGCCTGGTCGCGCCCCATGAAGCCGGCGCGCTCCGGTGGGACGAATCGCGGCAGCCGACTCCCGACGACCCGAATCAGGGTGGCAAGTTCGTCTGCCCGCCAGGCTTCGGCAGGGATGCGGATGCGCATCCGGCGATCGTGCGAACCGAAGAAGTCCACGGCATGACGCACGCGCACGTCGCTCCCGCTGCTGAGGAAATCCGTGAGCTCCGGCAGGCACTGTTGTCTGGCGACGAACAGTCCGGCGCACAGCCACTGCGCTCGCTGGGCCACATCCATCCCGCGGCGTTCGAGCCGGCGGAGGACCAATTGCCGCAGTGCCTCGGCGGACATGAATCTCGCATCCAGGGCCGCCCACAGAGCCACGCGCAAGGCCTCGCACTGTGGCGCACTGCACCGGCTGGGAAAGACTGTAAGCAGCCGGCTGACGGCAAGCGCCGCCACGCGCTCGTATTCCGGATCGAAGGCCAGATCCCAGAGGTGCGGTTCCGGCGACTGCTTCGCGCGCACGCGGGCCCGATGTACAGCCACCAGAGCGTCCGCCACCGCCGCCGGGTGTGAGGCCAGCGCTTCAAGATACCAGGCGGGACGAGTCTCCGACCGAGGATCGTCGGGTAGCGAGTAGTGCTTTCCGGGCAGGTTTGAAACAAAGTAATATCCCAACGCCCGCCGAAGCTGCTTCGGGTCCAGACGGTCCAGCGGGTCTGTTCCCGCGCGTTCCCCTTCCGCCAGTCCCGCGAGGAAGGGAAGGGCGAAGTAGGACATTTGGTTGGTCTCGTGCAGGTGGACCGTCTCGTCCAGGTCGGGCAGATCGTCCCGGTCCAGCAGGCTGCGGAATCCCGAAAGAGTCGCGTCCACAAGCGCCTGATCGTCCCCGAGTTGTCGTCGGAGCCGGGTCACCGCCGCGTCGCCCGATCCTTCCTCCGCGAGACCCTCGAGATATTGCTGGGCAAGCTTGTGGAGCACGACCGGCGGACAGCGGCCTTCCCGTAGTTCCGGTGCATGTTTGCGGACCGAAGCCCCATACTCCTCCTGCCGTTCCCGGACGCGGGCTTCAAAGGCAGCATGACGTTCCTTCCACGCGACACCCTCGCGTTCCCAGCGCGCTCTCGCCTGCAAGCGATCCTCGTTCCAATCCTCCAGAACCGGAATGCCCCGTACCGATTGTGCGATTCCCTCGTCGGCAACGGGCGGCCCCCAGTCCGGTCTCTGTCGGACAGCCCACAAGGCAAGTTCCTGCGCGATTCTCGGCTGCGTTCCTGCCAGATCCGTCGCCTGCACTAGGCACCACTGACGGAACCCCTCAGGCGGATTCTCGCCGAGGAACTTGTCTCCGACCGATCCATCGAGAAACTGGACCCCGATCTCGGATTCGTGCTCGGCCAGACCGCGCAGAATGAGTGAATTGCGGACACCTTCCCGCGACTTCAACCAGGCTTGGATTCGATCTCCAGCATCGTCGAAAAAGCCCCGGGTCACGATGTCTCGGCAATGCGCCGGTACGAGTCCTGGGCGCTCCTGGCCGGCCTCCACAAGTCCAAACCAGGCGTACAGTGCTTCACTACTCGTATCGTCGCCGAATACCTCGAGTCCTCGCGCAAGCAATTCCAGCACGACATGCTCCAACCCGTGCCGTTCGAGCCGCGGGATCGCTTCCGATGCGCAACTGCACAGCGAGTCGAGCAACTCGCGGATATGCGTATCAGTCGATCGGTCCACGACAGCGAGCCAGAACCTCTCGTAGGAGTGACACCCATGGGCTGGTGAGGTTGCCAGGTAGTCCCAGATCTTCGCGGGCGGCAAGTCCTCTGGATACATTCGGTCCAACATCGTCCCGAGCAGCCTGTTCGCGTCGTCCGGCAGACGCCCTTTTTTCACTTCGACAAGCAAGCCGCGCAGCAGGGTGCGTCCGACAGGGTTATCGCGGAGAACGCGGTTGAGAGCCACGAGCGCCCGGCACCGGACGTCGGCGCGCCACGTGGCGTCGCGGAGGATACCTTCCAACCTCTGGCGGTCGGCCTCGGATTCGGCATCAAGGGCGATGCCGTCGTCCGCGTCCGAGCGACGAGTCCTCGCCGAGAAACCGGAGAGCAAGAGCCAAACGAGGTGCTGCCTCGCATCCGAGCGCTTCGGAGACGAGGTCAACTCCCAGAGTGCCGAGCGGTCTCCGTCCCCGGCCAAAGCTCCGAGTGCGACCCCGGAGGGCCAGACGCGGCCGAGTTCGATGCTCTTCTCAAGGCGCTCGAACAGTCCCGTCCGCTCGTCGGAGGTGAAGCCGCTCGCGTCGCCATCGAACGCCACTGCGACCGGATCCGCTTGAATCAGCGTCCCCCGGGCATCGGGGTTGAGAGCGGCGAGCCAGGCGGCAAGCCCCCGGAGGTCGGGCAGGGGAATGGCGTCATGACCCATGAGCAGCGACAGCGCGCGCCTGACGGTGACGCCTTCGTGAGCCTGGATCCTTCCGGCCAAGAACCTAGCACCCAAGAACTCGGCCAGGAGTCGATGAGTCGGAGTTCGGAACGCGGCGGAACCACGGAACAATCCGGACTCCAGAGCGGCGAGCAGGGTGTCCCTGTTCTCAGCCTCCACTTCATCGAGGGAAAGGATGTCGGGGTCGTCCGTGTCGGTTGCCGTCCAGCCCCCCTTGCCCGCAATCAACATCAGCGCCGACAGCTCTCCGGCCGCACTCAGAACCGCGTCTCGGGAGGGCTGCGCGATCCTCCGGCGGGCGTCCCGGTGTTCGATGTTCCGTTCCCTGGCAAGCTCCCGGCAGGCGCGTTCGAACGCTTCCGTGGGGGTATCGGGCCAGCCTGACGCCTCCACGGAATCGAGAAGTACTGCGAGCAACTGCGGGTTCCAAAGGAAGGTGTCCATCCCGTGCTCGAAGGCCTCGACAATGAACTTGTCGGCGTCGTCTCGGCGCCGGGCGACGATCTGCCGAACGAGCTCGCGACACAGCGGGTTCAGCTGGAGGACCCGAATCGGTTCAGATGTAAGGGAGGACAGTTCCCGTTGGTCTCCTCGCTCCAGCCAGCTGCCGGTACGGCACGAAAGGCGGAACGGCGGGTTCCCCAGTGTCTCGATCCGGGCCAGGATCTTGTCCAAGGGCGATCTCGGATCCGCGCGGCCAGCACGCACTTCGTCCAATCCGTCAACGAATAGCGGCCCTGCCCGCCAGTTGGGGTGGCTCTCGAGGTCCCGGCTCATGAACCGGCGGGCCGAGAGCGGATCGGGAGCCCCCACCTGGTTGGCTTCCGTCTCGAACGCGGTGCTCTTTCCCAGACCCGGCTCGCCCAACAGGACGTAACAGTGGTCCGAGCGGAAGTCGGCCAGCGACAGGCCCTCTTGGCCGAGCCGCTCATCGTCCTGCGGCACGATCAACTGGACGGTGCGGGGTACGGGCGAGTTCATGTCTCTTCCAGCCAATCGTCCGCGCTCAGCGAGAGGAACTCGTTGAGCGGAATCCCTCCCGTGCCCACCACCAAGGTTCCAGCGCCGCGGAAGCGGCTCGCGAAGGCTTCGAGGCCGGATGCCCTTCTTGATTTCCCGCTCTTGACCTCTATCCCGAGCACGTGGGGCCCGCGCGCGATGACGAAATCGACCTCGTGGGGAGGGTCACGCCAGAAATGGAGCTGCGTCGCCGTGTGGCGCGTGTTGTAGAGATGCGCACCCACTGCGCTCTCCACGAGCCGGCCCCAGTAGGACCGATCGGCCCGCGCCTCCTCGAACGTGTAGCCCGCCGGCGCCGTCATCAGTGCCGTATTGAGCACGTTGAGCTTCGGCGAAGACCTCTTCCCCAAGTGCGGGGCCGGTGTGTAGCGGGACAGCCCTGTCACCAGTCCGGCGTCCGAGAGAAGATCGACGTAGCGCGCCAGGGTGGTCGTGTTGCCGGCGTCTTGAAGCTGGCCGAGCAGCTTATTGTAGGACATCAGCTGGCCGGAATACCGTGGAGCGAGATCCATCAGCTGCCGCATCAGAGCCGGCTTCGTGATTCGTGTCAGGCCGACGATGTCCCGCTCGATGGCGGGCGCAACGATGGCGCGCGCAATGTGGTCCCGCCAAGTCGCCAATCGTTCGGATCCCGGCACGGTAGCTAGCGCCCCGGCGTAACCGCCGAAGAAGATGTATTCGTCCACGGTAAGGTCGAACGCACGCGCCATCTCCCCGAGCGACCAGTGCGGTGTCGGCATGGCGGTGAAACGCCCCGCGAGACTTTCGTGAAGCCCGGTCAGCATCTGCCACGGAGCCGACCCCAGGATGACGACCCGCAGGTTGCGCCCGGCCCGGCGGTCTCCGTCCCACAGTCCTTTGACGACGTTGGACCAGCGGGCAATGTGCTGGATCTCATCGAGCACGAGCACGAGGCCTCGGTCCAGGCGCGCGGCCGCCCGGCGGGCACTCTCCCAGATTCCAACCAGCCATCGCTCGTCCTGGGAACTGCCTGCCGGGATCGCCTCCACACCGGTCAGCAGTCCCGGCGCGTCGGACTCGTCTGGCGTCGGGTCATCGAGCGGTACATACCAGCACATCCGCCCGGTCCCCTCCAAGCGGCTCCGCGCCTGGCGGGCGATCGTCGTCTTTCCGGTCTGGCGGGGCCCCGTGATTGCGACGATCCGCATGCTGCTGTCCTCTTCCAGCAGCCCCAGGAGTCGTGCGACATGAGGGCGTTCGTAGGCGTCCATGTCGGTCATGATACGTTGCTAAGTAAAATTACTCAAGAACGTATCTACATGGCTGTGCAGGCCGATTCAACCGAAGGAGGTCATCAGGTGAGCGGCGATGATGGCGCCGTGCTCGCGGCCGTTCTCGATGAAGATCTTGTTGGCGTTGAAGCCGGCGGCGATCACGCCCGCGATGTAGACGCCCGGCTCCGGCGTCTCCATGGTCGCCGCATCGTGCGCGGGTATCCCCGTGTCCGGATCCGACTCGACCCCCAGGTCCTTGAGAAGCGCCGCGTCCGGCCGCCAGCCCGTCATCGCGAGCACCCAGTCGTTCGCGACCTCGGTCTCCGCCCCCGTCGTCTCCTCGACGATGGTCGCTGTACCCGCCCCGAGGCGCGCGATGCGGGATCTCCAGTGCATGGGGATCTCCGCACTCGCGATTCGGTTCTCGACGTCGGGGCGCACCCACGGCTTGACGCCGCGGTCCAGGGTGTCGGCGAAGTGCACCATCCGGACGCGGGCGCCGTTCCGATACAGGTCCAGCGCCGCTTCCACGGCGGAGTTCCCGGCCCCCACGACGATCACGTTCTGATCGAAGAAGGGGTACGGTTCCTTGTAGTAGTGGATGACCCGGCCGTCCAAATCGCCGCCGTCCGCCTCTCCGCCCTCCAGCCCCAGCCGGTTCGGCTCCCCGAACCCTCCCGTGGCGATGACGACCGCCCGCGAGGTTATCCGGTTCTCACGGCCGCCGCGGGTGCGGGTGTCGAGGGTGAAAGCGCCTTCCCCCCGCTCGATGCCCGTCACATCCTCGTACTGGCGGACCTCGATGCCGTGGTGAGCGACGACATGCCGGTAGTAGGCGAGCGCGTCGCGGCGGGTGGGCTTGGGCTCGGGAATCGTGAACGGAACGCTGCCGATCTCCAGCCGTTCCGCGGTGGAGAAGAAGGTCATGTAGGAGGGATAGTGGGTCAGTGACTCGGTGATGCACCCGCGGTCGAGGATCGCGTAGCTCAGCCCGCGCTCCTGGACGGCGATCGCCACGGCCAGGCCGCAGGGGCCGGCCCCGACGATCGTCACGTCAAGCGGTTCCGAAACCGATTCCGACTCGGCGATGGAGTTTGGGGTCACCCGCGCCTCTCCGGGAGATTCGTGAGCGCGGGATGGTAATCACTGAACCGGAGACGGGGAACCGGGAGAGGGTCAGCCGCCTTCCGATCCGGTTTCGTCGGCGACGCGACGCTTGAGGCAAACGGGCTGCCGCTCAACAAGCTCGGATCGATCCTCGTCGGGGATCGTCTCCCATTCGTCCGGCGGCGTGCCCACGAAAGCGTAGCAGGGGCGAGCCGGTTCCCACCCGTGGAACTCCGCCAGCCACCTCTTCGTTGCTCCCACCCCGGCCCCCCAGCCGGCCTCGGTTCGCACAAGCTCAAGTTGCATGTACTTGGGCACGCCGTAATCGGCGAGGACGCCGAAGCCGGACAGGTCGTCGAGTTCCTCGGCGTAGGCTCCATGGGCGTTCCGATGGTGATCCTGCGCCGCAATCAGGGCTTCGAGGCTGGCGAGGCGGCTTTCCCGCATGCGCTCGAGATACTGCTGCGTCAGGACATAGGTCGCCCCCAGACGGACCTCGAGTCCCAGGTACTCTTCGACCCACCTCCAGCACACGATCGCCACCCCGTACACGTTATCATCCGCGTACCATGTCGATGCGTCGCCCTCGAACAGTTCGTCATCGATGACCAGAACCGACACCGGCATGTCGGGATCTCCACCCTCCCGCCGCGAGTCACACCCGAGTCCGTCCGCGGACCCCGCCGGGTCGCCGGATGCGAGGGTTCCCGCAGAGACGAGAAGGAGTGCGGCGAATATGTTCGGCAAGAGGCGGCCTCCCGCTGAAGTCCTCAAGAACCTTCGATCCTGTCCCTTAAACGACCTGAGCAACCCTATGGTGACGGGAGCCGTCTTCCGATCCGGCTTCGTCGGCCATCGGGAAGATCTTGTGCAGCGTCATGTTCGGTGATCTTGTCGTCCGATTCCGCGGGACGTTGCTCCCGCGCGGCAGACCTGAACAGCCAGGCCGATCCGAGCCACAGCGCAACGAAAAACCCGTTCAAGAAGACGATCTCGGGCACGGAGCTGACCGCGACCTGGTGCTTCCCGGCGATCAGCGCGAACACGGCGACCAGCGCCTGCGCGAGCGCCATTGCGGTCAGGGTGCGAGACATGCCCCGTGGCTTGAGGCGGGCGATCAGGGCACCGATGACTCCGACGGCAAGCACCCAGCCGTACAGCAGGTCGAAGGGGTCGCCCTCAACCCCGATGAGGCCGACGGCACCGATCACCCATACCAGGATGAATGCCGTCGCCAGCGCCGCGCCGACCGCGAATCGGTATGCCGAGGCGGCTTTGATTCTCATCCGCTTCCTCCTCCTTCGCCTGCGGGGTTCTTTCCGTGGAATCTGGAGTAACGTCGGTCGTCGCCCCTCGAACGACCAGAGAGAACGGAGCGGCATCCGCTTGATCCTTCGGGTGCCGCGGGTGATGTTCGGGGGAGGTTCCCACGCGCGCAGGAGGCAGGTGATGAGCACGGTCGAGACCGCTTTCGCTCCCGTTCCGTCCCCGACGGAGCCCGGCATGGATGACGCCGCAATCCGGCGTGCGCGCGTCGACTTCGCGGCGGTGCACCGGATCATCGTGCACGAGAACATGCACGAGGGCACCTGGAACCACTTCAGCTGCAAGGTGCCGGGGAGGCCCGGTCACCTGCTCATCACGCCCGGGCAGATGCACTTCTCCCGCGTGACGGCCAGCAACCTCGTCGAGGTGGGCCCGGACGGACGCCCTGTGGGCGGGGAAGGACGGCTGAACGTGAGCGCGTGGGCGATCCACGAACCGATCCAGCGCGCGCGCCCCGACATCATGTGCGCGCTCCATATCCACGCCCCGTACAGCACCGCGCTCGCCTCCATCGAGGGCTGGAGACTGGAGGAGCGGGGGAGCCAGAACGCCGCGGTATTCTACGGGAACTGCGCGTACTTCGGGTACGAGGGGATCGTCACCGAGGCGGAAGAGGGCGAGGGCATGGTCGAGGCCCTCGGCGACAAGCGGGTCCTCTTCCTCGCGAACCACGGTGTGCTGATCGTCGGCGATACGATCGAGAAGACGATGCTGTGGCTGTACCAACTCGAGCGTGCCTGCATGAACGAACTGCTCGCGCTCCAGGCGGGGCGAAGCCTCCGGCGGATCCCGGTCGAGGCCGCGCAGCACAACGCGGACATGTCCGTCGAATCCATGGGCGAGGCCGGCTACCTGGAGGGCATGAAGGAAGTGCTGGACGCCGAAGGCCAGGACTACGCCACCTGACCCGCCGCGCCCTCCGGGAGGAGGATGCCGGGGCTTGCACAGCTTGGGTAAGTCGCCCATCTTACCATCATGCGAACCACTATCTCCACAAGGGGGCAGCTCGTACTCCCGGCTGAGCTTCGGCGGCGAGACGGCGTCGTGCCCGGCCAGGAATTCGAGATCAAGCGGCTCGGGCGAGGAGTCTACCGACTCGCTCGCGCCCCGGCGGCGGTGAACGAGGGTCTCGTCGACCACCTTCTGGCCTGTCCCGCGAAGGGCGGGTTCGTACCGGTTCCGTCTGATTCGACCGCCGACCTGCCCGCTCCGGGAATCGAGGAGCCGGCCGATTCGATACCTCGTTGACGCGAACGTCCTTTCCGAGGCGACCAGGACGAGACCTGATCCGCGCGTCGTCACATGGTTGCGGAACCACGAACCGCAGATCGTCGTCAATCCGGTCGTACTCGGAGAAATCTGGTACGGAATAAGATTGGTGGCGCCCGGGAAGGGTCGCGAGGCGCTCGAGTCGTGGTTCGAGGAGGCCGTTCGCAGGATTCAATGCGTCCCGCTGGATGCGAACACGGGGCTTCGCTGGGCGGAACTCCTGGCGCGTCTCCGTTCCCGGGGACGGCCGATGCCCGTCAAGGACAGTTTGATCGCGGCGACCGCCCTCGCCCGCGGGCTGGTTGTGGTCACGCGGAACCGAAAGGACTTCGAGCCCGCGGGAGTCGAGATCCTCGACCCATTCGAAGGTGGCGATTAGCCCCGTCACGACCTGGCCAACTGTCCGAGAACCCGGCTTGCGATGTGTTCGCCGATCGCCAGGCAGGCGGTCGCGGCGGGGGAGGGCGCGTTGAGCACATTCACGACGCCCGGCGCCGAAAGCCTCGGTAGCTCAGCGCTTCCAGCGCGTCCGGCACCCGCCCGGAGAACCGGCCGTAGGCCTCTCGACCCCAGGCCCACACCGCGTTCGGGCCGAGTTCGACGCGTCCGGCCACGTTTCGCGTGAAATGAGCGCCCAGATGCGGCAGCCGGGGATCCGGAACCGGGTAGATGTTGCCGCGCACGCGGTCGGCCGCGGCTCCAGAGAGGCCCCAGTATTCGCCCCGGAAGGGGAGGACGCGGAGGCGGGGATCGTGGCCGAGGAGCCGCATCACCCGGTCGACGTGCAGCCCGGCGCAGTTGACGACGACGCGGGCCTCGACGTCGCCCGGCGGGCCGATCAGGCAAGTGCGGTTCGGAGTGCGGCGGGCCTCGCGCACCTCGAAGCCGGTGCGGACCTCGTGCCCGGCGCGCGACAGATCGGCCGCGAGGGCACGCGCCACGTCGCCGAAGTCGACCGCCCCGGTGGCGGGTATGCGGAGCGCCTCGATGCCGCCCGCGCGCGGCTCGCGCTCGGCGATTCCGTCCGGGCCGATCCGCTCCATGGCCACGCCGTTGGCCCTGCCGCGCCGTTCGAGTTCATCGAGGGCCGGGAGCTGATCGCGCGACATCGCGACCACGATCTTGCCGGTGCGCGTGGTCGCGATGCCTCGTTCGGCGCAATACTGGAACAGCCGGGCGCTCCCTTCAGGTGCAGAGCCGCGCCTTTAGCGACCCGGGCGCGTAGTAGAGCCCGGCGTGGATGACCCCGCTGTTGCGGCCGGTCTGGTGCGCCGCGACCTCCGGCTCCTTCTCCAGCACCGTGAGCGAGAGCCCCGGCCGAGCCCGCCGGATCGCGTCGGCCGTCGCGAGCCCGACGATGCCGCCTCCGACGACGGCGATGTCAAGCGGTTTCGTCATCCGCCTCCCGCGTCAGCCCCCTGTCCGACCACGCATTCGGGGGTCTCGCCGCGGATCCAGGCGGCGAGCATCCGCCACTCCGGGTCGTCCATCGACGCCCAGCGCCGGGGGCCGCCGTGGAAGTAGTCACCGCCCGCGTCGGGAGCGAGGGGATGTGTCAGAAGCCGACTCATCATCGGCTCGCCCGGCTCCACGTAGCGGCGGGCGATCGCGAAGTTGCCGCGGGATTCCTGCTGGTCCCAGAAGTCGCGGCCCTCGGGGATATGCCGGGCAAAGCCGCGTGCGCCGGATTCGTGGCAGTGGATGCACTCGACGTCCCCAGGGCGCTTGTCGAGGAAGACCCGCTGCACGCAGTCCCGGAAGAAGTCGAAGTCCAGCCGGGGCGGGGCGGGGCGCTCGACCGGATCGGCCGCTGCGACCCAGTCCGCCATCGCGCGCCATTCGGGGTCCGCCTTCGACTCGAAGAACTTCCCGCCGACATGGAACGCCGCGCCGCCAACCGACACCTCGAGCGCCTTCCTCAGGAGGCGGCTGCCGTCCGCATCCCCCGGGGTGACGAGCCGCGACACGACCTCGAAGTTCCGGCGGGAGTCCTCCTCCGACCAGAAGACCTCCCCGTCGTCCGCCTCCCGCAGACGCTGAAGACGGAGCGGCGTCCCCTGCCCGGCGTGACACGTGACGCAGGGTGCGCGCCCAGGTCCCCAGCCGCCCCGATCCGCGAGGAAGATGGGCTCGATCGTTTCGCGGTAGTGCTCGAAGCTCAGGGGTTCCTGACCCATGACCTCGCTGGGGCCGGGAGCCGACGCCATCAACGCGAGGGCGAACGCGACAGCCGACTGCCGCCGAACGCCGGTGCTGAGCCTCAGGCCGGTTCCGCGTCCCGGGCCAGGCGCTGGCCGCGGGGGCACACCCGATCTCACGGGAACACCACGGTCTTGTTCCGTTTCGGCGTCTGCCCCACCGGGATGCGGGCGATCTCCTTCATCTCCTTCGTATCGACGACCGACACGTCGTTCGACCCCGCGTTCGCCACGTACAGGTAGCGGCTGTCCGGCGTCATCGTGAGCCAGTCGGGGATGTGGCCGACCTCGACCCCGCCCAGGTACTCGAGGTCGGGGAGCGACCACGCGTAGACGTGTCCGTTGGGCTTGCTCGTCGACCACAGCTGCCGCCCATCCGGCGATACCGTGAGGCCGTGCCCCGGCGATCCCTGCAGCGCGTCGTTCGTCACCCGCGAGATCGGGAGCGTGGGCATGTCCAGCTTCCCCACGACGCGCCGCTTCTCGAAGTCGACCACGTATACCCCGTGATAGTTGGAGATCTGTACGAACAGCCGCCTAGTCGATCCGTCCGGGTGGGCCTCGAACGCCATCGGCCGCACGCCACCGTCCGCGTAGCCCCCCGTCGTGCGGCCGCTGAAGTGGAGCGACCAGATCGCCTCGTCGATCGAGGTGTCGATGATCGTCAGCGTGCGTGCGCCGATCATGCCCGCGGCGACGTGCCGTCCGTCGGGCGACATGAACACGTTGTGCACCGTCCCCAGCGTGGGGGTCGACTTCACGACCTCGCTCTTCTCCAGGTCCACGACGTCGACGCAACTGCAATCCTGGATGATCGCGACATACACCTTCCGGCCGTCGTTGCTGATCGCGACGTTGTGCGGGCGCCCCGAGAGCGGGATCCGGTCCACGACCTCCATCGCGTCCGTGGGGACGATCTCCAGCGTGCGGTGGATCTCGTTGCTGAAATAGAGTGTGCCCCCATCCGGCGCGGCCGCGACGCCGTGCGCCTTCGGGATGCCCTCGATCACCTGCACGACCTGGTTTGTCACCGGATCGATGATGTGGACGTTGTCCCCCGCCGAGTTCGTCTGGACGATGCGCACCTGCGCCGACAGCGCCGGGGCGGCGGAACTCACGAGGGCCAGCTCCGCCACGGCGAACAGGCCCACCCGAAACCGTCTGGCGGCGATGCTCGAGCTTGTTCTGCGCCGGTGTCTCACGCGATCACCTCTCCGCAATGCGTTCCCGCCTTCGCCGCGCGCTTGCGCAACCCGTTCGATTCACTACTGATCGCTCTGGTAGCATACAGAATGCACCCGTCCGAGACCATCGCATGGGCACCCCGCATCTTCATTCGTTCGGCCGCCCGGCGCGCTCACGAGCCCGGAATCGAGATCTGCGGGCTCCTGCCGCTCTCACCGGGGGGAAGGGCAGACTGGCGGGCATGGTCTCGTGCGACATATGGTTAAGATTCAGCGTCCCGGATCGCCCGCAGCGGCGGCAGCGCGTGAGAAACCGAGCCCTCCTCGGGGAGTCATGAATAAGTCGGGCGGACTCTCACGAAGCGGCGGCTATCCGGGAAGGTTCGTTCTACGAAGGGGGTCGTTGAAATGGAAACGGACTGGGACGCGATCCTCCTCGACCCGATCCGCGCTTTTTTTGGCCAACTGGGTAACTTCTTGCCCAACTTGTTGGCCGTATTGGCGATTGTGGTCGGTGGCTGGATCGTCGCCAAGGTGATCCAGGCGGTACTCGTTCGGCTTCTCAAGGCGGTGAGAGCAGACATCCTGGCGGAGAGAATTCAGCTCGCGGAGATGTTGGCCAGAGGAGGCATCCAGCGCACCTTCTCCCAGCTGGTAGGAGTCATCGCGTATTGGCTCGTCATGCTCGTGGTGCTGGTGGCGGCCCTCAACGCCCTCCAGCTCACTGCCACCGCCGAACTGCTACAACGGTTCGTTGGCTTCCTGCCCGTCGTTGTGACGTCGATCCTCATCTTGATTCTGGGGATCCCGGCGGCCGCCTTTCTGGCAGCGACGGTCCGCACCGTAGCCAGCAACGCCGGCATCGCTCAGGCCCAGGTTCTGGGGCAGTTCGTGCAGTCCATCGTCATCATCTTCGCCGTGGTGGTGGCCCTGCAGCAGCTCGGGGTCCAGTTCGTGGGCAGCGCCTTCCTGATCATCCTCGGAGCCATCAGCTTCGGGTGCGCCCTGGCCTTCGGGCTGGGCTGCAAGGATCTGGCGGGCCGCTGGGCGAGTGACCTGGTCGATCGCTTTTCGCCCCGGGGGTAAGCCGGGGCGAGCGCGGAACGTTTGGTTCCATCCACATCAAACCTGATCATCGAAATCCCCGCGCCGTAGCCGCTCATAGACCGAGAATCTTGGCGACCTCAAGGAAGTCGGCGAGGTTCGCGATCGTTTCGCCAAGGGCCGCCCTGAACTCCGGTGTCGCAGCAAATCCCGGTTCGAGGTGCAGGGCTCGGATCTCGAGTAGGCCGCGATCCCGGTGCAGCTTCGGGTCGAGGCGGCCCACGAGGCGGCCGTCGTGGAGGATGGGCAGGACGTAGTAGCCGTACTTCCGTTTCGCCGCGGGGACGTAGATCTCGACGGTGTAGTGGAAGTCGAGGAGTTCCGCCGCGCGCTTTCGTTGCCAGAGCAGGGAATCGAAGGGACAGATCAGCGTGGTTCCGGTCGGTTCGGGCAGATCGTCGATCGTCTCGAGGTGCTCGGGCAGGGCGTAGCAGGGACCGCGGAGGCCCTCCACTTCGACCTCGACGATCCGCTTCCGCCGGAGGTTGCGGGCGATGACTCGGCGCCGCTCCGCCGCGTTGAGTTCCGGCCCCGTGAAGTAGTTGACGAGGTGCCGTTCGGGGGCGATGCCGCAACCGCGGAGCGCGATGAGGAGCCAGCTGTCGTGGTACTCCGTGAGCGACGCGGCGGGACCGTCCGGATGGACGCGCTCGGCCACGTCATAGATGCACCGGAAGTGGCGCCGCCCGCTCACGACGACCCGGCCGTCGTGCCACAGGAGCTTCAGCGACCGCTTGTCCTCGTGCAGCCGCCAGGCGAGCGACTCGGTCTTCTCACCTCGTTCCGCCGGCTGGGGCGCGAAGTCGGCACTCTCCAGCGGTCCCTCGGCGCGGAGCCGCCGCAGCACGCGGCGCTTCGACGCCGTCGAGGTGGCGTAGCGGCTCCACCACTTCCGGCCCGACCAGCTCTCGGGAGGGAAGCGGCGCATGCGCCGGCGGCCCAGCGCGAGATGGGAGATGGGAAGGATCGATGCTTCGTGTCCCCAGTACTCGTACGCCAGCCGCTCCCCGTACACCCAGCGGTCCACGCGGGAGCGGTCGTACGGTCCGAAGCGGCTCCAGAGGGTCAGATAGTGGGCGCGGTCCACGACGTTCACGCTGTCGAGTTGCAGCGCTCCCGTCCGCTCGAGGTGGTCGACGAAGGCGCGCCGGTCGAGGCAGGTCGACCCGCGGGGCCGAGCGAGACCCTGGCGATGCAGCCACAGCCTGACCACCGCTTCCCGCGCGAACTTCTGTGGTCCCCTGCGGGTCGGCGTCACGCCGGCTCCCGGCCCCGGGCCGGCTCGGCGAGGCGGAGTTCGCCGAGCGGCACGTAGTAACGCACGTAGCGCCGCCCGTCGGACCAGCGGTCGCCCCGTGCGTCCTCCACCAGCACCGTGGCGCGCTTCGTGATCCGGTTGACGCGGCCGGTCAGGCTCCCGTTCCGGAACGGGAACGTCACGCGGGAGCCGACCCCGACCCCCACGCGGGCGGCGCGATCCGAGCGGGTGATGAGTTGGTGGGTGTGGGCCCGGTGCAGAAACAGACGCCGGGCGATCCCCTGGAAGCGCGAGCGGCCGCAGTGGCTCGCGTCCCAGCACAGCCACTCGGCGAGGTGCACGAGTTCGTGCTCGAAGATCCGCTGCAGCGCCTCCAGCCGGTTCGCGCACGGCAGCCCGCACACCGTGACCTCGGGATCGTCCCCGCCGAATCCGTCGAACAGGATCGACGTCGCGACCGCGATCTCGAAGCGCCTGGCACCACCGGGGCGCTCGAAGCGCGTCGTCTTGCCGCCCGCGCGCGTCATCCGGCCGGAAAGGCGGAAGGTGAGGCCGTCCGGGCCGACGATCTCGCCGCAGAGGCCGTAAAGGAAGCGATCGTCGTAGGCCGCGAACAGAAACGCGAGGTCGTCCGCGTGGATCCGCGTGAAGTTCGGCTCGCGGACGTGCGGGGACCGGGTGAGAAGGTCCCCGCCGATGCCACGCGTCCAGCCGCCGATGCTGACGGCCCCCGGATCCCGGGTGAGCAGGATCCGGGAAAGCCTCCCCGTCAGCAGGCCCCCACCGGCGACCGGCCTCGCGCGCGGGTCAGCGGCCCTCGTCCGCGGCGGTGACCGCATCCGAGTCCAGGTGCTTGCGGAACCAGGCGAGGATCCGCTCGGAGACGTCCATGACGAACTTCGGCTCCCGCGGCCCGTGCGGGGTCCGCGGATACACGACCATCTCCGTAGGCACGCCGCGCCGGTCGAGCGCCCGGTAGAACTCCTGCCCCTGCGTGAACGGGACCCGCAGGTCCTCCGCCCCGTGGATGACCTGCGTCGGCGTCACCACGTTCGCGATGTGGTACATCGCCGAGTGCCGCTCGTAGCGCTCGTAGTCCTCCCAGAACTCCACCCCCATGTGGCCGACGAGGTAGTCCTGGATGTCCGTCGTCGTCGTCATCGAAATGAGGTTGGGGAGCCCGGCCCCCATGCTCGCGGCGACGAAGCGGTCCGTCTGCGTGACGGCCCACGAGGTCATGTAGCCGCCGTAGCTCCAGCCCATGAGCAGGAGCCGGTCCGGGTCCGCGACGCCCATTTCGATGACGTGGTCCACACCCGACATCAGGTCGCGGAAGTCGCCGTAGCCCCAGTCCTGGAAGTTCGCGTAGCGGAAGTCCTTGCCGTAGCCCGTGGACCCGCGCGGGTTCGGGCGCAGGATCGCGAACCCCTCCCGCGCGAAGTACTGCAGCATGTAGGCGGCCGGCGACCCGGTGAAGCTCTGGCTGAACACGCCGCCGGGGCCGCCGTGCACGTTCAGGATCATGGGTACCCGCTCGCCCTCTTCGTATCCGACGGGGTAGGTGAGGAGGCCCTCGATCTCGAACCCTTCCGTCGAGGTCCACGAGACCAGGCGGGTGGGGCCCATCTCGGGTCGCGGCACATGGGCGTGGAGGTCCGTGACCCGCGTCGGCGCGTATCCGTTCGTGGGCGAGACGAAGACATCCCACGGCTCCTCGGTCGTCTGCCAGGTGAAGGCCATGCGGCTCGCGTCGTCGGTGAGCGCGACCGAGCCGACCACGCCGTCTCCGTACGAGATGAACCGGGTCTCGCCTCCATCCACCGGGACGGCCAGGACGTGCCGCCGGGTCGCGAGCGATTCGAGCAGGAGCAGTTCGGAGGAATCCCCTGACCACCCCAGCACCGACGCGCTCCGGTTCGGCGTATCGAGTCGCCGGGCCTCGCCTCCGGCGGCCGGGATCACGAACACGTCGCCGAGCCCGATCGGCTCCGGCTGGTCGCCGGTCGACACGTAGGCGATCCAGTCTCCGTCCGGCGACCAGAGGGGGCTCCTCTCGATCCCCGCTCCGCTCACGAGCAGCGACACCTCCCCGACGGCGGCCGGATCGGTTTCCTCCTCGTCGGCCTCGCCACGGGCGGCCAGGAGGTCGGCGATCGCCCCGGCGTCCGGGACCGTCGTCGTCGAGATGTCGCCGCTCAGCCGCGCCGTGTTGATCCGCGGATCGGCCTGGTGCGAGAAGGCGATCCGTCCGCCGCCCGGGGCCCAGCCGAACCCCGTGATGTGGAAGTCGCCGGCCGTGAGCCGCACCGGCTCGGCGGGTTCGTCCGACTCCGGGTCGACGGCGACGACATACAGGTGGGAGAACTTGTAGTTCCGGTCCACGAGGATGACGTCGCGCTTCTCCTCCCGCGCCTTCTTCTCTTCCGTCGTCTCCGGATCCCGCATGAGGAAGGCGATGCGCGTGCCGTCCCGCGACCAGCGATACGTCCCCACCGAGCCGCCCGCGTTCGTGAGTTGTCGGGCCTCTCCGCCCGCCAGCGGCAGGGCCCACAGCTGGCTTCCGCCTTCAGCCTCGCCGTCCCGGCTCGTGGTGAAACTCAGCCACTCGCCGTCGGGCGAGAACCGGGGCGAGCCCGCCGAGGCCTCGCCCCGGGTCCATTGGGTGGCCCGCGACCCCTCCGCGTCCGTCATCCAGATGTGACTCAGGTACTCCGACTGCGGTCCTTCCATCAGCGGTTCGCGCACGGCGAAGGCGATCCGGGAGCCGTCGGGAGAGATCGCGGTCCCCGAGACGGCGTGGTACCGCATGCTCAAGGCCGGCGTCCATGCGTCGTCGTCCTGGGCGGTGGCGGTCTGCGCTCCGGCCGTCGCGGCCAGGAGGAGAATCGCGGCGAGCGCGAGGGCCCGCCGCGGGGTGCGGAAGGGGAAGGGCTGAGACAGGATGTTCCGGGACCCGGGCATGCTCACACCTCTCGGTTGACGTGGCGCCGTTGCGTGCTCGCGCATCGCACCGCGCATCCAACATAGCGAACAGGTACACGATGTCCGAAACGATGCGGGCCGCCCACGCCGTCGCTCCGGTGTGGAGATCCGGGCGGCCGTGGCGTTCGGTCGGATGGCTCTGACCAACTACATTGCCTCGCGTGGGGAGTGCGGGTGCGTCGGCATCGTCGCCGCTGTGGTGTACGCTGTCCTACGGGAGATGTCAGCCGATGAGGAAAGGCCGCTGAGGATGAGAAGGGGAGTTACATGAGGGTGATGAGTGCGCGGCCACGGACGCCTCGGATACCGATGCTCGCCGCGCTGGCCGTGCTGGTTCTGCTCCCGCTGGCGGCCGGGGCGCTTCCCGGCGGTCTGGCGGCGCAGGAGCGGGACCCGGAAGACCGTGAGGCGGCGGAGGCGGCGGAACTCGCGCGCCGCGACTCCCTCCGGCGGATCTTCGACCCGGCCGCCGCCTTCGAGCCGCTCGATCTGCCCGAACCCGGGCCGTTCCGCGACGCCACGGGCGCGCCGGGCCCCGAGTACTGGCAGCAGCGCGCGGACTACCACATCCGGGCGAGCCTCGTCGGCGACCGCATCGAGGGCACCGAACGCATCACCTACACGAACCACAGCCCCGATTCCCTCACGAGCCTCTGGCTGCAACTCGACCAGAACCTCTTCCGCGAGAACAGCTACGGGGCGATGAGAGCGGAAGAACTCGGGGGAGATGTCCGACACGGCGGCTTCTTCCGGGACGGCGGCTTCGTGATCTCGGGGGTGCGGGTCGAGCACGAAGGTGAGATGACCGTCCCGGAGTACCGGACCGAGGACACGATGATGGAGATCCTCCTCGACGAGCCCATCCCGCCCGCGGGCGCACCGCTCGAGGTCGACATCGACTTCGCGTTCGAGATCCCCGAGAGCGGCGGCGACCGCATGGGGCAGCTCGACATCCGGGGCGGGATCATCTATCAGCTCGCGCAGTGGTATCCCCGCATGTTCACATACGATGACGTGAACGGCTGGAACCAGTCCCCGTTCCTGGGGCAGGGCGAGTGGTATCTCGAGTACGGGGACTTCGAGGTCGAACTCACCGTGCCCCGGGACTTCGTCGTCGTCGCGACCGGTGAACTGCTGAATCCCGAAGATGTCCTCACCCCCACGCAGCGCGAACGGCTGGCGCGTGCCCGCACCTCGGAGGAGACGATCCACATCATCGAGCCGGACGAGGCGGGGGACGATGAGACGCGGCCCCGCGGCGAACTGCCGCTGACGTGGCGCTTCCGGGCGGAGAACGTGCGCGACTTCGCGTGGGCGGCGTCCGACCGCTTCGTGTGGGACGCGGCGGGGTGGGAGGACGTGCTCATCATGTCCGCCTACCCCGAGGAGAGCCTCGGCGGGCGCGGCGTCAGCGGCTGGGAGCGCTCGACGGAGTATCTCCGCCACAGCGTCCAGTATTACTCGGAAGAATGGTTCCGCTATCCGTATCCGGTGGCGATCAACGTAGCCGGGCTCGCGCTGGGGATGGAATACCCCATGATCGTGTTCTGTTCGTGGGAGTCGCGCGGCGCGTTCCTCTTCTCCGTCACCGACCACGAGATCGGACACACCTGGTTCCCCATGATCGTGGGCTCCGACGAGCGGCGATACGCGTGGATGGACGAGGGTTTCAACACGTTCATCAACTACTACTCCGGGATCGAGTTCTCGGGCGGCGAGCCGATCCTGGGCCAGTTCATGTCGCCGGCCCAGATCGCCGTGGACACGCAGCGGCCGGGGCACGCGATCCTCACGCCGGCCGACAGCATCCCCGAGGAGGACATCGGCGTCCTCGCCTACAACAAGCCCGCCGCGGTCCTCGTCCTCCTGCGCGAGGCAGTGCTCGGTCCCGAGGTGTTCGACGAGGGGTTCCGGGAGTACATCCGCCGCTGGGCGTGGAAGCACCCGCAACCGGCCGACTTCATCCGCACGATGGAGGATGTGTCGGGGCAGGATCTCGACTGGTTCTTCAAGGGCTGGATCTACGAGGACGCGGTGCTCGACCAGGCGATCGCTTCCGTGGAGAGGATCGGGGACACGACGACGGTGACGATCGAGAACCGCGGCGGGATCCCGATGCCGCTCGAGATCCGGATCCTGTACCGGGGCGGGGACGAACAGCGGCACGACGTACCGGTCGAGGCGTGGCAGGTGGACGGCACCTATGTGCTCGAGGTGGTCGACGGATTCGTGCGCAACGTGCAACTCGACCCGGACGGGATCCTGCCCGACGTGAACCGCGGCAACAACGTGTGGGGCCGGGGCATCATCGGCCGAAACCCGCCCGGGTAGAAACCTTCTCGCCACCCCTTGCGTTCGGTTTCCACATGGAAGACCTGCTTATCCCCCTCTTCGCGATCTTCTTCACGATCGGCGTCCCCGTCCTCGCGTTCGCGACGCATTTCGCGCTGCGGCCACTGGTGCGGGACGTCACGCAGGCGCTCGGGCCCCGGAAGCAGGACCGGGAGACGATCGCCCTCTTGAGGGAGCGCGTCGCCCAACTCGAACTGGAAGGCCGGGAGCGGGACGAGAGGCTGAACGAACTGGCGGAAGCGGAGCTGTTCCGCCGGCAGCTGGAGGAGCGTGCCGGCGGCACGACGCCCGCGATCCCAGCCCCCGCGACTCCGAACCCCGCCGCCCCCGGTGCGTCGCCCCCGGGCCCCTGATCAAGAGTCAGCCGGGCACTCGCAGATGTCGATCATAGAGACGCAGGGGCTCTCCAAGCGGTACGCCGCGATTCGCGGCGAGGGGACGCTCGCCGTAGACCAGCTCTCGGTACAGGTGGAGGCCGGCCAGGTGTACGGCTTCCTGGGCCCGAACGGGAGCGGGAAGACGACGACGATCGGGATGCTGCTCGGGATCATCACCCCGACCGGCGGGTCGTTCCGCCTCTTCGGCGGCTCGTCGCCGGCGGAGCTCCACGCCGCGCGCCAGCGGATCGGGGCCACGCTCGAGTATCCCAACTTCTATCCCTACCTCAGCTGCCGCGACAACCTGCGGCTCGTGGCGCGGGTGAAGGGAAGGGAGGAAATGGAAGTCCAGGAGGCACTCGACGTCGTGGGGCTGGCCGCGCGCCAGAAGACGAAGTTCAAGGCGTGCTCGCTGGGGATGAAGCAGCGGCTCGCGCTCGCGGCCACGATGATCGGCGACCCCGAACTCATCATCCTCGACGAGCCGGCCAACGGGCTCGATCCAGCCGGGCAGCGGGAGATCCGCGACATCATCCGCGAACTCGCCGCGCGCGGGAAGACGATCTTCCTCTCGAGCCACCTGCTGCACGAGGTGGAGCGCACCTGCACGTACGTATCGATCATCGAGAGCGGCCGGCTCATCCGCGAGGGGAGCATGGACGAGCTCACCTCCGCCCGCACGGTGGCCGCGGTGGGGGCCGACATGGACGTGGAGGCGCTGAAGCTCGCGGTGACCGAGTTCGAGGGCGCGAGCAACACCCGGGTCGTGGACGGCCGGGTGCTGGCGCAACTCGCGGGCGGAGGGCTCTCGGAGCTGAACCGCTTCCTCTCGGAGCGTGGGATCTACGCTTCCCACCTGTCGCTGGAACGGCAGTCGCTGGAGGACGCGTTCATGGAGATTACGGGCGGGTCCAACGGCTTCGGAGAAGTGCAATGAAGGGCGGGCGCGCGTTCGGCGGGCTGCTGCGCAACGAGTGGTTCAAGGCGCGGAAGCGGATCGTCCTGTGGATGGCGCTCGGCTTCTACGCACTCGTCACGTTCATGGACAAAGCGTACTCCTTCTTCGAGCGCAGCGAGGGCTTCCGGCTTCCGGACATCTGGGCGTCGGTGTTTCGCGACGACTCGGCCACGCTCGTCATGTTTGCCGCCATTACCCTGGTTCTGTTGACGGCGACGGAGTTCAGTTGGCGGACGGCGCGGCAGAACGTGATCGACGGTCTGTCGAAGTCCCAGTGGTTCTGGGGCAAGACCCTGTTGTTGCCGATCGTGGGCCTCGCTTTCGTCGCCGCGCACGTACTGATTCCCGGCGTGCTGGCGCTGATTCGCACCGACATGGGGGCTGCCGCATCGTCGCTCGTGCCGCTTTCGGTCTTCCAGGCGACGGGCGGGCTGGTGCTCGCGTTCCTGAGCGTGGGGGCCTTGGCCTTCTTCCTGTCCCTGGCGATCCGCAAGACCGGCGCGGCGCTTGCCGTTTGGTTCCTGTGGCTTGGAGCGATCGAGTTCGGGATGCTCCCCCCGCTGGTGCAGCGTTTCCTGCCCGCCTTTTCCGACTGGCTCGAGTACCTGCCATGGACGAATAGTTTTCCGCTCCTTGCGTTTCAGAATTACGACGCCCCGACGTTCGAGCGGATGGTGGCCGCCGCGGAGGCGGCCGGCCGCTCGGCTCCCGCCGTCGATCTGGGCTCGCATGTGATCATGGCCACCCTCTGGACCGTGCTGTTCATCGGCTCATCCTTCATCTGGTTCCGCCGCCGCGACCTGTGACGCAGTCGTGTCTTGCACTCCGGGGGTCAGCGTGTACCCTTGGCGCAAGGGGGACTCCATGAAGCTCAATCCTGTGTACAAGAACCGCTACGGGAAGATACCGCAGCGCTCCATCTTCGCGGCCAGCTTTGCATCGACGTTCTTCTCCGCGTGGTACTGGGCGAGGTCGATGGACGAGCCGGGGTTTCTGCTCATGGCCCTCGCGGTCGCGACCACCGCCACTGCCGGGCTGCTGGTGGGCCTGGAAGGGGCGCTGTGGCTGGTCCCCGGCTTCCGGAGTTCGCCGGGCAGGACGTGAGCGAGTGGAGAGTGATCCCCCGGGCGGGGATCGATGAGGCGTATCGGCGGTCTACGGCGGGGGCGCGGGACGACGAGCGGTCTCGGGTGTTGACATGTCGGCGGACAACCGGCTGATGCCCGAAGCGCGAGGTGGTCTGCACCGCCGGATCGCGCTGGAGACGCCGGAGCACGTCCGGCTCGAATATCAGCTCGCGGATCTGGGATCGCGGGCGGCCGCCCTCGCCCTCGATCTGGCGATCATCGTGACGACGATTCTGTTGGTGGCCCTCGTCCTGAGGTTCACGGGGGCGCTCGGGGGCGCGGGTGCGGGAATCGGGATAGCCGTCCTCTACATCGTCCTCTTCTTCGCCACCTGGGGGTATTTCCTCTTCTTCGAAGCCGTGTGGGACGGACGCACGCCGGGGAAACGGGCGCTGGGGCTGCGCGTGCTGCACGACGGCGGTGAGCCGCTCTCCTTCCAGGGGTCCGTCCTCCGCAACCTGATCCGCTTCGTCGATCTGCAGCCGGGCGTGACGGGGATGGCGGGAGCCGCGACGATCCTGTTCAACCGCCGCGCGCAGCGGTTGGGGGACCTTGTGGCGGGCACGATCGTGGTCCGGGACAGCGGGGGCGGAGAGATGTTCGGGGACGAGGTCGAGGTTTCGGGCCGGCCCACCCGCCCGACGCTCTCCCCCGAACAGTTCGAGCTGCTGGCGGGATACATGGCGCGCCGGGAGGGACTGGAGCCCGGGGTGCGGGCCCGGGTCGCGAGTTCCGTCTGGGGTGCCCTTCGCGAATCGGTCGGCGGGGATCTCGCCGAATCGGAGGCGGATCCCGACGCGAGGCTCGCCCATGTGCACGGGGCGGAGGCGCCGCGGCACGCAGCGCGCCGAGGAGGGGCGAGTCTGCAGGCGGCGGCGATGGCTCGGGAGCGGCGGGAGGCGTGGGAGGCGTACACCGCGCTGGTGGAGAAAGGGCGCGCCCGCGGCCTGGGGGCGCTCACCGAGGAGGAGATCCGGGCCTTCGGCCGCCTCTACCGCGGCGTCACGGCGGACCTGGCTCGCGCCCGAACCTACGGCGCCTCGCCGGCGATGATGGAGGCGGTGGAGCGGTGGGCCGGCTCGGGGCACAACCTCCTCTACCGGGCGAAGGGGCGGGCGGCGGTCCCGCTCGGGCGCTGGGTCGCCCGCGAGTTCCCGCGGGCGGTGCGGCGCCACCGCTGGCCTGTGCTGCTGGCCGCGCTCCTGCTCTTCGGTCCCATGCTGGCCTCGTACGGCGCCGTCCGTGACGTGCCGGCGCGGGCGCGGGCGATCATGCCGCCCGGGATGCTGGCCCGGGCCGAGAACACGGCGCGCGGGGATCCCGACGCCGCCTACCTCCAAGTCGAAGGGAGCGGGATGCCGGCGCTCTCGTCGATGGTCATGACGAACAACGTCGGCGTCACCTTCACCGCCTTCGCCGGCGGCTTGCTGGCCGGGGTGGGCACCGTGCTCATCCTCGTCTTCAACGGGGTCCTCCTGGGCGCGGCCTTCGGGCTGTACGCGAACAACGAGGTGCTCGGGGTGATTCTCGCCTTCGTGTTTCCGCATGGCGTGATGGAACTCACCGCCATCTGCCTGGCGGGCGGGGCGGGACTGGGTCTCGGGTCCGCGCTCCTCGTCCCGGGGCGGCGGACCCGCCGCGAGGCGCTGAGGGAACGTGGGCGTGAGTTCCTCTCCCTGCTGGGCGGCGCGGTGCTGCTGCTCCTCGTGGCCGGGCTGGTCGAGGGCTTCTACTCGCCTTCCGGACTGCCCGCGGTGGCGAAGTTCGCATTCGGCGGCGGCACGGCGGTCCTTCTCGCCGTCTACTTCGGGTTCGCGGGTCGCAAGGTCAGAGCAGTCCCCGCTCCTTGATTTCGACGTATTTGTCGAGGGTGCGGACGAGCGCGTCTCCCGGCGGCGTGTCCACCACCAGGATCCCGGACTGGCGCATGACCTGCAGCGTCGTGGCCCGCGCCTGGACGAGTTCCTCGGCCGCCGCTCGGTGGAAGGCCTCGGAGGGCGTCGGCGCCGGGCGCGCCGCGGCTTTCTCCAGGGCGGGGTTGCGGATCGCGACGGCCAGCGGGAGGTGGGCGCGCCCGATCCTCGTGAGCGAGGTCACGAGGGCCTTCGAGACGGCCTCGTCGATCACGTCGCAGAACAGGATGACGAGCGCCCGCTTGCGGAACGTCCGCGCGAGCGTCGCGAAGGCCAGGGGATAGTTCGGTTCGACGGGCCGCGTCTCCACGCCGGCGAAGATCCGGGCCAGCGCGCCGGGGTCGGCGCGACGGGGCGGCGAGACGTGCCGGATGCGGTCGTCGAACACCATGGCCCCGATGCGGTCGCCGAAATTCCTGGCCCGAGTGGCGAGCATCATGCCCGCCGCGAGGGCGAAGTCGACCCGCTCCCGGTCCTCCAGCCGCTCGCGCATGTGGCGGCCCGCATCGATCGCGAGCACGATGTTCTGGCTCCGCTCCGCCTCGTAGTTGCGCACCACGAAACGCCGGCGCCGGGCCGATGCCTTCCAGTCGATGATGCGGGGGTCGTCCCCCTCGGCGTAGTCGCGCAGGCTCTCGAACTCGCGCCCCTCGCCCCACTGCCGGCTGCGGCGGGCCCCCGCCGTCCGCAGTCCCCAGCGGAGTGCATGGCCGCTCCGGTCGCGCAGCAGCCTCCGGATGCCCGGCTGCACCTGCAGCGTGTCGGCGGCCTCGATGGTGGAACGCCGCCACGCGAACCCCCACGGCGACCGGGTCCGCAGGTGGATCGCGCCCAAAGCGAGAAACCCCCGCGTTCGGGGCCGTACCTCGTAGCTGCAGCGGATGGTCGAGTCGGCGGGGAGATGCAGCCGCACCCCGTCTTCCCATTCATCGGTATCGCCGGGGTCGGGGAGCCGCCGCAGGCTGGGGTCGAGGTCGTCCGTGAGCCGGAGCGTGAGGGCGCGACGGGTGGGGTTCGAGACGTCGATCGAGACTTCCGTGACTTCGCCGAGCGCGGCGATGCGCGGGACCAGCCGAGAGGCGGAGGGCAACGGGGTCCGACGCCCGTCGAGCCAGGCCACGAGGAGGATGATCGCGTCCACCGCCAACCCGCCCCCCGCGGAGACCAGGAAGAGGAACGACGCCAGCCCCAGCAGCCACAGCGTTCGGCCGCCGGGGATGAGGACGACGGGCGCTATCGGGGCGCCTCGAGCTTCTCGAGGAGCGCCTGCAGTTCGTCGTCCGAGGAACGCCCCTCGACCTCCGCCTCCGCCGTCAGCACGACGCGGTGCCGGAGCACGGGGAAGGAGAGCGACTTCACGTCGTCCGGGGTGACGAAGTCCCGGCTGCACAGGTACGCCTCGGCCCGGGCGGCCTGGAAGAGGGCGACGCCGGCCCGGGGGCTCGCGCCGAGGGCGAAGGCCGCGTCCTGGCGCGTCGCCCGCACGATGTCGGTCACGTAACGCCGGACCCGTTCGTCCATGTGGACCCGGTTCACCGCGTCGCGGGCCGCGAGCAGCGTCTCGCGTGCGAGCGCCTCGCCCATGGGATAGGTCGACTCGTCGTCCGCCCGGAACCCCGCCTCGTGGCGGTCGAGGATCGCGCGCTCCGCGTCTTCCGGCGGGTAGTCGATCACGATCTTCATCAGGAAGCGGTCCACCTGCGCTTCGGGTAGGGGGTAGGTCCCCTCGTATTCCACCGGGTTCTGGGTCGCGAACACCGTGAACGGCGCGGGCAGGGGCCGGGTCGTACCGTCGACCGTGACCTGCCGCTCCTCCATCGCCTCGAGCAGCGCCGCCTGCGTCTTGGGCGGCGCCCGGTTGATCTCGTCGGCCAGGAGGAGATCGGTGAACACGGGCCCCGGACGATAGCGGAAGTTCCCCTGCGCCTCGTCGAGGACGCTCACGCCGACGAGATCGGTCGGCATGAGGTCGGGGGTGAACTGGACGCGGCCGAAGTCGAGTCCGAGTCCCCTGGAGAGCGCCCGCACGGAGAGGGTCTTGGCCGTTCCCGGCACGCCCTCGAGGAGCGCGTGGCCCCGGGCCAGAAGAGTGATCACGAGCTGTCTGAGTACGACCTGCTGGCCGAGGATGACCTGCTCGATGTCGCCGAGCAGGCGCAGCGCCGCGTCGGGCGTCGTCATGGTGTGGGTCTCTTCGCGAGGTGGTCGTCGATGCCGGCGGCGATCATGGTCAGGTCCACCGGATCGGCGCGCAAGCCGTGCCGGATGTTCGCCAGCGAGGGGTGCGCTCCGCGCCGGGCCTCCAATTCCCGGACCAGCGCCTCGGCCTCGGACAGGTCGCGCGGGGGCGGGCGGCGCGCGGTGCGGGCCAGGCGCGCCAACAGGAGGAGGGCGGCCGTGCGTGCGGCGCCCGCCTTCTCATACAGGTCGCCGAGGGCCGAGACGTGCTCGAGCGGAGATCGCCGCTCCCGGTCCGGAGGGGCCACGCGCGACATCGGCGACCCGAAACGAAGCCCCGCGCACACGAGGGCCAGGAAGGCGGCGGCGAGCACGTGGAGCAGCGTCCGCCCGCGGGAGGTGCCGAGGACGAAGCCGGCCCAGCGCCGCGCGGTGCTGTCGTAGCCGCGGATCCCCTGATGGAACTCGTCGAAGAACACCGTATCGGCCGGGGTCGTATGGGTCAGCAGAGCGCGGATCACGAGGGCCGCCAGCGGGTCTTCCGCGACGAACCCGTTGGAGAGCGCCGCGTCATCGCTCAGGACGAGGACGCGCCCTTCGCCGAGCCGAATGAGACCGGCGCCGACCCACCTCCCCTCTTCCCCCGACCCCGTCGTGAGGAGGTTCTCCCGGAAGGGGACCCCTGCCTGCGCCGTGCCGTCCGGGGTCTCGGTCAGGGGGCGAAGCGCGCGGCGGGGCGCGCGGGGCGGAGGCAGCCCCTGCGTCAGGGGATGAGAGACCCACTCCGGATCCTCGACATCGCCCGGCCCGGGCAGACGGAAGGCGATGCCCAGCGAGTCCATCAGCGGCGTCACTCTCAGCGCCCCGTAGACGGTCGGGAAGAGGACTGGCGCGTACACGAGCGTGCCCCCGGCGCGAACCCGCTCCAGCAGCGTGTGCACCTCGGCGGGGCTGGGGACGACCGGCGGCGAGAGGAGGACGAGCGCCCCCGGCACAGGTTCCGCGTCTGCGAGCGGCGTGATGCGGGGCGCCGTGGGGCGTCCCAGACGGGCGATGCCCCGGGCGAGTGCGGCCACCCCGTCGGGCGTCGTCCGGAAGAGACTGCGCTTGACGTCCGTCGCGGCACGGCCCTCGGGACGGGCGAGGAAGGCGGCGAGCCCGGCACCCAGCGCGATCGCGATAACCCAAAAGACGGTCCTGGCCCGATCCCGTTTCACCCGCCGTCAGCCTCCGAGGGTACGTCCGGGCCCGGACACCCCGCATCTCGCGCCAGGGTTGCCAGATCCGCGTACCCGCCAGACGTCGGCGCCTCCTCACCGAAGGAGAGACGCTGGAAGGAACGGATGAATCGCGTGCCGGCTCCGGCTCCCCCCTCTCCGCCGCGCCGCTCCCGACCGATCTCCAGAGCGTAGTCACCGGGCGTCTTCGAGGGGTGGAACGCCAGCGTTCCCATCTCGTCCAGCGACAGGAGGAAGCCCTGATAGAGTGCGCTCGCGGCGGGCCGGAAATCCCCTTCGCCAGCCCTTGAGCGTGCGAGCTGGAGCCACTCGCCCGCGGAACGGGGCGTGTGGCCGGCGCCCCCGCCTCCGTCGTCCTCCCCGGACGCTCCGCCCACCCAGCCCGGGACATGCCGGAACGCCAGGACGCCGAGCGCCACGAGGGCGGCCAGAGGGACGAGGATCGCGAGGACGGTCATGAGGCCGCTGCCATCGTCGAACAGGAGCTGGCGCAACCATTCCCAGGCCTCGCCGATCGCCTCGCCGATCCACTGAATGATCCGCTGCCGCAACGGCAGGGCCGCCGTCACGAAGTCCGACTCGGCGAGGACCTCGCGCAGAACGGCGGACATCTCGTCCGGCGAGGGGAGCGGGTCGGCCGGAGGCTCCTGCCCGCGGAACGGCGTGGCGGACCAGGCGAATCGGGTCAAGGGCCGTCCGTCGTCATCGCGGCCGCGGTCGTCTCGAGGTCGGACGCCTCCAGACGCACTCTCCGGTCGTGGTGGAGGAAGAAGACGGTTGCCACACCGAACGGTGCGGTGAGGGCTCCGATCAGCAGGTCAATGGTGTTTTGCAGGGCCAGCCGTCCGCCCCCCATGGTCCCGACCGTGTCCGGCGAGGTGAACATGTCGAAGCCTCCGGACAGAGCGAACATGCCGAAGGAGGGGGCGTTCTGGATGATGAATGCCACGAGCATGATACCGACGACCCGGAGCCGCGCGCCGCGGGCGAGTTGAAAAGAGCGGCGAAGGGAGGCCGACGCGGACCGCCCCTCGATCAGGACGGCCGGCAGGATCGCAAAGGTGCTCGAGAACCACAGCGTGAAGATGAGAAGGATGGCGGCGAGGCTCGCGGGCACGAGGACCCCGAGCGTCAGCGCCAGGCTGCCGGACAGCGCCCCTGCGATCCCGAGTATCATGGCCAACATCATGATCACGAAGCCGAGGATACCCACGAGCAGCATGGCCAGCAGGTATCCCCCGGCGGCGCTCGGGAAGGGGCGGATGACACCGCGGTAGGCGCTCTCCAGAGACACCGGGGCGTCCTCCAGGCGGGCGCGCATCGCGACCGCCACCGCGAGCGTCCCGATCCAGGCCGCGGCGTTCGCGAGGATGAGGAGGAGGCTGTCGAATCCGACCCCCCCGAAGTCCGGATTCCCGGCGGCGTTGACGCCGGTGCCCGGCGTCCCCAGAGCCAGCATCATCGCGTAGCCCGGCAGCGCTCCCACAAGGGCGATGAGGAAGTAGAGGCCGAAGTCACGCCGGTAGAACTGGATGGCGCCGTCGAGAATCTCACCGAACCCCAGCGGTCTCTGCGGTATGACCGTCATTCCGGCACTCTCCATTCGTCGGATTGCCCGCTCAGATTGCCCGGTGCCACGGAAGCGCCAGCACGCGCTCCGTGAGCCAGTACGTGTCCCGGCCCCCGTGGATGATGACCCCCGCGGGAACCGCCTCGCCATAGTCTCGCATGAAGGTAGTCAGGTGGCGGGCATCCGCTACGCGGAGGTGCTGGCGGCTCTTCACCTCCACCGGAATCAGTGCGCGCGGCGTTTCGAGGACGAAGTCCACTTCGGCGCCCTTGCTGGTCCGCCAGAACAGGATGTTGGGTCGGTGCGTCCGAATCTCCCGCCACGCGAAGAGATCGCCCGCGATGAGATTCTCCAGATGCCCCCCCGTCGGCTCGATGCCGCCCGCCAGGTGTAGCGCGAGTCCGGGATCGCTCCAGTACAGTCTCGGCTGCTTCACGAGTCGCTTGTTCCGATTGACGGCGTAGGACTCGACCCTCAGCAGCTGATACGAGACCTCCAGAAGGTCGAGGTACCGTTGCGCCGTCGTCGAGGGAATCCCGGCATCTCTCGCCAGATTGGCCTGGTTCGAGAGGCCGCCGAGTCGAAGGGCCGTCGCCCGCGCGAGCCGCAGAAATCCCGTGAGGTTCTCGATCGCCGCGAGTTGTCGCAGATCACGTTCGAGGTAGGTGCGCAGGTAGGCCTCGAACCAGGCGGCACGGTCCGCTTCGGAGGCGAGGTTCAGCGCCGGAAACGGGTATCCGCCGCGACGGGCGAGGTCCTTCCACGTCTCCGGATTTCGCGCGGTCGAGTGCCCGGAGGGAGGACCGGAGGGCACCGCAGCGGCGCCACCGGCCAGGGCGTCGATCCAGTCCCTGGGCGGCTCATCGAGGAAGACATTCCAGCGTCCCGCCGAGCCGCCGCCCGCCGCCTCCCCCCGCGTCATCGGCCAGAGCGTGACGTACACGGCTCGGCCCGCGAGCGTCTCCGCGACGCCCTTCATCAGGTCGAGGTTCGCGGATCCCGTGAGGAGAAAGCGGCCCGGAGTCCGGTCCGCGTCCACAGCCCGCTTGATCGCGAGCAGCAGTTCCGGAGCACGCTGGATCTCATCGAGCGTCAGACGGGGCGCACGCTGAAGAAGCGCGTCGGGCTCGCGCCGGGCCTGATCCAGTACGCCGTAGTTATCCAGGGTCACGTAGGTCCGCCCGGC